>NZ_JBWDNV010000019.1:0-30153 GCF_056269375.1 Paenibacillus sp. J22R56
TAAACTTCATAGTAAGAGCTCCTCCCTGATGTGTTCTCGACAAACCCATCATACCGAGGAGCTCCTTTTTTTACAAAGCCTATTTCTTAAGCTCTACAGGATTGTTTAGCGTAATTAAGGAGAAAACGCTATTTATCTATTGTTCCTTCGTTAATTAACCTTTCTTTATCCTTCAAAGAAAAAACTCCAGGTAACCAACCATCTAAATTTCCGAATCCACCAATAATATCTTCATTAGCTTGATAGATATTAGCGTATATTTTCTTTCCTGTTTTTTGTTTTTCTTTCAGCAAGTAGGTTGTAATATAAACTTCTTCATTCACATACGGCTTCAAATCAACAACAGCTGCAATACTTGGGTCCGAGCTTTTTGTCTCTAACTTTGTATTGCTAATTTTCTCCTCTACATGCCAACCGAACGACTCAATGTATTCAATAGGATTAACATTATTCTGCTCAGTTGTTTCTTTACTGCAACCAATCAGGAACACAAGACAAAAGAATGCAAATAAAACGATAATTTTCTTTATTGAAATCCACTCCCTTCATTTTCCATTTAGGTGTGAGACGTAATGACCCACATAAAGGTTGCGGTGTTTCAACTACTCTGCCCGTTAGCTTAATAAATCGTGCATTTCCGGGTTCACTGGGCTGTATAGAAGTTCTTGTCCTAATACGGATTTGTATAGATGTTTTTGTCGTCCGATATTTTTTCAATCAATTTCCGATGACGTTTCCATTCAGTGCAAATAGATGTTATTTCATTTTGAATCTTAATAAATTCTTCCCCTTTATATTCAAAAACGGTTGTTTCTTTAGTTTTGTCTAGTTGTGAGAATTTACTTACATACCCAATTTCAGTCCCACTGCCACTCGTTCCTATAAAAGCGCAATGCTGTGCCTCTTCAAGCGTAAATGAAATGTTTTTATATAGTTCTTTTTGCGGAAATTCTAGAGACTGAGCTTTTATATATGGTAATAGGTGATG
Organism: Paenibacillus sp. J22R56; assembly: GCF_056269375.1. Lineage (NCBI taxonomy): Bacteria > Bacillati > Bacillota > Bacilli > Caryophanales > Paenibacillaceae > Paenibacillus > Paenibacillus sp. J22R56. The sequence continues at coordinate 989 of NZ_JBWDNV010000019.1, forward strand.
CGAAAAGCGGATATTGATCCAGACGGATATATGGCTCTCAAATTATAAGGGAGAGATTGCTTGTATGTACTTATTGAACATATTAAATGAACACTACCCGATGAACTTCGATAGGCATGAAATGATGCGCGATGCCGGTAGCACTTCATATGCCGTATTTACGGGCGGAGACAAGTATTTTTTGCGTGTTATTAAACCCGCATACCTCGATAACGCTATCAAGGCCGTTGTATAGATGTTCTTGTCCTCCGACATGTAGCGACCATCAAATGTCGGACGACAAGAACTTTCTATACAAAAACGACAAGAACTTCTATACATATATGAATAAATGCTTTCTCCTCGCTAACGGAATTGTATAAAAGTTCAATGTCGTCCCGATAGCGGCCGGCATCGCCTTCGTATTGAGTGCCATGCCCACGTTGACCCATTCCTGTTAGCTCAGAGCAGATTAATGCCATAACCAGCGCAGGATAATCCACGAAGTTCACCATCCACCCAGCGCTCTATATATCCGCTACTGCCACAATCCTCACAGCCGTACCTTCGACAGCGAAAATTCACACTAATCACATGATCTGGAAAAGAAATAAATTCCTCAGGTATACTGATTTGCTCCTCTTATGTATATACTGGCGGCCTGCTCTTTGTTTTCTGTTCTTATTGTTTCAGCTCAGCTTTGATCGACGTGACCCATTCCCATCTCTGTTCGTCACCAAGCGAACAGTTTAAATACATCACCGCGGAATTAAGCAGCCAAGAGATGACCTTCTACATCAAGGTCATCTTTTTTTATTTCCGCCGGCTCGTTCGACAACAACTGTCACCCCTCACGACAAGCTTGAGTTAAACTAGATCTAAACTAGTCTTAAGGGAGGAGAACGGAAATATGGACGTGAAAAGCAAGGTTCAGCTCTATTTAGATCGAATCGGCTATGACGGACCGCTGGACAGAAGCGCTCAAGCGCTCGCAGATCTGCAGGACTGTCATCATCACGCCGTGCCTTATGAGAATTTGGACATTGTGCGCGGCGTGCCGATCTCGCTTGAGATCGATCACCTATTCGATAAAATTGTCGTCAGGCGGCGCGGAGGTTATTGCTTCGAGTTGAACGCGCTGTTCGGATGGCTGCTGCGCGAGCTGGGATACCCTGTAACCGATCTGTTCGCCCGCTTTTGGCGCGACGAGCCGTCCCCTCCTCCGAAACGCCGTCATCAAGTGCTGAAGGTTGAAGCCGGGGACCAAACCTATTTATGTGACGTTGGCGTCGGCGGCATCGTTCCCCGTCGGCCAGTCGCCATGGTCGAGGGGCTTCCGCACCGGCAGGGCGATGAAACTTACCGATTGGACAAGGACCCTTACTACGGCTGGATGCTGTGCGAACTGAAGCATGGAGAATGGTGCCGGCTCTATTCATTCACGGAGGAGCCGCAGCTGCCGAAGGATTACATCATGGCCAGCTATTGGTGCGAGAATGCGCCGGACTCGATCTTTACAAAGGCAGAGATGGTTGCCATCCGCACCCGGGAGGGCCGGAACACAGTGGCCGGGAAGGAATTCCGCCTGTTTGCCCAAGGTGGGGTCAACGTGTTCACGCCCCAATCGGACGAAGCATACAAGGAAGCGTTACGCCAGCACTTTGGGATCAAGCTGGACTAGTCGTTTAAATACAAGAACTGCCTGTCGTCATTATTCGAATGACAACAGGCAGTTTCTTTGTGTGCGCTAACCCTTCACCGCGCCGACCATGCCGTTAATAAATTGCTTTTGGAGGAACAGGAAGATGATGACAATCGGCAGAATCGATATAATCGTACCGGCCGCGATATAAGGGAAGTTATACGCCAGCGTGCCATTTAGATATTGAAGGGCCGGGCCAAGTGGATACTTGCTTTGATCGTCGAATACAATTACCGGCCAGATCAGACTGTTCCAGAAAGCCATAAAGTCGAAGATGAGGACGGTTGCCACGGCCGGGCGGATCATCGGCAGCATGATGATGAGAAAAATCCGGAATTCACCGGCGCCATCCACACGCGCGGAATGCTCCATATCGTTCGGAATCGTAATAAACGCCTGCCGGAGCAGAAAAATATTAAACATGCTGATCGCAGAAGGAAGCACGACGCCGAGCATCGAGTTGTATAAGCCGAACTTGTTGATAATGATAAAGTTGACGATCATCCCAGCAGCATTCGGCAGAATCATCGTACTGACAATCGCATAGAAGATAAAACTGCGGCCCGGGAACGAAATGCGCGCAAGCGGATAAGCCGTAATCGTACAGAAGAGCAGGTTAAGACCGACTCCCATCACGGTCATATAGACCGTATTCCAGATATAATGCCACAACGGCATAATATTGAAGACGTCGATGAAATTATCGAACGTGATAGGGTTCGGAATAAACTGCGGCGGGAAAGCGTATACGTTATCGCCTGTTTTGAGCGCGGTCGAGAGCAGCCAAAGGAACGGCCCCAGACAAATCAGCGCGGTCAGGATAAGCAACGGGTAAAGGATGAGGGGCGCGATGAGCTTCTTCGCAGACCTTCTCTTCCTCGTTCGACTGCGGTCACGCTCCGGCGATGCCAGGGAGGCGGCTTCACTCATAATAGGTCAGCCCTCCTTTTCTCGTATAACGGAACAGCAGGATCGTCAGGACCATAATGAGCAGTGATACGACTAGACCGACTGCAGCCGAATAACCGAAGTTAAAGTCCTGGAAAGCCAGCTTGTACGTATAAACGCTGGTAACGAGCGTTGACGATACGGGGTCCCCTTTCGGCCCATGCATGACGAATATCTCGTCAAATACGCGAATGGCGCCCATGACGGACATTAGGGAACATAACAAGACAAAAGGCATCAGCAGCGGGATAGTAATGCGCCAGATTACCTGCAGCCAGCCGGCACCGTCAATACGGGCTGCCTCCTGAAGCTCGGACGGGATCGACTGCAAGCCCGCCAAATAAATCATCATGTAGTAGCCAAGGCCCTTCCAGATCGTGACGCACATGACGCCGTAAAGCGCCAGCTTCGGTTCGGCCATGAAGGAGATCGGCTCATCGATTACGCCTAAGGTTTCAAGAAAGTAGTTCAAGATTCCCTGCTCTTCGAACACCCACTTCCAGGCGATCGCCGCCGCAACCATCGAGGTGACGACAGGAATGAAATAGGCGACCCGGAAGAACTGCACGAAACGAAGCTTGTTATTCACCAGTACGGCCATAAGAATCGATAGAATCTGAATGACCGGGACGACGATGACATAGAGGAGCGAATTTTTAAGAGAGATCCAGAAATCTGGGTCGTGGAATGCTTTATCGAAGTTTTTGAATCCGACCCAGTCCGTCGTATCAACGGCGGAATAGTTCGTGAATGCCAGGGGCAGGCCGTAAATAATCGGATAAAAGGTAAATACGATGAGCAGAATCACGCCTGGTGTCAGCATCATATACGCGAACCGGTACCGCCGCTTCTGTTCCTTGGATGCTGCCATCCCCACCCTCCTTTCGCTTCAGCTGTCAGGAAAGAGCGGGCTTAGCGCCCGCTCCCTTAAGAAACTTAGCAAATCAGTTCTCCGCATTAATCTCATCGAGCTTCTTCTGCATGTTCTCCTCTGCGTTCTTCAGCATTTCCTCCGGCGTTTCCTTCCCGGTCAGCATCGCCTGCCAGCCCTTCCACAGGAAGTCCAGCACTTCGCCCTCATTACGGATGCCAAGCGAGAAGTCTTGTGCCTGCGAGGCCATTTGGGCGGTGATGACCTTGGCCATCGACTCCGGATCGGTTCCTGCTTCCGTGAAGAAAGGATCCGCAGCCGCTTTCTTGGTCGAAGGCAGGATGTTGACGATCTTCGCAAACGCTAACTGAGACTCGTCATTCGTAATAAAGTTCGCGAATGCGATGGCCTCCGGATGATTCTTGCTCATGGTCGGAACGACGACGTTCATGAGGCCCGCTTGATACTTGCCGCCTGGCTTGAGGGACGGCATCTTGGCGACGAGCGTTTGGTCATAGATGTTCTTCGCATTCGTCTTCACACGGCTGAGGAACTGTGCGCCGGTGATCAGCGTCGCGATTTGGCCGGACTGGTATTTATCCGTCGCGTAGTTGGCATCCGCACTGATGCTTTCCTTCGGAACGATGCCCTTATCGTAGAGCTCCTTGCTCCATTTCGCCCAAGCGAGCGCTTCCGGCGTATTGACGATAATTTTGGTTTTGTCCTCGCTGATGATCGGCACGCCCTGGAAGTAGAAATCCGCAGGCGGATTATAGCTTGGGACAAAGCCGTATTTGCCGGTCTTTTCTTTGATGGTGATGGCTTGCTGCTTCAGCTCTTCCATCGTAGTTGGCGGCTTGTTCGGATCAAGTCCGGCATCCTCATAGATTTTCTTGTTATACGCAAAGACGGAGAGTCCATAATACCATGGGAAAGCATAGGCGCTATTGCCAAGCTTGGTCGAGTTGTAGAGGTCTTCGAAGTAGATGGAGCGTTGTTCTTCGGTCGCTTCTGCGTTAAGGTCGACGAGGGCGTTCTTGCCGGCAAGCGTCATCGTCATGCCGGTATTCAGATTGACGACGTCCGGAGATTTCCCGCCTGCGATGGAGGTAAGAAGCTTGTTCTCCATGGCGCCGTATGGCAGGTCGGTCCATTTGACGGTAATGCCGGGGTTCTGATCTTCAAACACTTTAATGCGTCCATTGATATAGTCGTCGAAGTTCGGGCTGAGCGAGATCGTCCAGAAGTTAAGGTCAACCGGCTCTTTCTTCTCGGGCTCCTGCTTGCTGCCCTCGCCCTCTTCCTTCGTGTTATTCGACGCGACATTCGGCGTTGCCTCAGCATTCTGTTTAGTGTTATCGGGGGTATTGTTCGAACCGCTGCAAGCTGCAAGCAGCGAAGACATCATCATCGTAACGGCAAGGATCGTGGCAGACTTACGGATTGTACGCTCCATCTATGAGCTCCCCTTCTTTACGCTAGATTAGTGAACCGGCCTTGCAACCTCTAACCTCCATGAAGTGTGCAAAAAGCTTCCAAATGCGCTGGACTCGCCCCCTTTACGATGATCGCATCAGGAGCAGGAATGCGGGCATTCCTGCCCTTTACGAACCTCCGGCTGCCTGAATTCACGGTGTGTAAGAAGCGGTTCGCAGATTCGAGTTTCCACCTTTTTCCTATCTTAATGTTAAATGGAGCGAATGAGAGAGTCAATACATTTTAGGAAATTTATTTCTTTTTTTAGAAAAAATCTGAAGGAATATTCCATTCGTGCACAGAATAGCTAGTAAAGGATGGGTAATCGCGCAAATTATGGAGGAGGCTAAAGAATGGGAAAGCTGAAGGTCGGAATTGTCGGGGCCGGCTCAATTTCAAACATGCACTTGCAGTCGTATGCCAGGAATAAAGACGTCGACATCACCGCTCTTTGTGATTTGAACGAGAACCGTGCGCAGGATAAAGCGCAGCAGTTCGGCGCGAAGTACATCTTCACCGATTACCAGCAAATGCTCGCCGAGGCCGAGCTCGATGCGATCAGTATTTGCACCTGGAATAACAGCCACGCTCAGATCAGTATCGCCGCACTTGATGCGGGCAAGCATGTTCTTGTCGAGAAACCGCTATGCAAGACGGTGGCAGAAGCACTGCTCGTTCAAGAGGCCGTGGAGCGAAGCGGCAAGCTGCTCCAGGTTGGCTTCGTGCGCCGTTACGCCTCCAATACTGCCATCTTGAAGCAATTTATCGATCAAGGCGAGCTCGGCAGCATCTACTTTGCCAAAGCAACCTGTCTACGCCGTCTAGGCAATCCCGGCGGCTGGTTCTCGGACAAGAAGCGCTCCGGCGGCGGTCCGCTCATCGATCTGGGTGTGCATATTATCGACTTGTGCTGGTATTTGATGGGCAGGCCCAAGGTGGTTTCCATCAGCGGCAATACCTATCACCAGCTTGGCAACAGAAGCCATATTCAACATTTATCTTTCTATAAAGCGGCGGATTACGATGCCAAGAATAATAACGTGGAAGATTCTGCCAACGCTCTAATTCGCTTCGAAGGCGGCGCATCCCTGCTCGTAGACGTCAGTTTCACGCTTCACGCCAAGGAAGACGAGCTGACGGTCAAAATTTACGGCGACAAAGGCGGCGCCGAAATCGAGCCTAAGCTTGCGATCGTCGGCGAGAAATACAACACCATCGTGAACCTGCAGCCGCAAGTGGACAATTTATCCTTTGATTTTAACGCCGGCTTCCAAAGCGAAATCGACCACTTCGTCGACAGCTGCCTTGGGCGCAAGGAAACGTTAAGCCCTGTCCAGGATGGCGTGGAGATGATGAAGATGCTGTGCGGCATCTATGAGTCCGCTTCTTCCGGCCGTGAAGTTCGCTTCGATTAACCTATCCGCATGGAGGTATACGTATGAATCGAGAATTAACAAGCGATCTCGTCATCATCGGGGGCGGTATCGGCGGCTGCACGGCCGCCCTTGCCGCAGCCAAGATGGGACTTCAGGTACTCATGACGGAAGAAACCGCCTGGATCGGCGGTCAGCTGACGAGCCAGGCCGTCCCTCCCGATGAGCACAGATGGATCGAATCGTTCGGCTGCACCCGAAGCTACCGGCAGTTCCGCAATCGCATACGCGATTATTACCGGCGCAACTTTCCTCTCTCTCGGGAAGCTGCCGCAAACGACCGGCTGAATCCCGGCAACGGCAACGTTAGCCGGCTTTGCTTTGATCCGCGTGTCGGTCTTGCCGTGCTGGAAGAGATGCTGGCACCCTATATACACAGCGGCCGGATCACCGTTCTCAACCACTATCGCATCACTGGTGCCGAAACAGACGGCGGCGACTCGATTCGAGGCGTCACCGTCAACCACACGTTAACCGGCGATAAGCTTCACCTCTCCGCGCCATACTTCATTGATGCAACCGAATGCGGAGACGTCCTTCCGCTTGCCGGGGTTGAATACGTGACGGGAGCCGAATCGAGAGAAGAAACGGGAGAGCCCCATGCGCTTGCCGGCCCCGCAGAGCCGCAGAATATGCAGGCTTTCACCTATTGCTATGCGGTCGAACACATAGAAGGCGAATCTCACATCATTGACCGGCCGCGAGATTATGCGTTCTGGCGTTCCTATCAAGCCGAGTTTTGGCCGGAAAAGATGCTTAGCTGGACCTATCCGCAGCCGATTTCGCTTCAGCCCGTTCAAGTCACTCTGCTGTCGGACGGCTCGGGCCGGTTTCCCTTTTTTCATTACCGCCGCATTACGGACCGCAATAACTTCGTCCCGGGCACGTTCTCCGGCGACACGTCGCTCATTAACTGGCCGCAGAACGATTATTGGCTCGGCTCTATCATCGATGTGAGTGAGGAGGAGCGTGAGCGGCATTCGGAAGCGGCGAAGCAGCTCAGCCTTTCCCTTCTCTATTGGATGCAGACGGAAGCGCCCAGGACGGATGGCAAAGCCGGTTATCCGGGCCTACGGCTCCGGCGAGATGTCGTTGGCACACAGGATGGACTGGCCATGGCTCCCTATATACGGGAGTCGCGTCGGATCCGCTCCGAGTTCACGGTACTGGAGCAGCATATCGGTGCGGAAGCAAGGCAGGGCGCTGCTGCCGAGCTGTTCGCCGACTCGGTCGGCATCGGCGCTTACCGGATTGACCTCCACCCGACCACGGGCGGAAATACGTTTCTGGACATATCGAGCCTTCCGTTTCAAATTCCGCTGGGCAGCCTCATTCCCATCCGGGTGAGAAACCTGCTGCCCGCCTGTAAGAACATTGGCACGACCCATATTACGAACGGCTGCTACCGGCTCCATCCCGTCGAATGGAATATCGGCGAGGCGGCCGGCTATCTGGCCGCCTACTGCAAACGAACCGGAACGACGCCGCACGACGTGCGAGCGAGCGCAGTCTATCTGGCAGACTTCCAGTCCTTGCTCGATCAAGAAGGGATCGAGCGGGCTTGGCCCGTAATGTCTCCGTTATAGCAGCAATCGTAAAGAGCCGGACCGAGGCGACCGCCTCGGCCGGCTCTCTTCTTGCTGAACGAGATGGTTTCTATCAGGTTCTCAAAGTCTATCCAGCAGTCCGCTCACATAGTCCACCGATCGCATCGACCCTTCGGTCGGTTCCTCGCTGCCCTCAAATTCGACCGATAACCAGCCCGGATAACCGTGATCGGCGATCTGTGCGAGAAGATATGGCAGCTGAACGTCGCCTTCGCCTGCAACCGTACCGACATATCGTTTGCCGCCGAGCGACTGGTAGACGACAGCCGTCGTTTCCCCTTCGATATACTTGAAATCCTTCACGTGAACATGGCCGATCACATCAATCAGCTCATGAACCGCTTCATTCGGAGGCTGATCGACGAGTAGAAAATTCCCGCAGTCAAAAGTGCTTCTCAGATGGGGCGAACCGATCTCCGTAATGACCGACATCACCTGGTCGCTTCGGCCGGCGAATACGCCATGGTTCTCCAGACAAAGGATGACGCCTTTCGTCTTAGCGTAAGCTGCGGAGGAGCGGAGGCCTTCCTTGACATACATCATCCCGGTCGCGACATCCATGGAGCCGTCGTATGGCAGGTCGCCGGAGAACACCCGAACGATGCGGGTTCCGAGTGCCACGGCGCTGTCGATCGCATCCGTCACTTCCTTCAGCTGCTTGGCGCGTTCCGTATCTCCTTCGACGGCAAAATTGTTGCACGCGCAGAAGCAGGCAATCTCCAGGCCAAGCCGCTCTGCTGCGGCTAGAATCTGAGGAAGCTCCTGATCGCGGTCGCGCCAGAAAACGCTGAGCAGCTCGACCCCTTGCGCTTTCGTCGTCGCGGCATATTCCAGAAAGTCGATGACGCTCCATTGCCCGGCGTACCAATATTTGTGCACGCTCCACATACTGAGGCTAATTTTCATCGCTCGTCAGCCCTTCCATTCCGTTTCGTTCGCTGCCATTCCCCTTCTGCTGCTTGGCAAGATAGACGTTCACAATCGTCTGGGCAACATGAAGGTCGCGTTTCATACGCGCCGCAGCATCCGGATTGACGAAAGCGCTCTTGTCCAGCTCATTCTCGATTTTCTTGATCGCGTTAGTCACGGTATTCGCTGCGCTTCTGCTCATCGCCGAATCCTTCTCGAGCTTGCGCGCCGATGATTCAAGCTCCTTCACGATTTTGTCCGCATCAGACTTACTAATCCCGCCGAACGGCACATAAATCTCGTTGATCTTGCGGATCATCTCCGTAAACAGCGTCGAGAACGGCAGCGTATACCGGTAATCCGGCTTCACCGCTTCATTGCGGAACAATCCGAGCTTAAGCGGCTCGTCATAGCCATAGTTGAAGAGGCCTTCGAATTCGAAAAAGGCGTTGCCGACAGCGCCGTTCTGCACCGTTTCTTTCGCTTGGTCCAGTACCGCCGAGACCGGATTCCCCTGGAAGCTGTCGATCCCGGAAGAAACGAGCGCATGGTCTTTGGCAATATCCAGCGACTTGTTCAGATCATCGATGACGACGGAGGTTCCTGACGCATACGACATATGGAACAATTCGTCGATCAGATTATGATCGAGCCAGTATTTGGTCTGCTGCGCATGAGAGTCCGGAGCATCCTCGTAGTTCGGCCATACGGCTGCCGTAATTTGCAGGTCCGGCTTGATTTGATGCGCTTCCTGCACGACGCGCTCGACCCATGTGTTAATGATGTTCGCACGGAACTGAAGCCAATTACTCCACATCTGGCCATCGCCAGGATGAAGATTGATCGGATCGTTTGCCTCGCCGTATATCTTTTTGAATTCCCCGCGTGTATAGTCGTCGTAGCCAAAGTCATTCGAATAATCGCCTGACCCCGGATAACGGGCATAGTCCAGATGCAGGGATGCCACATCATATTTCGTCAGCAGATCCTTATAGACATTCGATACAAAATCCCGTGTCTGCGGGAGCGCCGGATTCAGCCAATACCATGGCACGCCGCCTCCGCCTACTTCATAATCCGTTCCGTCCCGCGTCGTCAGCCGCCATTCCGGATGGTTGACCACCGATGGTCCGCCCGCGAAGAAGTTTTCGACCCAGGCATGAATTTCAATGCCTGCTTTCTTCCCTTCGTCGATATAAGCCTGAAGGACGTCAAAACCGTTATACATCGGATTGAGCTCGGTCAGCTTCCCTTTATCATCACTCATCTGGATCGGCCAGGTCGTATAACCGTCCCACCATGTTTCGAGATAGATCGCGTTAATGTTGATCGCCTTGAGCTTCGCCACATTGCTGCGCACCTGTTCGACGCTCGTTTCCTTCGGACGGAGCCAGATGCCGCGCGTTTCCACTTTGTTCGATTCAAAGTTCAGATACATCGTGTTCGTCAGCTCGACGTTCAGGGATTGGAGCAGATCAAGCGCAGCATCGATCCCATTCTCCGCCATCACCTGCTTGGCTTCCTCGAACAGCGCTTTATCTTCGGACAGCTTCGCTTCGATCTGGGCATACGGCACATCACGGAATTCCCGTTTGGACTGCGCGATCTGCGCTTCGGCCGCCGCAATGTTGATCGCCGCTTTATCCAGATAAGACTCCGGCGTAAAAATAACAGTCACGCGTTTCGTCGCCCAGTTAATCGCCACTTTGGCCCCGACCGGCGCATTGTTATTCAGCCATTCGCGCTGAATCCCGTGACCGGACAGCACATAACCGCCCTGCGGAATCACGGTATCATTGCTGCCGTTCGAGATGACGAAGCCGCCGGCATTGATAGCGATCTCGTTCCCCCAGCCGTTCGTGCCGGTTCGATCGCCGTAGGTGCTGTCATAGATAATTAACTGGTCGGCGCCCCTGTAGCCAGGGAAGGGTGTGCCGTCAACGTCGCAGCCGGCCGGATTATCCGTACACGATTTCGGGTTTACGACATCGAAGGTCGCAGCGGAAGCCAGATATTGAGGGCTGCCGATCACCATTTCGATCGTATCGCCGGCTTTTACCTTACCGACTAACAAGTCATAGGATGCATTCCCGCTCTGAATGGAAAGAACCGCGCCGCCCGCTGGAATCGGCGAATCATTGTCGTTCGGGTAGGTATTCTCGGCCACATGTGTGACGATGCCGTCCACAACGGTGAGCTCCATACCCCACGGATTGGTTTGGGTCGAGGCGCCGTATTCCGGTGTATACAAGATGGCAGCGCCGGCTCCGCGTACCGTGTTCGTCCCCGTAATCGCGGTCGTTACGCCACCTACGGAGAAATATTGATTCGGCAGCACCGGGATATTGATCGAGGTTGTCGTTACGATTTGCCCGACCGTCACCTCTGACAAAGCGGCCTGCATCGTACCGGATGCGGAGATGACATAACCGTTCGGCGGAATGTAGGTGCCTTTGGCCCCAACCGTATTGACGGATGCTACAATGTCACCAATAACGAGATATTCCGTAGTAGCGGTGTCAAAAGGCTTCGTTGCATTACCATAGTTCCGGGTGAAAATCGCAAGCGAGTCCGTTGTCCGATCCTGATCGACCAGCTGAACCGCAAGCGGATCTTTGCCTTCAACCTGTAATTGCGGGGTTTCTGCAGATGTATCGGCCGCGGCAGCCGTCCCTAGCGAAGTGAAAAGAAGAATAACTGATAACAAACATGAGAGCAGCGGTTTTGTGTTCAAATCCGTACTACCTCCTTATTTGTACAATGGTTCAGATCTTCAGGCAGACGATAAATGCGGAAGCGAATATATGTGCGGTCATTTTCTGGAGTCATATGGGGATCTAGTTGAGGTTGAAAGATACAGCGGGCAATGGAGACCGATCACCTCCTTAATAAAGTAAATTTCTTCACCGGAACAATAATTGACGGTATAATTCTCTTTTCTCAGACGGACGGCAGCCTTATCCGCCTTATGGCGCCGCACTTTGTATGAAGCTTGCTTGTGCCAGCCACGCCCGTTTATCATGACGCCGGCCTTTCATTCGGACCTCGCCATCTCTAATTTCCACCAATAGGCTTTCGCTGATCGAACCTGAAAGAGGAACATTCAGCTCGCTCCAAGGCCGGCGAATGGAGGAGCTGTTCAACCTTGCGAAGCCGCCTTGCCCTGCCAGATAGGTTCCGCGGCTTAACAGCTGATGATGCGTGTGTCCCGCAAACAAAATGACTCCCGGATGGGCGGCCAGCAGCCGTTCCAGGCGCTCCCGCTGCACGACCTCTTCAAGCGGCTGGTGCAGGAACACGAACACTGGCTTGCGTGACCCTGCTTCGGATTCACCGCTGTTCTCCTGAAGCTTCTGCCCCAGAAACGCCAGCTGGTCATCGCTCAGCCATGCATGCTCGGTCATCCCTTCGGCGTCATCCCGATAACATTCCCCTCCGAGAAAGATAAAGTGATAACCGTGAAGCCACTTATCATAATAGGGGGCATGCAGCTGGAAACGGTCCAGAAACAGCTTCAGCGCTTGCCTTGAGGACCAGCCATTCGGGAACGTATCCATCGACCACTTGCGCGAAGGCGATTGTTGATACCACATGCGATAGTACTCGTGGTTGCCAATGGTCACATAGACAGGACAAGGCGCATGAGCTGCCAGTAATCGGAGCAAGGTCGAATAATCCTCATCATGTCCCTCGGTAAGATCCCCATTGATGACAATCACGGACGGCGGCTGCGGCAGACTTCCATAATCATGAAGCGCCGAGATGAGACGATCCTGGGACTCCAGATCCCAATCTTGAACATGGATGTCGGACATGACGGCAAAACGAATCATCCCGCTCCCCCCTCGCACCGCAATTCTAATACAGAGTAGTGCCACATCTGCAGGGCGGCACCGATCACACCGGCATGATTGCCCGCGGCGGCCGGCTCCAGCTGCACGGCCTTCCACATCGCCGCAGAGGTTCGCCACTCCGTTTCTTGCCGGATGGAATGAAGGAATCGCTCGCCTGCCTCCGCTACGCCGCCGCCGATAATGACCGCTTCCGGATTGAACGTATGGATAAAGCCGCTTATGCCCGAAGATAACGCCCTGATCACGATATCCATGACTTGGTTCGCCTGAGAATCTCCCGCCAGCCAAGCTTCTATGACTTGCAGCGAATCCGCGAACGAGAAGGAGCCCTCTCTGGCGATTCTCGCAATTCCAGGGCCGGAAGCATAAAGCTCCAGACAGCCGCGGTTACCGCAGGAGCATCGGGGGCCGTTAAAATCGACGGACACATGACCCAATTCGCCTGCCCCGCCATATGTGCCGCGTACCAGCTTGCCGTCCACGACAATAGCGCCGCCGATTCCGGTTCCGAGCGCCAGGCAAATAAAATTGCGCAGCCCGCTTGCCGCTCCAATCCGCTGCTCGGCCACAGCTGCGACATTGACGTCGTTATCCACGATAACAGGTAAATCGGGAAACCGCTCCGCTGTTCTTGCCTTAATCCGGGTTCCCGTCCACCCGGGCAGCGTATCGACCGCAAATGCAACGGTACCGGTGGAAAAATCAATCTGCCCTGCGCTGCCGATGCCGATTCCTTGGATCGCAGCGGATTGCGCCGCGCGAGGGGCCGAATCCAGCATGCGCTCAATACTCTGCAGCACCCGCTCCATCACGCTGTCCGCCCCCTTCGCGGAATCTGTCGGCAATTTCTCCTCCACATAGATACGTCCCTGTTCGTCTACCAAGGCAGCATGAATTTTCGTCCCGCCGATATCCACGCCTACCGACAGCTCCATCATCCTTATCCCCCTCGCGGCAAGGCAGCGGTCCCGCTCTAGTAGAGCTTATCCGCTACCGCATTCGCTGTTCTCGTGATCGAATCGCTCGTTTCGCTTTTCTTCTTCGATGTGATAATGGTCGACAAGATGTCCAGCATGTGAATTTGTGCCATTTTGGTCGACAGTGCGCCTCCCTGAAAGGGCATTTCCCGTGATGGAATGAGCAGCACGGTATCCGCATAGTTCGTAATCGGCGACTTCGCATGACTGGTCAGACAAATGACGGTAGCGCCATTACTCTTCGCCTGCTTGATCGGATCGACAAGATCCTTCGTGCTGCCAGAGGTCGAAATGCCAATGACCACGTCTTCCTTATCTACTAGCGCGGCCGACATCGCAATGATGTGGGCATCGCGCTGCGCTTCCACCTTGAAGCCCAGACGCATGAGCCGATAATGGGCATCCAGCGCGGTAATGCCCGAAGATCCGACGCCGTAAATATAAATCTGCTTCGCTCCTAATATCGATGATACCGCCTGATCAATCTGTTCCAGGTCCAGCAGATCAAGCGTGCCCTTCAGAACATTCTCATTGTTGAGCGTCACTTTGCGGGCAATTTCCATCGGTTCATCTTCATCAACGATTTCGCCGCTGGTATAGCTCGGCATATTGACCAGATCCTGTGCGATGGATAGCTTGAAGTCATGATAGCCGCGAAAGCCAAGCGTTCGGCAGAACCGAATGACCGACGTTTCGCCAACCCCGGCCGTCTCCGCCAAATCCGTAACCGTGGCAAGAACGGCCTCTTCCGGATTGTTCTGCACCGCGTCGGCGACCTTTTTCTCCGCTTTGGTCATCGAGGAATACACGCTTGATATGAAGAGCAGCGTATTGGTGGAATTATTTAATTTGCGCACTTTTTTCATTATTTCTCTCCCTTGTTCATTTCGTTTATTAATGAAAGAATAGATGATAGGCTCTGTACTCGCAAGGGATATTCCACTCTAGCCGGATAATCTGGGAAGAAAACTCCTCTATTTAAGAGCATAGTAAGGAATAAGCAGGGGGGATGAGTTTAACTGTTAACACGTGTGTGGATTGCTCTGACGAATCTTCTCGTAATCTCCTGCGGCCTCGTAATCGCAGTGCCGACGACAACTCCGTAAGCCCCGGCTTCGAAGCACCGAATCATATCATCTACGGTCCAAATCCGGCCTTCAGCCAGAACCGGCACATCGCTCAATGCCGCCAGCCGTTCTACCAGCTCGATGTCCGGCCCTTCCATCTGGGTGCTGTAAGGCGTGTAGCCGGACATCGTCGTTGACACGACGTCGACCTTAAGCTCCATCGCCCGAACGCCTTCTTCATAGGTCGAGACATCGGCTACAATCGGAATATCTGGAAACGCGCTCCGAATCTGCTCAAGAAGCGCAGAAAAGTCTTGCCCGCCCGGTCTATGCTGACCGGTTGCATCCAGTGCGATTAGATCGGCTCCGGCGGCGACCAGCTCCTCGACTTCTCTCATCGTCGGCGTAATGTAGACTTGGCTGTCCGGATAGTTCTTCTTATATAAACCGATGACCGGCAGCGAGCAGCGTTGTTTAATCGACGCTACATCCTTCGGCGTATTGGCCCGAATCGCCGCCGCACCGCCTTCTTCGGCTGCAACTGCCATAGCGCTCATGATGTCGGATCCAAACAGAGGCTCATGCTCCAACGCCTGGCACGAGACGATACATCCGTTTTGCAGCTTCTTAATGAGCGATTGTTTCATCCTATCCGCTCCTTTGGCTATGGAAGTAACAGTTACTGGTATTTGTAACCATCATAACACCGTTCCGCCGCTAATGGAAGAATTCTTTTTTTATTTATTGTTTTTTGGATATATTCTCTTTTATTTGGGTGCTATAATAAATAGGCTTCCACAATTCGGTATTGGAGGAAATTCATATGTTCCAGGTTGCTTATTTACCTTTAGATGAGAGACCTTGCAATGTACAATACCCGCTTGAGCTGGCACGACTTGCCGGTATGACCGTTAACTCCCCTTCCATCCGCATACTCGGTCAGAAGAAACAACCGGCTGAGCATACCGCAATCGTGCAGTGGCTGCTCGGCGCTGCGGAGGACGCGGAGGCGCTGATCGTCTCGACCGACATGCTCGTCTATGGCGGCATCGTGCCCTCGCGGCTGCATCATTTTACGCAAGAAGAGGCATTAGCCAAGCTGCAGCTGCTCCGCGAACTGAAAGCCGCCTGTCCTTCCCTTAAAATCTTCGGCACGAACTTGATCATGCGCACGCCTTCCTACGACAGCGACGACGAGGAACCTTCCTACTATGCGCAGTACGGAAAGCTAATCTATCAGTATTCTTGGTTACAGGACAAAAGAACCCATCATCCGCTCCATACTTCCGAGCAAGCCGATTGGGATCATGTACAGAAAGCCATTCCACCTCATGTGCTTGAAGAGCATTTGAACCGCCGAAGCGTGAATGCGGCAGTCAATGAAGCCTCCATCATGCTCGTTCAAGAGAACGTGCTTGACATGCTCATTATCCCGCTCGACGACAACGCCGAATTCGGCTTCACCGCCTCCGAACGAAACAACCTGATCGCGCTGGCCGACAGCCTGAATTTGAATGACCGCATCCATATCTATCCGGGAGCGGACGAAGCAGGCTGTACCTTGATGAGCCGGGTTTTCTGCGATCTCCATCATTACGAGCCGGAGCTGTATGTCCGATACTCCTCCACGCTCGGCCCTTCCATCATTCCAAGTCTCGAGGACCGTACGCTCGGCGAAAGCGTCA
Source organism: Paenibacillus sp. J22R56 (assembly GCF_056269375.1). Classification (NCBI taxonomy): domain Bacteria; kingdom Bacillati; phylum Bacillota; class Bacilli; order Caryophanales; family Paenibacillaceae; genus Paenibacillus; species Paenibacillus sp. J22R56. The sequence goes on from NZ_JBWDNV010000019.1 coordinate 17,497, forward strand.
AAGCGCACGTCACCGCAGCCGGCGGGTTCATCGGCGATTCCGCAAGCGAAGCCGACCTCATTCTTATGGTTCATTCGCCTGCAAACGGACAGAATGCCATCGCCGGCGGCTCGACTCCGGTTCGTGAACGGCATCGTTCGTATTTCTCCGAGATCAATCCCCGTGAGTTTACGACGGCACTCCGGCGATATCTGGGCAAAGGCAAGGCCGTTGCACTGGCGGACGTGGCCACATTGAACGGGAGCGATCATTCGCTCATGCAATCCCTAACTACCCTCGGGCTGCTCGGTTCCATCCATGCCTATGCCGGCTGGAATACATCCGGCAATACCCTTGGAACGGTCATCGCCCATGGAATTATTGAAAGTTATTATATGCGGCAGCCGCAGGGGGACAGCGAGGCGCGAGGACGGTACAGCCGGGAGTTCTACATTCAGCGCCTGATTGAAGACTGGGGATATCAATCGATCGCTCGATCTCAGATTCATACCGCCCATCTTCCGGCAATCGGAGGTACCTATTTCGACATCTCCGGCCAGTACGATGAGGTCGTTGAGCTTGTAAGATCCATGCTGACCGTATTTACTAGGAAATATTTGAAGGACTTGCAGCCGGAGCGGATTCAGCTCTGCGACCTTCGAATGCCTTGGGAACGGATGTTCGAGGTTGGTTTTCATGTCCGGCTGGAGAGCCGGGAGGATGTGGCGGCCGAATAGCCGCGATATAACCAAACAAGCACACATGAACGATGATTCGCTCGTGTGTGCTTGTTTTTTACCGGAAGGAATCGGCTTCACGGACCAGCTATCTTCAAGTAGCCGCCTGCAGCTTTCGGAATACCTCGAATGTCCTTCCGGCGCATTCGGATATCGCAATCGGATGGAAGCCGTTGACCTGAGCGTACAGCGTATCGTTCAGCGGACTCTTCCAGCAGTCCGGAATGTGCAGAGCTCCCAGCTTGGCTCCGAGAATAGAGTCGACCGTGGCACCGTTGCAATCGGTATCCCATCCTCCGAGGACGGCTGTCGTTATCCCCCGCTCGAAGTCATCCCCCGCAAAGATGAGCGATGCGGCAACTAAGGCGACATTGTTATTCGTATGGACGGGATGGTAATGGTTGAATGCGCGCCAGATTTCATCTACCAGCTTCAGCTGGTCCTTGGCGCTGCGGGCAATGTCTACCGCTGCTGAATGTCGGCGGCAAGCCTGCAGGTAGACGGAATTTGGCCAAGGCCGATGGCAATGATCCGCTCGTTATCGGTTTCGGTGAAAGCCGCCGCAATCATGGCGGCGATGAACATTGCGCCATAGATCCCGTTCTTCACATGCGAGAATGAAGCGTCCCGCCATGCGAATTCAGCTGCAAGCTCCGGCTGGCCCGCCGCCCCGCCGCCCCAGCCGTCCGCTCTAATTTGCGCGCCGATCCACTCACGGTACGTATTGAGGTACGTTCGCACCCACTCGTTTTTGGTCTGCCAATCGTCCGGTTTATGACTGCTCATATGGCTCGTTTCTTGCGCGAAGTTTAAGTACGCCTGCGTCTCCGCCGTACGGACCTGACCGTAGGTCAGATGCTGGTGCCAATGCTTGCCGAGCGTGAACGAATCCCAATTATGGCCGTGCGATTCCAGAAGACGCAGTCCCAATACGGTGTATCGAATATCGTCGTCCGACTCCATGAAACGGATGTTCTCGCGGAAGCTGTCCTTGCTCCAGTCGGACAAGGCAAGACCATAGTCGGCCTCCGCCCTCGAATGCTGCGGCGTATAGCCTTGAATCGGCCAGGCATCCGCACCTTCGAACCAGAGCTTCACATTCTCCCAGCCGGGCCGTCCGCCGCTTCCGCTCATGAACAATCCGTTTTCGAGCGGTTTTCCTAGCGCGCATTCGGCGCTTCTCCCGATCCAGGCGCCATATAACTTGTCCCGTCACTGTTGCTCGCTGTAATCCCGGCTCGCCAAGTCAGGGGCTGCTGGACGCAATCGCCGAATCTCTTCAAGCTCCGACGGCTCCTCGAATGGAAATTCGCTGCTGATCCGAAGCTGCGTCAGCTCCTCATAGACGCTTGGCCTTTTGCCACATTCATGGACTACAAGAATTTGTATGACTAGTTCATACAGGCTTATTCCCAATTCCATTCATGCGTTTACCCTTCGGCGGGAACGACATTATAGCCGGCCGGCTAGGCGGTGTTGCCCGCCAAGTCGGAGCCGGTAACGTTGATTCGGTTCATCCCCGGGTGCAAGTCGATGTCGACGCTGAACGTAAGGTCCGCCTGTACCCCGGCTTGAATTCCGTTCACGTAGACGAGACCGGGCTCACTGATGGTGCCGGTAACATGCAAGTTTCCCTTCTCTACGTTATAATGGTTGCCCGTGAGACGTTAGCCGGACGTTCCCAAACTGAACTGCCTCTCTGATCTGATTAATTGAGAAAGACCGGTCGATTTGTCGCCAGTCACCGTGTCTGCTCTTTACCAAAGCGTTCACGTTTTGCGTCAAGAATTCTTGGAATTTTTCCAGTCGGTCTTGAGCGTTACTCAAAAATTTCTCTTGGTGCTCACGATGGATCTTCGCCTTTTGAGCACACTTCTCTGGACATGAACATGACGTCCTCATCCCTTGTACACCTCCTTTTTTTAGACGCAAAAAAGCCTACCCAAAGGAGCTTCATCTTCCTAAAAAAGGACAGACTAAGGCACCTATAGGTAGGCGTTTGGTTAGTAATAGTCTAGCAACGGTACTCCCTGAGCCGCTTGGCGGGAGCAAAAATTAAAATAAAAAGTATGCCTATATTTTACGGTATCTTGCATCGGATTAATAGAGTCATTAAGCTCATAAGATTTGAAAAGAGCCGCATTTGATGACAACCGAGATATCTTTCTTTGCAATCCCACTTTACTTTTTCCGGTTCTTGCACTTCGGACACCAAGTTCCGTTCTTAATGTTATTTGGTTTTGCCGACCACTGGTGTCCAAGACTACATTTCCATAACAACGGTGTTTGACTATTAACGTAAACATTCGATAAGCATTCACCGCCACGTCGACGAGCCAGTTCATGCATTTCCTCTATAGTATTTTTTCCGGGCTTCGGATCGCCTTTTGGTCGAACATTTCCTACACCATCTTCCGGACCGTCAGAAGGAGTAGCTTCCCATGTATGCCCCTGTTCGCATTGCCAAAAAAGAGGCGTTTGATTATTGACGTATTCTTTGGAAAGACACAAACCGTTACGCTTCCTTGAAGCTTCATGCATGTCATCGATTGTTAATGGTTGATTTCCTGCGCACTTCCCACACCACTGGCCACTTGTGATATCATTGGGTTTTGCATTCCACTCATGACCAAATTTGCAACGCCAGGGAACCGGGGTTTTGTTGTTTATGTAGGAAGTTGCCGGACACTCACCACCATGCGTCCGTGCCAATTCCCTTAGCTTTACCTTGCCGGGTACTGCGTCCCATGTATGGCCACTGGCACATTCCCAAGTGAGGTTTGTTTTGCTGTTAATATAATGGTCGGACAGGCAGCGTCCGCCACGTTCAGCGGCCAGCTTGTGCATGTCTTCTATCGTTTCTTTTTTGCTCATTTCGGCGTTTTACGGCCACAACTCCTCTTTCTTTACTTCCCGGCTAGCTGTTGTGCTGGTTTAAGCTAATACCTCCCGTTCGGTTTCCCTCATTTTAGGAAATAATGAACCATCATTCCTTTGAGCAAAATATTACGATTTTTTTTTACGGAAACGTAAAAGGAAGTAATACTCCTTCTCTTAAGAAGAAATGCTAAATAGAGTTCGAGCTGAGCTTCAAGAGCAGAATTTGCAAGGCTCTATTGTTGAAATCAGTGAAGAAGAGTACAACAGCGTAGAAAAACCCCCATTTGTGGATCTATCGAAGTTATTTAGTCTGTCTATATGCCGGCTAGTGAATAGGGATAAAGTAAAAAAACGTCAGCCGTATGACTGAACTGACGTAATAAAAAGGGCTTAGGCTGTAAGAAGATGACTTCTGTATTCATCAGGAGTCATCTTTTTAATCCCCATTGGTAGCGCTCTGTGTTGTACTCGAGGATATATTCGTTAACTCTTTCTCGGAAAAATTATTCATCACTTCCTTAGGAGACTCAATATCAAAGTAAAATGCGTCTCGATCTTCCCAAAAACCTACCATTGGAATAGCTGTCTCTGGATGATTGAATCTAATTTTCATGTTAGACCTCTAAATGTCTTTTTATATTCTTTTATAACCACCAAAATATTTTCGAAGGGTCTGGCCGACCTCGCATAGCAGACCGAACATCCGAGAGAGAAATCCTCGCGAGCTTCTCTGCAGCACCGTTCTTATGTGTTATCCCCTTTTGACGCTTCTTCCCCATTTGGAGTACTTCTACTTCTTATGAATTAATCGTGTAAATACGATCTTCCGCGCCCAATGTAGTAATTTCTACATTATAATGACGTTCAATATACATACACACAGCAGCATAAATCTCCGGCTTACCAGTAATCAAACGCTTCTTCGGAGCTGCGTGCTCAAGAATCAGTAAATCAGAAATGATACGGGCGCTTTGAGTACCGCTCTTAATATAACTTTGTATAGCTGATTTTAAATTCTCCGAAAGATAAAAAGGATCGTTCTGTGAAGTCTGGGGAGGCTCGTTCCAGCTGAATAAATCTCTTTCGATTTCTGCAACTACTTCTTTGGGAGGCGTTTTTCCTTCAAAGGTTAGCTTTCTAGGAAGTAATCTGATTCGATTCTGTTTCAAGCTGCGTATTTGTTTTTCAAGCAACGGGAGACCAAGCTTAATTTGTTCGGCAACCGGCGTTGGAATACTATCCACTTGAAGCAAATCCGGATCCATGATCCATTTATTTTTCCACTTGGTTAGAAGCTCGTCCAATTCATAATCAATGGCATCGAACCCTTTTTTAACGGCAGCTACTGTAGTTGCCCCAATTCCCAAATGCTCTTTTAAATGCTCAATACCAAAAAACTTTATTTCGCCAGTGGATTTATTCCTTACATGGTGCTGATATCTCAGCGGCCGGCCGCATTCACATCGTAGGTCCTGCCTAACATGGCCGCCATCAATATACCCCACATAAATCCAGTCTTGCAATAACCTTTCGATTTCTGCCGGATCCGAATCCTCCGGAATATGAAAACCCTTCTCCTTGGCCATGACATTAGCAAATACTGTCCGATGACCGCGAACAAGATAATCTGATAAGTATTGCCGCTGCCGCTCATTCAGTTGGGCCAATATTTGGTCCCGTTCTTCAACACTAAGTATCATAACCAAACTCCCCCTCTTTTTGTTGCTTAACGACCGGCAGAACGTGTCATAGCCCGTAATTTACTTTCATTGAAAATCTTTGAGTAATAGATCAAATTCAGAAGGCTGGTTGGTGCGAAAATCTATAACGAATTTCCACGCTTGAGCTTCTTTAGCAATTAGTCAAGGGGTGTTGCAATAGAATTACCAGAAGAGTCGAATTCTGCAACTAGATAGAACTGATTTGTCGTTTGCTGCAGATTGAATAGCAATTTATTCTTTTCTCTAGTCTTTTCTTTGTCCGTTTTTTACCTCCTGAATGACTAGAAACGCAGATACATTTCCCCTTAATTCGGTGTATATGCCACGCTATCCTGCCCTTTCGTTGAATAACTTATTTCCGTAATTGTTTAGAAGTTCTTATCCTATTACGGCTTTGTATAGATGTTCTTGTCTTAAACAAACGACAAGAACTTCTATACAAAAAATAAAAAAGCCGCAGTTTTTGCGACTTTCATTGTATAGATGTTCCTGTCGTCCGACAAGCTGGTTGTGTCACAATCATGGTCTTTTGTCGTAGGACAAGAAGTTATATCGATAAAAGACAAGAATGTGTATCTGTCTCCCTCACATCTTTTCTGTGAGTTGTCACTACGCTAAACTGCCCTTTACTTCAACAGGCAACTGATCATATGGATCAGCTGCCATTTTGTTGTTCTCAACTAACGTTCCTCGTTTAAATGAATTATAGTTTTGAGGAAAAGTTTCCAAAGGTTCTAATATTAAACTCATTAATGAGCATTTTCTTAAATATAGTGTCATCTATTTCCTTTTTAGTTTCTTTACCATTATTCAATTCGATGAAAGAAGCATTCGTTAATATTATTATTCCTCGTTCATTTATCTTTGTGACTAATGGTTTTTTATTAAAACGTGATTCGGGATGTTCTATTATTAACTTCTGCACTTCATTCAGCACGGAAAAATCTTTTACTTCCTCTGTGGAATTAAATATATAACCTAATTTCCAATCTTCCTGTCTATGTTTTAATCTAATATATAAAAAATACTCACCGTCTTTACTACGGTTTTTTTCCACTCTAAATTCTCCATTATGAGATTCAACAACACTTCCACTTAAGGGTATAGGTCTTAAAGGTAAGTTTGCTCCGAAACCAGTATCAACTACATATTGATGATCTTCATGAGTGATTAAATTTAAAATATGTGTCTTTCCAGCGGCACTCCAACGTTTTTCATTATGGTCGTATGTTCTACCCCTAACAAGGGTCGAAGTAAATCCATTTTCAATTAAGAACAAATGCAGAATAGTATTGAGCTCATAACACAGCCCGCCCTCATTTCTAGTAATTATTTTGTTTATTAAATTCTCTTTGGTAATATTTCTTGCACTATTGTCAATGACACAAAGATTTTCAAATGGTATCTCTCGTGCAATTCTTTCAAGTAAAACATCTAAGTTATCAAACTGTATTGTTTCATGAGATAACATTCCAATTCTTTGCCGAAATAGTGTATTTAAATTTTTCATATCGGATTAACCTCCAAACATTCTTGCTTAATCTACCTAAGCCTATGGACATTATTGTCCGCTACTGCTAGCAATGATTGTTGTTCAATCATAATTTAAACCTTCCTTTAGAGCAATTAATTATAGATTGCTTCAAATACGTGTCCACTGCATGCATTAAATATTTGAACTAATCTGTCCTTAACGTAACAAAGCTGCCGATCGTGTACCGGCAGCTTTATTCAGTTTGATTAGTAATTCTGAATTCGTCCCCTTTACGTTCTAACCAAAATTGATAATTGGAGTCACCAGTAGTTTCTATTTGCCTGTCCTGCCATTTAAGCACCTCAGTAACTTGGTTTATATTATTAATTTGGTTTCTATCAGTGATTATAGTGAGCACGACAGGTCTCCCCGTCATATCAGCAACTCTTATCCACTCTGAATTACTATCGTCTTTTGAGCACGCGCCTAAAATAAGAAAAATGACTAGCACAAATACAACTTTTATTCTCTTTATATTTCCCCCTAGAATTCCCAAATCAAATTGACCCTTATTAGAATACCACAATTCTACCCATCACTTGATAAACAGTAGTAGCCGTTCAATATTGATCGGCTGCTGCACTGCTTATGTTGAACAATCGTTTCCAGATAGTTTAATTAGTCAGAGCGTAATGAACTAATTCTTCATAAACGCCTGATTTTAATATTTGTTTAGGGAAGTTAACTTCAGTTTTCATCCCTATTTTTTTCATTACGGTGTATGATGCTCGATTTTTCACCATTGCAGCAGCAAATATACGTTTTAAGTTTAGGGTCTGTAAAGCCAAACTTACATATTGATTGGGCAGCCTCTGTGGCATATCCTTGTCCCCAATAAGGATGACCTACCCAATATGCTAACTCAGCCTGATTTTCGCTTTTGGCGACACGTAAACTTACGCAACCAATAAGCACCTCATCTTCCTTCCTTATCATTGCGAAAGAGTATATATCACCATTATTGAATGCATTTCGAATACGTTCTATCCATGCTTCAGCTGCTCTATCAGGATGTGGATGAGGAATAGTGAGTGTTGTCCGAGCAACTTCTTCATTTCCAGCTAATAATTGTACTGTTTTTGCATCCGAGGGTTCAAACAATCTAAGAATTAACCGGATCGTTTCCAATCTTGGACCCATACACTTTACCTCCTAAAAATAGAACTTGTATTGGAAGTATTCTCCATGTAACTAAAACAAATCCTGTCCTTTCATTCAATAAAAGAGGCAGTAGATCCTCTGATCTACTGCCTCTGTATTGATTAAACTAAAGTTCCCAGTTAACGTAATGAAGCTGCCGATCGTGCCGGCTGCTTCATCCTTGGTTGTACGATGGAACTAACGCTCTTCGTTAGTTCCATCGTTACTTTTTCTTTACTGGTATCCAGATCTCACCCTGTGTATGCCCTGGCATTCCATAATACATTTCGAATTGAGGACTCTCAACCTGTTCGTATCCAGATGTCGGGAACCATTCGGTATATACCCGTTCCCATAGTTTTTATAAATCACATTGCGGCTCCGGGAAAATAGCCCATGTTAAAGCTGGAACAGAAAGCTTTGTAAATCTCTTCGGAATTTCAAGTCCCTTCGGTAGATGATAGCAAACCATGTACTTGAATGATTCTCCCGTATGGTCATATAAGGCAGCGTGCAGCACGGTATTACCAAACCGCCCCAGCAACTCGTTCATTAGATCCACACTGCCGTCCTCATCACATTGTTCACGGAACTGAGGAACATCAGTAAATGCTGTTTGAAAATCCTGACTAACAAGACCATAAACGCCGAACATCTCAAAAGCTCCTCTTTGTTCTATCCGGTAATTCATCTCGACATCTCCTCTTTTTGAGATATGAAAGGACATTCGAGGATAGGCTTTTAAGGAAACGCCTTTATCGCGCGCAGATATCGGCATGATCCCATGGAGATTCTTGAACGCCCGTGCGAACGCTTCTGGCGATTGGTATCCATATTTCATGGCAACATCGATCACCCTTGCATCGGTTGTCTGCAGTTCAAAAGCCGCTAATGTCAAACGTCGACGTCGGATGTACTCGGATAACGAGATTCCGGTGATGAACGGGAACATTCGTTGAAAATGATACGTAGAGCAACAGGCGATCTGCGCTATGTCATCATATGAGATATTGTCCTCCAAATTCGTTTCGATATAATCCATGGCGCTTTTCATCCTCTCCAACCAATCCATCGTTCTCCCTCCCTTCGAGTTAAATACTATCGCAAATAAAAATGACTTTCCGTGCATTTCCTGCCCTTTACTTCACAAAAATGGCAACTGATCATCTAGATCAGCTGCCATTTTTTTGTTCTCAACTAACGTTCTTACGATAGCTTAATGGTTAGTTAATGAGACTCGTCTTTAAAATGAAAATGTTCGTGATGGATAGCATCCATTCCAACTAATTTTCCATTCTTTTTATGGTAATACGAAAAATCTTTATTAATTGGCATTTTAAGAAGTTGATAATTATTTTCCCTGGGCATTGTTTCAATTTGTTTAATAGCTAATTCGCGTGTTGTATATAGTCCAACCGGAAAGAAATTCGGGAATGGCTTTGAGGTAGAACTTTCTGCTACGAATATTCCCCAGACAAATGTATCCTCCAACATCTTACCGTTCACCTTACTTTCCAAAAGTTATACTAAAGTTCCCAGTTAGTTCAACTTTTCTTGCTTACTTTCCGTTCGAATTCTCTCTAACTTAATAAATTCTCTTGAGAGTAGTAATAAACAAATCAGAATGAAAACTAGAACTGTCCAAAATGTGAATAAAGCAGGTTTTTGATAAATCTGTTCCCAAAATGCCGGTTCAGTATCGATCGAGTCGTGCTTCTTTTTCAAGAAAAGCAATCACCCATATTTGATAAACCTTCGATAATAAGTAGCAAAAAAATAACCCTATGAATCCTCCCAAATAATAATATGGGTGAATATAATCTTAAACATACTAACCCTCCTTTTGCCGGCACAGCTTTAAGTTTGGCCTTCAGCTATCGTTCCCCGTCCCTCGTTTAGCTTAAGCTTCGAAAATTTTATTCAAGGCTTATCTGCCGGATTTATAAAAACAAGCTTTCCGGTGTATTTATTTTCATCTTTTGTTTTAAAATCGTATATTACGCTATAAATTTCTCCTTCTAAAATAAGGTTCCAAGTATTTTCATTAGTTACTTTCAGCTGAACCTCCTCAGGATGTTTTCCTAAATCTTCAACCTTAATCCAGTATGAGTTCCTCTCTGAATTCTCTTTACTGACAACTTTTATTAGCCCAGAAGTCGTGCTTGTGGAGCCACATGATGCAAGTATACTCACTAAAAGCACAACAGTAGAATTTTAAGTAATTTGTACATTAATACACCTACCTTTGAATTATGGAGCCACTCTATAAAATAAGTAAAGCATCATTTAGTATAGAGATTACTCTTTAGACGTAAAAAAATTCCATTTGTTACGCAAACCTGCCCTTTACTTCAATGAAGAACGGCAGCTGACCATCAAACCAGCTGCCGTCGTGTTGTATTGAGCTATATTTCCTAGTTATATCGTAGTCATCTGGCATCACAATATCGTCGAACTGAGTAGCTAACTTAAAGGAACTCTTCTCCCCAACCATTACTAATTGATATTTCTTGTAAAGTCCCAGTTGGACCAAATAAGACTATTAGTTCAGATAATGCTTTATCGTCTCCGAGTTTAAGTTGCTGTTGAAGTCTATCCAAAGTAGTTATACCAAACAAGACAAGGATATCCTGTTTGTTTGTTGAGCTGTCTGCCCAATAGCTTAACGAAAGAAAGAGCTGCTACCGCGGTGGCTGCTATGTGCTAGATACGCTCCAAGCATACGAAAAACAGCCGGTCGTGATAACCCGCTGTTTTCTCTTTATTACATATGTCCAGCCGCTGACGTTGCCGGTATTTTTCCAGTCTTCGCTTTAACTCGCGACCAGTCGATCGTCAGGTAGCGCCACCCGTTGGCAACCGCCGTTAGTACGATCAGCATGCACAGCGCCGACCAAGCGCCTGTTTGCCCCCAATCGAGTACCCTGGTCAACAGGACCGTCAATGGAATGAATAACAACCAGTTCAAAGCGAGTGCCGTCCGTGACAAAAACGTCGTATCACCTATGCCTCGAAGTCCACCGCCGAAGATAATGTTTGCCCCTGTGAACAACTGCACGCAAGCGGTCAGATGGATGAGCGAAACCGCCGTTTCATACACCACCGCCTCCGAGGTGTACAGCTTGGCGATCGGCAAGGCGAACAAGAAGAAGACGACCGAGATCAGCGCCATAAAGATCAGGCCCAGATAAACCGTCACAATGCCGAATCTTCTGGCAGCAGCGCCATTACCCTTGCCCACCTCCTGTCCAATCCCGATCGTAGCCGCAGCGCCGAAGCCATTTGAAGGCATGAACCCGAAGGACAAAATGTTAAGTGCAATCTCGTTGGCGGCGATCGCCGTCGTGCCAAGTCTTGTGATACAGGCAGTAAACACAAGCATCCCAACGCTGTTCGACAGCTCCGCTATACCAAGCTTCATGCTTTCGAACAAAAGCAGACGCACCTGTTGCATCTCGATGCGTACCCAGCTCCGCGTTGCGTACGTGCCACTCATGAAACGGTAATATACGAGCAAACTGAGCAGGAAGGTAGCCGCCTCGGCAGCCACCATGCTCCACGCCGCACCTTGAAGTCCGAGTTTCGGAAAGCCGAACTCCCCATATGCCAAGACATAAGTTAATGTGACCACTAGCGCGCTATTAATGAGCGAGAGAGTCATTGGCGTACGCGTATCCCCGACGGCCCGCATATAGGCAAAGAACACTGTATTAAACATCGTGAAGATCAGTGCGAGCATTCTCACCAGCAGATAAGGGGAACCGAGAGTGAGGATGGTCTCATTAGAGCCCATCAGGTAAAGAATCCCATAAGGGAGCAGAAAGCTGCCCGCAAGCAGAGTAATTCCCTGTACGGCTGTGATGAGCAGGGCAATCTGCATCCGCTGGTTTCCCTGCCGGATATTGCCGGAGCCATTGTTCTGGGCAACGAGAAAGTTAATCGCTCCTTGTACGCCGGAGAATAAGGCCCACAGGTTATAAATGATAATGTTCGTAATGCCAACAACCGCGATCGATGCCGCTCCCAGATTTCCGACGATCATGAGCACCAGCAAGCCAGTGAAGGTCATGGAGGAGAAGGTGGCGATGGAAGGGATCGCTAATTGGAGGATTCGTTTGACTAACAGCAAGACTGCACCTCTTGTTCGTAAAGGATTCGATTCTGCCTGTTCCATACGATAGGCGAAACCTGCTTCCATTATAGGAGAGAGTCTTCCTGCTGAAAAGAAGTGATATGAAGATCAGTTACTATCCTTAGGTATAGTGGCGGGAAATAGGATACCACACTCCGCCCAGTTTACGTCGAAGGGAATTGTATTAGTAAAAGAAACGTTAAATCAATCTTACTGCCTTTATTCATTGCCATTGTATTTGAAGATTTATTTGATTTATTTATAAGGCTATTACTACCTGCAAGAAACCTCTGAGAGAGCTAACGATAAGCCCACCTCTTAATTCTGTATCATGGTCATTTTTTAAACTAATCTGCCCTTAACTTAATAGCAGAACAAGCAGCTGACGCCGCGGCAAACCGCTCCCTAAAACATTGAACTAATGTTCCCCGTCCCTCGGTTTTAAGGGTTTATCTCACATATACTCACTCATTCGCAGGATTTCAACACCTTAGATCAGATCAATCTTAGGATAGAGAACAGATGAACCCGTTT
>NZ_JBWDNV010000023.1:0-3609 GCF_056269375.1 Paenibacillus sp. J22R56
TTCCCAATTAGTAAGACCCCTTGAAGACGACGAGGTTGATAGGTTCGGGGTGGAAGCACAGCAATGTGTGGAGCTGACGAATACTAATCGGTCGAGGGCTTATCCTAAAAAATCTTGTGAGTATTCGCAAGTACTATAAATCGCTTAAGTTTCATTCATTCGCATCCAGTTTTCAGTGTGCAATATACGGAAAACATAGAAACCTACCAAAGCTTATTTGGTAGGTTTCTATGTTTTATTTGTTTTTTAAGGAAGTGGAGCTTCCTGCATCTTCGTATTTGTGCAGAAAGCAATTCTTAATCTGATGTTGGCCGCCCGGCATCTTCAGTGAATATTGCTAAGTATTTAACTTGTTCAGATACAGGAATAACAAGATGCTCTTCCAGTGAGTTGAAGTACATCCCATCTCCGGCGCTCATCTCATATTCGATATTGCCGACCTTATACTTCATTTGTCCAGAAAGGACATAGATGAACTCTTGTCCCTCGTGAGAGAAGACATGGCTTTTCACTTCACCTCGTTGTGCTACAAACAGATAAGGCTGCATGATTTTATCTCTTCTGCCGGATGCGAAGGCAAAGAAAGAGTAGCCTTTATCTGTTTTGATCCATTTTTCTATATCCTGATACTCTGCCGCACTCGTATAGATCGTTCCGTTACTCGGTGACGGTTCCAGCAGGTCTGATACCTTTACTCCTAGTGCTGAAGAGATTTTCATTAGTGTAGCAACAGCTGGCATGGTGCTCCCGTTTTCGATCTTGGAAAGCATGCTTTTCGTAAAACCGCAGGCTGCAGAAACCTCATCTTGTGTGCGTTTTTGTTCTTTACGAATTAATCGGATTCTTTTGCCCAATTCCATAGGGATCCCTCGCGTCATAAGATTACTTTGTACTATAACTTTACCGATACCTTCTCTAAAATACCAGCAAATTCAATGAAAAATATAGATTGCCGAATGGAAGCTAATCCCTTATAATCAAGTTGTTGTTCAACAAGGTTGAATAACTATAAAACAAGTTGAATGAGGTGGAGTGAGTTGAAGAAATTTAAAGTCGGCCTGATTGGGGCGGGCGGAGTATCTGAATTGCATCTGGAAGGCTATAAAGCAAACCCGGCACGCATTGAAATTACGGCAATATGTGATCCAAATGAACAAGTGCTGCAAGAACGGGCTGAAAAATATGGAATTCCACAGCGTTTTACAGACTTGAAAGAATTTATTCAACACAGCGGCATTGATGCTGCTATCGTATGCACTCCTACTTCCATTCGTAAGCAGGTTGTGTTTCCTTTATTAGAAGCTGGAATACCATTACTTGTAGAAAAGCCATTCTCGGACACATTAAATGATGCGATTGAAATTACGGAAAAAGCAAAGCAGCTAAACGTTCCAGTAGCAGTGAATCAGAACTTTAGACGTCATTACCCATTCGAGATCGTTAAGAGCATTATTGCAGAAAATACGATTGGTACGGTGGCGATGATTATATTCAATGAAATGTTTTTCCGGCAAGATTCAGGATGGCGCCTCGATCGTGAGCGGCATGCTTTATCGGTTATGGGTATCCATTGGTTTGATGGATTTAGACAAATATTGGGTTGCGAGGCAGAATCGGTTGTATGCTTAATGAATTCTTCTGATGCGATCAACTGTCAAGGAGAGACGGATGCAACTGTTCAGCTAAGATTTGAAAACGGTTCCATTGTGACCTATACGCAAAGCTTCTCTTCTTCGATAAGTCGAACGGAGATGATCGTAATCGGAGAGAAGGGGACCCTCAGATGTAATCACAATCAGGTTGAGCTTTACCACCCTGGTGAACGGAATTCATCACAAACATGGGAGAACCACTACTCTCGCGAACAAAATAGTCTGGATAACATCGAGCAGCTGTTAACATGGATTGAGACAGGTGCAGTCGCCAGCAATAGTGCAGAAGATAACCTGAAGACCGTAGCATTGCTTGATGCTTCCTACCAGTCGGCAGCTGAATCTCAGATTGTGCGGCTTAAAGACGGAGTTAGGATATGATGATCAAATATGCTTTTTCTAGACCTACCGCATCCGACGAAGAGCGTAATCTTCTTTTTAATGACTATCAGAAAGTTGGTTATGCTGGGTTGCAGCTCAAAGGAGGCCAATATGCACCTTATTTGCTTCAACCGGAACGTTTTATAGAAGAATGGGGTCATAGGGAAGGTATAGCTTCAGCGCTTATTACCGGAGGAGGTCTGGATGAACAGGGAATCAGGAACCTACGGGAGTTGTTTCAGTTTGGTCAAAAGATAGGGTCTGAGATAATCGTATTTTGCCACGGTGTGTCCCGCAGTCAGGTGACAACTGAGGATATTCGCACCTATGCAGATTGTTTGTCTGAGCTTGGAAAAGAAGCGCAGCAGTATGGACTGAAGCTTTCGCTCCACCATCATTACGATCAACCGGTTATGTATCGTGAAGATTTTGATATTTTCTTTGATCGCATACAGCAGGGAACCGTAGGTCTAACAATTGATACCGCACATCTGGTCAAATCCGGAATAGGGAATTCAGCTGAACTGATTAGATCCTTTGCATCCGTCATTGATAATTATCACCTAAAAGACTTCACAGCAGGAGATTGGCAAATTCTCGGCCGTGGAGTAATTGACTTTGAACCGATATTTGCAGCAATTATAGATACCGGGTACCGCGGCTGGATATCTGCAGATGAAGAAAGCGGTGGTTCTATCGTGGAAGGGCTAGATGAATGTATTCGTTTCTTAAGGCATGGATTACAATCTACCAAGTAAGGAGTGCGGGTAATGGCTACAATCTCAGACTTGCGAAAAGAAGAAGAGGGCCGCATTCTGCCGATGGATTGGGGTAAGATTCATTGGTTATGCAGTCAGGACATTGATCCAGAGTCTGAAATGACTTTTGGTATGGTCTATATCGAAGCTGGTCAGGCGAACGGGAGGCATATTCATCCCAATTGTGAGGAGCTTATTTTTGTATTGTCCGGTGAGTGTGATCATTCGCTTGGAGACGAAGTGTTCCATCTAGAACCAGGGATGATGCTCCGAATTCCACGAGGTGTTCCACATCATGCAAAGGTGACCAGTTGGGAGCCTTGTCGAATGATCATTGCGTACTCAGCGCCAGATCGACAAACGATAGGAGAGTAGGAGTAACATTGAGGATGGAAGGCATAATAAATGCATTCCATCTTTGTTAATTTAAATAGATGAATTCTTATCAAACACTAATAAATTTAAAGAGCTAATTAGTGCAATAATCTGAAAACTATATCGAAATAGGGGATGTAAATACAAATAATAATAAATTATCAAAAACACTTGCATTAATTATTCATTGTATGGTATATTCTATTTCTGGCCGAGAGAAACAAGCGGTTAGGACAAAAAGCTAAAAGATCATTGATAGATAGAAATTGAAATCAATGAAAACAAAGCTTGACACTGAATTCGATAACGTGATAAGATATACAGCGTTGTTGAAAAAAAATTGTTCTTTGAAAACTGAACAACGAGCAAAACTGCCCCGTTAGAAATAACGGAAAAAGCGATAAAAACAAGTTTGAGCAAGTCAAACAAAACCATTTCATGGA
>NZ_JBWDNV010000011.1:0-361409 GCF_056269375.1 Paenibacillus sp. J22R56
GGTTCATCTGTTCTCTATCCTAAGATTGATCTGATCTAAGGTGTTGAAATCCTGCGAATGAGTGAGTATATGTGAGATAAACCCTTAAAACCGAGGGACGGGGAACGATAGCTCAATAAAAACAGTGCGGCAGCCGGTCAGTATTGACCGGCTGCTGACGTTTCTCAACTGTGGGTATTTGAATGCTTGGTTCAAAATATAATTGGGATTTTCTTGTCGTTGTAAAAGCATTTCTACGCAAAGCGGCTGTGTGGGCTTAAACCCTGCACAGCCGCTTTTTTTACTTGTTTTTTACCATTTAAGAATACGGGTTAAACCTCAAACGGAGCATTTCGAATGATTCTGGAGAAGCAGAGTTTATTCTTACGATGTAGCTTCTTTGCAGAAAGTTTGCTGCTTTAACTCTACCCCGAAGCCGTAGTCTTATACACTTCCCTAATCGCGTCTTCAACGTTTGGTTCTTTTACGCTTATATCTTGTATCGGGAGCTTCTGCGATAAGGCGGCGATCAGCTCGGAGGCGGAGATGGCTTCCTTCTCGAATTGGTACCAGATCTTGAGCCCCTCTTGTTTGATCACGATGGCGTTAGGGGTGGACAGATCAGCGCAAGGCTTCTGAAGCTCCACAACAAGCATGCGGTGAGGCGTTAACTTATGAATGATGGACTCGATGGGGCCGTCCTCTACGATTTTTCCGTTATTCACGACGATAATCCGGCTGCAGAGCTGTTCGACATCATCGAGATCATGGGTAGTTAGAATAACGGTTACCCCACGCGTACGATTAATCTCCTTAATAAAATTACGAATAGCGAGCTTCGCATCCGCATCTAGTCCAATCGTAGGTTCATCTAGGAACAGTACGGATGGAGAGTGGAGCATGGCAGCCGCGATATCACCACGCATACGTTGACCAAGGGAAAGCTGGCGCACCGGTGTATTGATAAAATCTTGCAGCTTCAGCACATCCGTCAATATTGTGAGATTCTGCTCATATTCCGCCTGATTGATCTGGTAGATTCTCCGCAGCAGCTCAAACGATTCGCCAAGCCGCAAATCCCAATAAAGCTGAGTCCGCTGTCCAAATACGACGCCAAGCTTGCGGACAACAGCTTTTCGGTCCGCCTGCGGGGAAATACCGCATACCTTTATGGACCCAGCGGTTGGATGGAGAATGCCGGTCAGCATCTTAATCGTGGTGCTTTTGCCTGCACCGTTTGGACCAATGTAGCCAACGATTTCGCCAGGAGAGATAGAGAAGCTTATCCCATTTACACCGTTAAATTTCGTTTTCTTAGGGAAGAGAAGACTCTTGAGCGAGCCGCGCAGCCCGCTTTCTTTCTTCACGATGATATATTCTTTCACGAGATCATTTACTTCAATAACAGCATCCATTCTCGTCATTGCCCCCAAGTCTTAAGAGCCTGCGCTCTCGTAATTTTTCATTCCGAATCTGAAAATACCACTCGCAATCAAGAAGGAGATGATCCCCACTAACGGCGTCCATAGAGCAAAGCTCAGTGGGAGCTCAAGTCCACCATTGTCTGTACCAAGAAACTCGGCAGCAGGATAGAAGCTGATGAATCCGATGGGGATGATGAATGTAAACAGAGCTTGCAGGAAGTAAGGGTACATGCTGAGCGGATACATGGTGGCACGCTCCAGCATGGTAAGGGCGAAGCCAACCATTGAGCCGTTTCGTTTCGTCCAGAACGCAATTGTACCAAGGCTTGTGAACAAGGCAGCACGGATTAGAATACCTCCGATCAATACAAGAATGAGCTTGCCGATATTGACGAGAGACCATTCGAAGCCGGCAATTTCACAGCCATAGAGGAAAATAATAACGCCAGGAATGCAGTCAATAAGACCAATAAAGTTCACATAGCTGGCTACCAGCTGGAAGAAGACGTTCATCGGGCGAAGCAGGAGACGGTCGAAGCCGCCGTTAATGACCATATGGTCCATACTCCAAGTATTAATGAAGAAGACAACAAAGATGCCATGGCTGATCAGCCCTAGTCCATAAAGGAAGGTGAGCTGTGGGAAGTCCCAGCCGTTAAGCGCCTGGAAGCGGTCAACGATGATTTTGAGCATCCAGATGCCGGAGAAATATTGAATAGGAATCATCAGAAGCCAGCTGAACAGGAAGAGCGGGTATTCCAATTGGCGTTGGATGGCTAGCCGTGCCCAGCAGGAAGCGACGGATACATAATGTTTGAATGAGGACACCATATGGGCTTCATCATCCTCCTTGGATTAAGGTTTTTTTCTTCGTGCGGGACCATCCGGCTGCAAGGACGAGGAAGAGCAGTCCAACCCATACCGCTTGTACAGCCATGGCGGTGAAGGCATCGGCAGTACTGGTATTGCCAATATAAATGCCAAGTGGAGTCTGATAGGTGTATTGAAAAGGCAGGAACTTCGAGATCGTCTGAACAGTGTCCGGGAAAAACCATAACGGCACGATACTGCCGGATAATACGCGGACGATGCTGTCTTTCACATTCCCCATGTTGCCAAGCTCCATGACCCAGAATGCGATCAATCCAACGAGTGCACTGAGAAGCCAAAGTATGGCGTAGCTTAGCAGGCAGCTTGGGAGGAAGAGGAGAAAGTCTTGGATGGAAGCGGGCCAAGGGATGCCAAAGAAGATGGAAGCGAATACAATTAGCGGAAGGGCTCGGTTTAATAAAGAGCTGAACATCTCTCCGATATCCTCAGCCAGATAACAGGCAAGAAGGGGGATCGGTCGGTAGAAGTCCGTGACGATCTGTCCTTCCCGTATTTTGTAATAGATGGTGTTCTGTACATCACATACAAAGATGGTAGAAATAGTAATCGAGAGAATGGTGTAGGTTGTTATATCCTGCAGGGTAAGCGACTGGGCGGTGCCGGAGCTGCCTTTGTAGGCGGTCTGCCATAAGAAGACGGATGCCAGCGTAAGAATGAGGTTTGTCGCCACGGAAGTGAATACTTCGAATCGGTAGGTCAGATTGGTAAGGAGCTTCATTTTCGTTATATACCAATAAGCTTGAAGCATAGTAACCCCCTTGAAAGTGACTGCATATGAAAAATCTTACATTTATAACGTTTATATATTAATCTAATTAATAGAAATAGGCTATGGATATTTTAATTATAGATATTTATGGGGGAGCGGGATTCAAATGATAGAATACGCGGATCTATTTGCACGCTGTGAGAAGCAGTTTGATTTTCAGATTCATGCGGCTGAGCCGATTAAATTAGGATGGTTAAATAAAAAGTGGATTCTGCATACGAGTAAAGGAAAATATGTGCTGAAGAAGTATCACACCAACCGATTTAAGAGTGTGGACACTTTACGTATAGCTCTGACTCAGCAGCACAGGCTGTCACAGCTGATGTTTCCTTCGCCTATGCTTCTTGAATGGGAGGGAGAAATTCTACATACCGATGAATCCGGCGAACGTTATATTCTGATGCAATATTGCGATGGCAGTGGGATTGCGCCAGGTATGGCGAATCGTTCTCATATGTATAGTCTGGGGCGAATTATTGGCCAGCTTCATCATCACCTCAATGATGGTACACTGCCAGGCAAGAGTGAACCGGATTTCATGCCGCATGCAGTGGAGGCAAGACTTGCGCATTGGGATGATGTGATTGAGCAAGCTGTTCAGATGAATAAACCCCACGTTGTTCCGATTATGGAGCTGCAGAAAAAAATGACTCAATCGTTGGATCTGCCTGCGCTTCAGCAAGCCTGCCGGCAAGGCTGGGCACATCGGGATTTATGGATGGATAATCTGTTATTCCGTGAGGAAACCGTATCGGCTGTCCTTGATTTTGATCGGCTGAACTTTGACTATCTGGACTTTGACATAGCCCGTGCCATTCTATCCGGGGCATTCCTGGAAGGGCGGCTGGATTTGGGTAAGACCAAAGCTTTTCTGCAAGGTTATCAAGAGACTGCAGGTTTTGAGATTAATCATTTAGCGGATATCATTCGGTTACTCTGGTATTTGGAAAGCAAATGGTGGATTACCGCGGAGATGGATAATCATCATCGGATTCCGGCACGTTTTGCTGAGGAGATGATCTGGATTGCGAAGCATCATGAGCAGTTGGACGAGATGTTAATGGGTTCGTAGCAGAGAGGAGTTTCTTGAATGCTCATGATCATAACGATCCTTTTAGTGGCCATTTATCTTACCTTATTAAATTTTAAGAGGCTCAAAAAATTAAGTAAGATGATGAAGTGGTTATTAACTGAATTATTTCTGATAGTTGGTGGTTACGGTTTATATTTGTTTATTATGGATTTTAGTTTAAAAAAGGTGATTGAAAACCTCCTACTTCCTCTTAGCTTTACAGCGATAGTGATAGGAATTCAGTTTCTACTTAGGAAGAGACGTGCCCGTGAGAAAAACTGGTCATTGAATGACTATTCCATTGAATACAGAAAGCAACATGTAGACACGGAATTATTAAAGGGATTAAATGCAGCGATATTACCTTGGGAAGCAAGTATCAAGGGTTGGCATTGGATGAGTGGGTTTGGCAATGACCGGGAAGAGGCTTATTTGAATTTAGTGAAGAGATTTGATACCTATAAAAGCGAAGGGAATATCCTGCCCAAACCAGGTGCCGGCGCTCCTCTGGTAATGGCACAGGTAAAGGGGATTAATGATGACGTTAAATAGCAGATTAACCGACAGTGATATTTTGGGAGGAGCCCCAGCGTATATCGGTACAGTATCTCGATACGCTTCGCGAGGGGTGCTCGTTAATCACAATGGAAAGGTTGCCATGATGTATATGGCTGAATTGGATCTTTATAAACTTCCAGGTGGCGGCATAGAGGAAGGTGAGTCACCAGAGGAAGCTTTTTTGAAGCACAGAACAAACGGCCCTAACGGATGCTGAAGAGCAGCTCGGAATGTCCGTTCAATGGCTGACAATCGGATAGGCAATTGAAGTTATGGATAAGACTGCTAACAACAGCAACGCTGATGATTATGGCAATTTTTTTATGCTAATGCGTGATCGAATGATCCTGAAAGAGGCCGCAGGGCTGCTGGAGAAAATGGACCTATTTTAAGTCCTTTTTCCAGTAAATACATTATTGGAAATGCCTATTAAGATTATTGTTTTTATATATTATTCAAATAGGATTCTGGGTTATATGATGGATTAAATATAAAACAAGGGAGAGGAATAAGATGAACAAGTCCATCTATGACTTTCAAGTTAATGAGATTACTGGAGAGCCTATTCATCTGTCTGCTTTCAGTGGCAGGGTTCTTCTAATCGTTAATACAGCAAGCCAATGCGGATATGCCAAGCAGTTCGATGGTCTTCAGCAGCTGTATGAAAAATATTGGATGCATGGCTTAGAGATACTGGGCTTCCCGTGCAATCAGTTCAATGACAAAGAGCCCGGCAGCAATACGGAAGTAGAGGAGCATTGCCGGCGCAATGTTGGAGTAACCTTCTCGTTATTTGAAAAGGTAGAGCTCCGTGGACAAAATGTCCATCCACTTTTTCAATATCTTACGGAGCAGGCACCTTTCCAAGGATATGATCCGGATAATGCTGCTGAGATGTGGATGAAAGATTTTCTCCAGCAGAATCATCCGGACTTATATGACGGCGATGGCGTAAAGTGGAACTTCTCCAAGTTTCTCATTAACCGAGAGGGACAAGTGGTCGGCCGATTTGAGCCAACGACACAGCCGACCGATTTGGAACTGGCTATTGAGGAAGCATTGTCCTCTGACTAGTTTAACAGCAGCCTTTTGGACGACTGTAAGACTGGCTGCGGTCCAATAAGACCCTCTGAGGGTCTTATTGGGTGATTACTGCCTAAAATTAGTAACGATAAGACCCTGTGAGGGTCTTATTTGCTAAATATGGGGGAGACAACTATGCTTTCGTGAGCACTCGGAGATGTAATAAGACCCTCTAAGGGTCTTATTGGGTGATTACTGCCTGAAATAAGATACGATAAGACCCTGTGAGGGTCTTATCGTATCTTATTTCTTGAACTTCGCAGCAAAAGCTGTTTCATCCCCATGGAATACGTTAATATCCACATAGGCATCGATACCGGAGATTCTTCCGCGATTATTAAATTGCCAGAAGGTCCAAGCCCGGTCGTCCTTCAGGGACGGATGCTTCACAATATCTCTGATCCAGATTTCGTAATCCTCGAAGCTTCCTGCAATGTAGCTGTTAAAAGTATCGTAGGTGACATACAGAATGGGCTTCTGCTTGTAATGCTGCTCTAGTTGATCTGCTAGGGTGGTTAGCTCACTTTGGATGAGTGGAGCATCTTTATCCAGACTAATCTCAATATCGATGACTGGGGGGAGGTTGGCAGCCTCATTAGGAACCTCATCAATAAAATGTGCAGCTTGCTGAGCACCGGTACTTTGAGTGGTGAAAAAATGATAAGCACCAATGAGCATGCCATTGCTCTTGGCCTGCTCCCAATTAGACCTGAAATGGCTGTCAGTCATATCTTTTCCTTCGGTAGCTTTGATATAAACAAATTGCCACTTTCCACTGTCAGCGACCTTCTTCCAATCTATTTCCCCCTGATAGTGGGAGACATCGATTCCTCTCACATCATATTTGGCTGCGAACAAGCTGTTATGCCAGATGATCCCCTTGTATTCTAGTACCCCGGCAATAAGGAGTAACAGCAGCAGCCCAGCGATTATTTTATGCCATCTTTTTAGCTTCATGGCTACACTTCCTTCAATGAATACTAGACTTACAAAACATTCCAGTTTTATAGACGATATACTGCCGTTAATTGTTTCAAATCCACTCTTGCTTCCGGCCGATGTTCGGAATAGTATAATAAGTAAATAACTGGTATGTGCGACTGGCGTAAACGTGGATAACCACGAGGGAGCACATATGTCATCAGCCGTACGCCTGGGCAGAGTATTTGTTCACTGGGAAGAGTTTGTTCCCGTGGGACAAATACTCTTTTTAATTTAATTTATTTTTAGGAGGATGAGGGGATGGAACAGGTGCAGAAGAAGAGGAATGTAGCGATTCTGATCTATGACAATGTAGAGATATTGGATTTTACGGGACCGTACGAAGTGTTTATTACGGGCAGTAATTACGGACAGGATTTCCATGTTTACACGGTAGCCGAGCATAACCATCCGATCACAGCATTAGGTAATCTCAGCGTGAACCCTGCGTATACCATTCATGACTGCCCGAAACCCGATATTATCCTCATCCCCGGCGGCCGTGGTGTTCGGCAAGAAATGAACAACAGAGTACTGACAGAATGGATCCACGATTGCGCAGATGAAGCTGAGATTATATTGTCCGTATGTACGGGGGCCTTACTACTTGCTAAAGCTGTCGTATTGGAAGGGATGAAGCTCACCACCTATCATCTAGCTATCGAGGAATTAAGAGAGGTTGTACCTGCATCGGCAGAGATTCTGGATAACGTGAAGTATGTAGATAACGGCAAGATCATTATGTCTGCGGGTGTATCAGCCGGTATAGATATGTCCTTGTATGTAATTGGCAAGCTTCATGGCGAGGAGCGGGCCTTAAAGACAGCGAGGCTGATGGAATATGATTGGATGCCAGGAAAGCATTCCTGATCAAATATAGCAAGCCACTTCAATGATAAGATAACTGCAAATGTAAACGAAGGAGCTGGGTAACTGAATTCCAATGGAACATTATACGAGAGTCCAACAAGTCATCATGTTTATGGAAGAGCAGTTGCAGGAGCCGCTTAGCTTAGAGGCTATTGCCATGGAAGCGGGGTTTTCGGTCTATCATTTTCAAAGGCTCTTTCACGCCATTTCTGGATTTACAGTTCAAAAATACATTCGGAAGAGAAGGTTAAGCGTCGCTGCTGCGGAGCTTCTGGTTACCAAGAAAAAAGTACTAGACATCGCAGTGTCTTATCAATACGGCTCACAGGAGGCATTCACTCGTGCTTTCAGTAGTTTTTTTGGCGTAACACCAGCTAAGTATCGTAAACGGCAGCAACCACTTGTTTCCCAGCATCCAATCGACTTCATTGCTCTAACAGCCAATATTCGAGGAGGGCTGAATATGTACAAACCGGACATAGTAGAGCTTCCTGCCATTCGTATTATCGGGTATAACTACACAACGAATTTAAATAACGAATTGTATTTTGAGGAGATTCCGGGATTTTACGGGCATTTTGGCAGCAATGAATATTTTATGCGTATCCCAAACAAAGCCCGGCCGGCCTTTGCCTATGGTATTTCCCACTCCTTCCATGAGGATGGTGTTTTTTCCTTCCTTATTGGCGAGGAGGTCACAGCATTTGCAGAAGTGGAAGAGGGCTTTGCTTGCATCGAGCTTCCTGCTGGTTCGAAACAGCAGTATGCCTGAGCTTGGGCAAAATACATGGAAGTACATTTATGGCACCTGGCTGCCTAACAGCAATTATGAGCGTGGAGAAGGACCAGACTTTGAGGTAACGGATGTGATGAATTCCACTCCGGAGAAAATTAGTATGACGGTCTATATTCCCATTCAGTAAAAGTCCAAATCAAAGGGCATGTTGGAAATTCCAACATGTCCTTTTTTACATGCAAAAAGAAAAAAATACCAAAACTACATTGACACTCGATATATCGAGATGTAATATATAGCCATAAGATGTATCGTATGTCGATATATTAGAGGGGAGAGGAAAAGACTGAACGATGTGAAAGAGATGCTGCCGCTGACGGAAGCTTTTTATTATATCTTAATTGTTCTATATACGGAGCCTTCGCATGGATATGGGATTATGCAGGATACCGAGAAAATGAGTAACGGACGGGTCAAGATTGGTGCCGGCACTTTATACACAGCGCTCAATACCTTGCTCAATAAAGGGTTGATTGAACTTTATCCTGTACCTGAGGGAACGGATACCCGGCGTAAGATGTATGCCATTACGGAGAATGGCAGGCAGGTTGTGTCTGCGGAAGTCGCAAGGCTGGAAGAGCTTCTGGACGTAGGGCGTCAGGCTCTGATTACGAAGAAGGGGTGAGGCAGTTGAGTGAAAAGCTGGTAAAGCGTCATCGGCTGATTATGGCCTGGAATTATGAGAAGGGAGAGCAATGGATGAATGAGTTGTCGAGCCAAGGATTACATTTTAAAAAAGGCGGACTCATAAGCAGCTCATTCGTTCGTGATGAATCGGTTCGGTATACGTATAGGATGGATTATCAGACCGGACAGTCTCGGGAAAACGGGAAATTTCAGGAGTATCTTGATCTGTATCAAGATGCAGGCTGGGAATATGTCAGTTCATTCGGATTGACCTGGCATTACTTCCGAAGGGAGTGGCAGCCGGGTGAAGAGCCTCAGCTATATACAGACCGTGAATCTTTAATTATGCTCTATAAAAGGCTGCTGGGAGTTATAAGCGCTATGTTGTTCGTCAATCTCTTTATCATGATTTTGAACATGGTTAATCTGAATACTTTCTTTACAGAGGGGCTCTGGACGATAGGTATTCCGCTGATGATCCTCTATCTTGGACTGTTTGCCTTGTTAGGATATGGCTGCTGGAAGATCAAGAAGAAAGTAAACAATCTTAAGCTGCAAGTATAGTCTTGAAGGCTGCAAGCCTTGGCGTTTGCAGCTACACAATAAAGGAGTGAGATCCGAATGAAACAAAATCAGTTAGGCAGCTCAAAGCTGCTCGTTGGAGAAATTGGTCTGGGCTGCATGTCGCTTGGAACCGATGAACAGAAGGCCACTGCCCTTATCCATGAAGCATTGGAGCGTGGGGTTAACCTGCTGGATACTTCAGATTTGTATGACAGCGGGCTTAATGAAGAGCTGGTAGGCAAAGCGATCCGTGGACGGCGTGATCAGGTTGTGCTCGCGACGAAGGTTGGCAACCGGAGAATTCCTGGTCAAGAAGGATGGACATGGGATCCGTCGAAACAATATATTTTATCAGCCGTAAAAGAAAGCCTTCGCAGACTAGGCACAGACTATATTGATCTGTACCAGCTTCATGGTGGAACGATTGAGGATCCGATCGAGGAGACGATCGAAGCGTTCGAGCAGTTAAAACAGGAGGGCATTATTCGGGAATATGGCATATCGTCGATTCGTCCAAATGTGATTCGGGAATATGCTGCTCGCTCCTCTATGGTCAGCGTGATGAATCCTTATAGTATCGTAGACCGACGTGCAGAAGAGACGATTCTTCCGCTCTTGGAGGAGAAAGGGATTAGTGTTATTGCGCGAGGGCCAGTTGCGAGTGGTGCTCTAGCGGCGAATAGACAGCCGTCCAAAGCTGTGCCGGATTATGAGCTGGACGAGCTGCTTCATCTCCGTGAGCAGCTGCAGCAGTTGACGAGCACAGAGAGAAGTCTCTCCCAGCTTGCCATCCGCTACTCGCTTAGCCATCCGGCTATTGCGGTGGCGATTCCGGGAGCTAGCTCCCGTGAACAGCTTCTGCAGAATATTGCTGCAGCGGAAACTCCAGCACTAACAGTAGAAGAAGTTCAGCTTATTCGCCGTTTAAGCAAAGCAGGCGTATACAAGGTTCACCGGTAATATCAAATCCAAGGACCGGAGGCTATTCTGCAGATATGGAAAATGCGAATAAGTACAGGCTTAGCAACCAAGAGATCGGAAAGATTGTACATGAGGCTTTTGGACAGGGCTTTCGCTCGGCAAGTGAGCTTACGGACGGCTGGGCTAATATGGCTTACTCCATCATGCTGGAGGATGGCCGGAAGACCGTTCTGAAGATTGCCCCTTCCAAGGATAAACTAATGATGCGCTATGAGAAAAACATTATGAAGACAGAGGTAGAGTCGATGAGACTTGCCGCTGACAATCCGGTTCTGCCGATCCCTCGAATTTATACGTATGATTCAACATGTGAGCTGATCCAGGCAGAGTATTTCTTCATGGAATTTGTAGAAGGAACCGCATTAAATCAAATAAGAGACTCCCTTACACCGGAAGAGCGGGAGGTTATCGTACGCCAGCTTGGCGGCTACAGCCGGACAATTAATGACTATAGGAACAGCTTTTTTGGCTCGCTTCAACCTGATGGGCGGAGAAGCGATAGTTGGGCGGAAGTGTTCGGTGGCATGCTGGAGGATGTGTTAGCTGATGGGAAGGACGCCAATGTCGCTTTACCTGTATCGTATGAGGAGATCGAGAAGGAGATCGCTCGGGCAAGTGGGCTTCTGACGGATGTAAAGGAAGCCTCCTTAGTCCATTGGGATTTGTGGGATGGTAATATATTTGTGAAGGATGGAGCTATCTCCGGCCTTATCGATTTCGAGCGGGCATTCTGGGGCGATCCGTTATGTGAATATTATTTTGGCCGGCTTACGCAGGAGTGGTCGAACGCTTTTTACGCTGGATACGGCATCAACGGTCTAACCGAAGCTGAGCAGAGAAGACGGGTGCTGTATGATTTCTATATGGATCTCATATTCGTGATTGAATGCGCCTACCGCAAATATGAGAATCAGGACCATATCAAGTGGACGCATGAGAATTTCAAAGAGGGCTTCAAGCGTTTGCAGGCCTTATAAAGATAACAGAAGCTGATGACGGTTTATGGACCGCCATCAGCTTGTTTTAGTTATAGCTTCTTCATTACCTCGAATATACGAAGGCCGTTAATCGTTTGGATCACCATCGCTGAATCGGGCATTTGGAATTTTTTCAAAATAGAATTGATTTGCTTCTTGATTGTTTCGTATTCGACGCAGCGCTCTTCGGCAATTTGCTTCCGCTTCTTGCCTTCGCACAGCAGACGAAGCACCTGCAATTCGCTTGGTGTCAGCTCGGAAATGATCTGGATAATATTAATCAGGCTGTTCTCCGCTCGTTTCACACGTGCAAATTCTTCCCGAATTTTCTCGGCAATCATCGGGCGGATGGGGGAGGCATTTATGTAGGCGGAGCGTACGGCTTCCATAACTTCGATGTCAGCAGCGTTTTTTAACAAATAGTCGATAATGCCGGTCTGGAAGGCTGCAAAGATGAAATTCTCATCCTTGTGAACCGTGAGGACGATAATTTTCATGAGCGGATATTTGTCGTTAATCACTTTCGCGGCTTGAATACCCGCAAATTGAGACTCCATCTCGATATCCATGAGAATCACGTCAGGTTGATGCAGCGCTGCTTGAATGACCGCATCATGACCGGAGGAAGCGCGCGCCACACAGGAGAAATCAGCATGTCCAGCGAATGTTCGTTCCAGCCTTCGAAGATGGGGTTCCATGTCATCGGCGATGAGAATACGAATCGGTTGTTGTGTCATTGTACGAGCCCCTTTCGTCTATGGCTTTAAATCATCGGCAAGAACACCGTAAAGGTCGTTCCAACGTCTTGTTTACTGTCTACTACAATCTTGCCATCATGCCCAAGGATGATCTTATGACAGTAGGACAAGCCAATTCCCCAGTTATTAACCGAAGCTTTGGTGGTGAAAAAAGGATCAAAGATCGCCTCCAAATGCTCCTCTGCGACGCCGGGTCCGTTATCGGAAATCCGGATGAGCGCCCAGCCGTTCTGCTGGCTGCGTTCGACAACAATTCGCCCGTCATCCCGGAATTGTAAGGATTCGCTGGCATTAAGAAGCAGGTTATAGATCGCTTCGTTCAAATGACTGGAATCGATATAGCCATTAGCAGAGGATGAGCTTGATATAACGTCGACTTGGCAGCGGACATTCAGCTCGTTAAGCCGGGCAACCGCCTGTTGGACAGGAAGGTCGATCGATAGGGGCTGCAGATTCAGGTTGATATTTTTTAATTTATCAGCGGCCTCGTTAATACTATTGAGCGCTGACTCTGACGACTTCAAGATGAGGTCCAGACTATATATGGATTCGTTGTCAGCCTGATGACGTTCCTTGAGATAGGCTGCCTCAGATTGAATACCAATGAGATGATTCTTGAGGGCATGTGTAAAAGCACGTGTACCAAGAGTGGCTGTATCAATACTCTTATTGATTTGAATATCGCGGTTTTTACGGTAATTCTCAATCGAGTTAAACTTGTAAACCAGGTAAATCATCAGAAACAAGGTCAGATAAATGGCGTATGGAAACACAGGAAGAAGGATGGATTGATAGCCAAGAGGAGGCTGTAAATAGTTGAAATATCCTTTCAAATAGGTTTCTCTCACCAATACTTTCGGAGCCCATGAGAATATAAAGAGATGGATAACGACGAGTGGAATAAAGAGAAGTACATGATAGAGTGTTAAGTTTTTGATAAAT
The DNA here is from genome assembly GCF_056269375.1 of Paenibacillus sp. J22R56. Taxonomy (NCBI): domain Bacteria; kingdom Bacillati; phylum Bacillota; class Bacilli; order Caryophanales; family Paenibacillaceae; genus Paenibacillus; species Paenibacillus sp. J22R56. Next base: position 13,273 of record NZ_JBWDNV010000011.1, read on the forward strand.
CTAATTTTCGGATAATTCAAATAATAATTGAGCAACAGGCCAAAAGCAACAAAAAGAATGAGATATCGAACGCTTTTTAATAGGAATTCCATAGCATGAAAGAATAGCTGGCTATCAATCTGGTTACTTAGAGCGATATGAAAAGTAGGATCATAGTAGATCGTCTCGATGATAAAGAAGAGCAGGATACACCCATAGCCAAACCTCCTCCAAGTGTTAAGGCTTTGGGTAAAGGCGATGGCGAAGCCAAGCAGAGAGCAGTAGAAAAGTCCAACACCGGTATTCAGCATGCGAATAAGCCAATCCGGGTTAAATTTGGTTAACACGAGATAATTCCAGGTGCCGGGACTGAAATCAAAGAAGCCGTGAATGACATTGAAGTAGTAATTGAATTTACTGAGGTACAAGGTGAATGCTACGAAAGAAAGCACCCAGCCGATAATGATCCCATACATGAAGCGGGTTGAGGCATTATTCAGCTTCCGATACGTGAACAAAATAGTAAAAATGAGCAGCACTAATATAACAAATAGCATAAGGTCACTTCCTCATCCTGTAGCAAAGTGGGGGTATAAAACATTCATCTATCGGCCTGCCTAGCATTTACGTAATATTCAAATTAAGAAAACGCACACAAATCATATCAAAAAAAGGGTGAGTGTCAATGAAAAAAAGTTTAAAACTTGCGATGACAGGCTCATTGTTGGTGGGATTGCTGGCTGGATGTGGCTCTAATGGGGGTACGGCAGGAGAGAAAAACACGACGTCTTCGGGCGGGGAAGCGACTCCGGTTCACTTGAAAGCAACCGTACTTCCAGATGATTTGGAAACGTTCAAAACGGCTTATGCTGAGTTTAGTAAAGAAAATCCAAATATCAAAGTAGAATTCGAGACGATCCCACAGAAGCAGTATTATGAAAAGCTTCGCATGCAGCTCTCATCCGGAAATGATATTGATTTGTTTGGCGGTAACATGGATGTATTCTTGGACACGGGTGTCTTGGAACCACTGGACGATTCGATTAAAAATGCCGGTGTGGACGTCTCTGGCTACGGTCCTTTGTATGATTCCCTGAAAGTGAATGGCAAAGTATATGGACTTCCCTACCGGAAATCCAACTGGATGCTGTACTACAACAAAAATCTGTTTGACCAGGCTGGCGTCCCATATCCGAGTGATGATATGACCTGGAATGAGTTCCGTGATTTGGCCAAGAAAATGACCAAAGGCGAAGGTGCCGATAAAATTTATGGTGCGTTCCTGCAGCCTTGGGCACAAACGTGGTATATGCAAGGTGTTCAGACCGGCGCTTCGATTATTGATAAAGACTTGAGCACGTTTAAGGCGGGTCTTCAATTCCGATTGGATATGGAGAAAGACGGCTCCATGATGGGATGGGCGGAACAAATTACGACCTCCGCTCATTACAATTCCGCGTTCCAAAAGGGGAATGTGGCGATGAATCTGATCGGGGACTGGCATGTCGCACAGCTAAGACAAGCAGAAGCTGAGAAGAAGATCAATTTTGATTGGGACGTTGTACCGGTTCCACATCCAGATGGCGTAGCTGCTAATACAAGCTTGGCAACCCCAGTTTCTCTCATGGTGAACAGCAAGTCCAAGCATAAAGAAGAAGCTTTCAAAGTAATTGAATTCATGAGCGGTGCAAAAGGTGCGAAGCAGTTTGCGGCAAAAGGCTTCCTCACCGGTTATATGAACGATGATATTCGCAAGACTTACATTGGCGATGGAAGCTTGAAACCTAAAAATATTCACTATTTTGTAGAACAAAAAGAGTATCCGGAATATCCGCTCTTGCCGGGTGTAAAAAACATTCTGGTGCAAAGCGTTTATATGCAAGAAGGAGAACTAGCCTTAACCGGTGCGGAAACGGTTGATCAAGCGATTGATAAGATCGGTGAGCGCGTAGCCTCCGAATGGGCAGAGAAATATGCCAATGATTACAAGGCAGGCAAATAGAGTAACGACAGAACAGAGGGCGGGCTTCATGGAATAAAAGTGAAGCCCAGCTGCTTCGAAAGAGGTGAAGCATATGAAGAGTAAAGCGTTACGGCGTAATCGTTTGACTGGGTATACATTCTTGCTTCCCAATATTCTTGGTTTTCTGATTTTCATTTGCTTTCCCGTCTGTGCATCCTTCTTGATCAGCTTTACGGAATGGAACGGATTTGGTGAGATTAAATTTGCCGGATTATCGAATTATACTCGCTTATGGAGCGATGAAACGTTTCGGATCTCCTTGCTTAACAGTTTGATTATGACGGCCGTGTCCGTTCCGGCTACGTTAATCCTTGCAATCTTGGCAGCAGTCGCCCTCAATAAAGGACTGAAGGGCGTTAAGATATTTCGAACGGCAATTTTCTTGCCGCATATTACGGCCACTATTGCTGTAGCTGTCGTGTGGCAGCTCATCTATAACCCAACCATGGGACCGCTCAACGGATTTCTAAGAAGTCTGGGGATTGATAATCCGCCAACCTGGCTTGCATCTACCGAGTGGGCGCTGTTCTCCGTCATTGTCGTTAGTATCTGGCACTCAATCGGTTATTACATGGTGCTGTATTTGGCGGGCTTGCAGGGGATTCCAAAGGATCTTTATGAAGCGGCGGAAATCGATGGCGCAGGCAAGGTTTCACAGTTCCGCAACATTACATTGCCGATGCTGTCACCTGTTATTTTCTTCACGGTTATTATGGGCATTATCAATTCGTTTAAAGTGTTCGATCTGGTGTTTGTTCTGACTAGAGGAGGACCAGGTCGTTCAACACATATGCTTGTGTACGATATTTATGAAACGGCCTTTCAGCGCTACGAATATGGCTATGCTTCTGCGATGGCCTACGTCCTGTTCGCGATCATCCTTGTCATTACACTGATTCAATTTAGAGGACAAAAACGTTGGGTGAACTATTCCTAACGGGATGTGAGAGAGGAGAAGCCAGTATGAGTACGCGAATAGAAGCAAGTCAGATGATGATGACGATAAAAAGACGTCCACAGCTTGGAGAATGGGTTAGAAAAACGGTGTTATATGTGGTCGTGTCCGTTGTCGCCTTGTCCATGGTTCTTCCTTTTCTCTGGATGGTTTCCGCTTCGGTGAAGTCGGAGGCGGAAATATTCAGCTTCCCGATTCAGTGGATCCCGAGCCACTTCTTCTGGTCGAATTACAGCAAGGTATGGACGGAGCTCCCCTTTTTCACCTATTACCTGAATACGATCAAGATTGCTGTGTTTACCACATTGTTGCAAATCATTACTTGCTCGACTGCCGCCTATGCATTTGCGAAAGTGAAGTTTCCAGAACGGGATAAGCTGTTCTTCTTATATGTAGCAACGATGATGGTACCTTATCAGGTCATGATGATTCCACAGTTCGTCTTAATTGACAAAATCGGCTTAATCGATTCGCATTGGGCGTTGATTTTATTAGGGGCTTTTAATCCATTTGGTGTATTCCTGTTCAGGCAGTTCTTTATGTCCATTCCGGAAGAATTGTCAGAGGCTGCTCGAATTGATGGTCTTAGTGAGTTTGGGGTTTATATGCGCATCATCATGCCGCTTATCCGGCCAGCGATCGCGAGCCTTACGATTTTCACCTTTATGCATTCCTGGAACGATTTCCTTGGCCCGTTAATCTACTTGAATTCGGATGTGTTATTTACGCTCCAGCTCGGCATGCAGCATTTCCAATCCGAGCATGCGACGGAGTATGGCCCGTTAATGGCTGCAGCGGTGTGCGCCATTATTCCCACCATTCTCATTTACTTTTTTGCCCAGGATCATTTTGTAGAGGGTATTTCCGCAGGGGCGGTTAAAGGGTGAGTAAAAGGATGAAGCCAAATATCATTTATATATTTGCGGATCAATGGAGGAAGCAGGCTGTCGGCTTTATGGGCGAGGATCCGGTCATCACTCCCAATATCGACCGATTCGCACAAGAGAGTCTGGTGTTTCAACATGCACTCTCTTGTACACCGCTATGCTCACCGCACCGAGCAGCGCTTATGACAGGCAGGTATCCGCAAACGACTGGTGTCTACACGAACTGTAAGAATGGCGCGGATGTCATGCTGAGCCCAGATGAAGTGTGTATTGGCGATGTTCTAAAGGGCGCGGGCTATCAAACCGGATATATCGGCAAATGGCATTTGGACCTACCTGAGCAGAATAGCTGTCCGGAACCGGAATCCGGTGCACGGGAGTGGGATGCCTATACGCCGCCAGGAGCGAAGCGGCATGGCTTTGATTTCTGGTATTCCTACGGTGCATATGATCATCACTTAAAGCCTCATTATTGGAGAGACACACCAAATATGATAAAGGTCGACCAGTGGTCTTTGGAACATGAGACCGATGTGGCACTGGACTTTATCCGGACAAAAGGAAGCGACGGCAGCAAGGATCCGTTTGCATTGTTTATCTCATGGAATCCGCCTCATTGTCCTTTCGAGCTTGTACCTGATCGGTACAAGGAGATGTACAGTGGGCAGAAGCTGAATCTGCGTCCGAATGTAAGCTCGGAGCAGCTTGCAGCGCACACAGGTGAACCGTTTGAAAGCGGGGATGAGGCATTGCTTCGTTATACACGGGATTACTTTGCAGCGGTGACAGGCATGGATGAGCAGTTCGGCCGTATTTGGCAGGAGGTTCAGAAGCTTGGGCTTTCGGAGAATACATTAATTGTCCTTTCTTCCGATCATGGTGAGCTGATGGGCTCACACGGTTTAATGGCGAAGCATTCCTGGCATGAGGAATCCATTGGTATCCCTTGCTTGATGAACTGGAAAGGCATGATCAGGCAGGGTAGTACGGAGCTGTTATTTAATAGTGTTGATATTATGCCTACTTTGCTAGGACTTGCAGGGCTTTCTGTACCTTCTGCCGTTGAGGGACTAGATTTATCCGGAGATATTCTCGGAAGGAGTCATACAGAGATTTCTTCTGCCTTTCTTAGTGCTTTTCCAGGAAGAAAAGATGTGATTGAGAGCTATGCCGCCGAGGGCTTGGACAATCGGAGATTTGGATGGCGTGGAATTCGAACAAGGCAGTATACCTATGTCGTTCATCAAGGATACGCACCAGGCGATGACGTGCAGCGCATCTTGTATGATCATGAGAGAGATCCGTATCAGCTCGATCCTCTTATCATAAAAGGACTTCCGCAAACGGAGCTGCTATTGGCTTTAGAAGAAGAACTGCAAAGCTGGTTAGACCGCACACAGGATAAGTTTGATCTCAGCAGGTAGGAGAGGATGGCAGCAATGTGGCGTGATGCAATAGAAGACGCAATCGGCAAAATTCGCCGGAATTTGGAGCAGCATCAAGGTGCTTTTCCACATATTACGAATGAGAAGCGTTACGCGTGGTCCGAGAATGAAGACTGGATTGAAGGGTTTCATACCGGGCTTACGTGGCTGAGCTATGAATATAGTCAAGATGCCTTTTTCCAAGTACAAGCGAAGCAGCAGATTGCGGATTTTCAACGACGTTTGAAAGAGAAAGTATGCTTGGAGCATCACGATATCGGATTTTTGTACGGGCTGTCTGCATTAGCAGGATGGATTGTGGAGAAGGACGACAGTGCTCGTGAGCTTGCTCTGCAGGCTGCGGATCATTTACTCGGCAGATGGCGTGAGCAAGGCGGCTACTTGCAAGCTTGGGGACCGGAGAATGATGAGACGAATGGCGGCCGAATCATTATTGACTGTTTATTGAACCTGCCTTTGTTATATTGGGCTTCTGAAGTGACAGGGCAGCCGAGATATGCAGAAGCTGCTTACAAACAGGCTGAGCAGTCCAGACGTTATCTGGTGCGTGGCGATGATTCTTCTTATCATACTTTTTATTTCAATCCAGTGACAGGTGAGCCGCTTGGCGGAGGTACCCATCAAGGTTATACGGATGGTTCGACCTGGACACGAGGACAGGCATGGGGCATCTATGGCTTTGCACTCTCTTACCGTTACACGAAGGATCCCGCCTTCCTGCGAACGTCCAAACGGTTGCTAAAATATTTCCTTGAGCATCTACCGGAAGACTATATCGCTTATTGGGACTTCAATGTAACAATTGCAGCGGATACTAGTCGTGACAGTTCGGCATCGGCGATCACAGCCTGCGGGATGCTGGAGCTGCTTGACCTTCTACCCGAAGACGATGCCGATCGCAGCTGGATTAAGCAGGGACTGGATCAAACGATGCACTCACTTGTGAGCAAGTACGCAACGATTGGTGAAGAAGCTGAGGGCTTGCTCAAGCATGGCTCTTATCATGTCAGGGGCAACAACGGCCTGGATGACTATATGATCTGGGGAGATTATTACTATTTGGAAGCATTAATGCGGATGGAACGCGGCATTCCAGGTTACTGGTATGAGCGGAATGCGAAGTAACTTACATGACATACAGCTTCAATATCATCGACTGCCTCATTAACTGGGGCAGCTTTTTTGTGTGTTCCCACAATCAGGGGAATGAGCTTAACGAAGTGCGACATCGTTAAGAAGGTGAAATTGTGTATGGGAAGAGGTCTTAACGATGCGCGACATCGTTAAGGTATACGGAGGAGTGGGGAGATGACGGAAAAGTAATCTATTCAGGGATTGGACGGAAACAGCCTTACAAAAAGTAATGGAGATTAACGATAGTTACTTGTAAAATATGGATAACGCCCTACTCTTCTATTCTTTTAGGCCATAATTTGATTGCAGCAATAGCCACTCCCTATTAGGAGGAAATCCTATGCTTATCCGACGCTTGCAGCAAAATGATCAGCAAGATGTGATCCATATTTTCGAGGAATACCCACTGCAGTTCCCATCATTTGTTGTTGCTAGATATCCTGAAAGATGGAGGGAATACTTTACAAGTTCCTCATGCAAAAGTGAGTATTATGTTGCGGAGGAGGACGGCATAGTCAGTGGGCATACAGGTTTTATCTACAACGATGAGGCTGGCCTCTACGAAATTGTTGGTGTCGTAGTCAAGAAAAGTGCTGCCCGAAAGGGTATAGGCCGAGCGCTGATCAGTACGATTTGTGATAGATTGAGAGAGCTAAACGAAGAGAAAGTGATTTTGTACACGCTGGGTCATCCAGGGAATGAGGGCACGATTGATTTTTACCGGAACATAGGCTTTGATTTGATCAAAGAGGAACAAGACTTTTTTACAGAAGGCTATCATCGGGTTACTTTTATGAAAATATTAAATGGGGGCTGAAGTGTGGAGCATTTGTATAAGAATTATAGAATTAGCGATGATAAGTCTCTGCTTAACATAGAAACAATTGGTGCCTTCTTAGGCAGAAGCTACTGGGCGAATCAAAGGCCGATAGAGATGATCGAAAAGTCCATTCAAAACTCGATATGTTACGGTATTTATCTGGAGGACAAGCAGGTTGGCTTTGCTCGGGTTGTTACAGATTGGGCGACAGTTTATTATCTGGCTGATGTGTTTATCGACGAGGAACATAGAGGACATGGGCTGGGCAAGGAGTTGGTTGGACTTATTGTTGGACAGTACGAGGGGATAATGGGACTGCTTGGTACCTTAGATGCTCATGGGTTGTATGAGAAATTTGGGTTCAGGAGAAATGCAGATAGATTTATGAATAAAAGGCCTTGAAAAAGCAAAAGACGATGCAGAAAAACTCCCTGCATCGTCTTTTTTACATCAACTTATTTCTTATCCGAGCTCAAATCCAGCCAGTCCATTTCTTCGCGGGTCAGCTTGATTCGCGAGCCTTCATCGCAGGAGCGGAGCTCCTCGAGTGATTGAGCGCCGATGAGGGCGCAGGTTGGGAAGGCTTGGTTAAGCACGTAAGCCAGCGCGATCTGAATCTGCGTGACATTCTTTTGCTCCGCAAGCTGTTTCGCACGTTCATAACGCTCCCAGTTGTCGTCGCTGTAGAAGACGCGGACCAAATCGGCATTGCTGCGATCCTCTGGGGTGAAGCGGCCTGTGAAGAAGCCGCGTGCTTGGGAGGACCAGGAGAACAGAGGCATTTGGTTAGCTTCATGCCATGCGATGGTCTCTGCATCAGCAGATACGCAGCCTGCCCAGAACGGCTCGTTTGCTTTGGCGAGACTCAGGTTAGGGCTGCTGAACGAGAAGCCAACGAGACCTTTTGCCGCGGCATAATCATTCGCCTCTTGAATACGCTGCCAAGTCCAGTTGGACACACCAATCGTTTGCACAGCACCGGATTTAATATGCTCATTCAGGATTTCAATGACTTCACCAGCAGGCACGTTTGGATCATCGCGGTGAAGGCCATACATATCGATCGTATCAATCTGCAGACGCTCGAGGCTTGTCATCAGGTCGCTGCGAATCGCTTCACGGCTGACACGAGGACCGTTCTGATCGTGATGGGCGCCTTTGGTCAGTATGACCCACTGATCGCGGTTGCCGCGTTCCTTTAGATATCGTCCCATTACTACCTCGCTTTGCCCGCCGCAATAAATATGGGCAGAGTCCATGCAGTTGCCGCCGATGGCGAAGTAAGCGTCCAGGTTGGCAGCAGCTTTCTCATAAGAGTCATTGTAGAAATAGTCCGTGCCTTTCATTAAGCGGGATACCGGTTTGTCCAATCCTTTTAAGTTCAAGAATTCCATATTAGTCAGCCTCCTTAGATTATAAAGTTACTCTTGTCCGTTCACGGGCAGATAACAAGCAAGCGTCAATGACTTTCATATTGCTAATCGCATCTGACGTCTGGAAGGTAAGTGGAGTTCCATTTGTAATCGAGTGGTACAAAGAATCTGCTTGCGCCGTATATGAGTTGACATACGGTACTTCAATTTGTCGGCGCTCACCGTTAGCAGTCAGGTAAATATGGCTGCTCTCCGGCGTAGGTGTTACAAAGGCAGAAGGAACCTCAATAATTCCGTCCGTACCAAGCACCTCCAGCGGGTTGCGGAAGGCAGCCCACATGCCGCAGTCGAACGTAAGTGATACATCACCTTCAAACTCAACAAGTCCAGAAGCCATCATATCCACATCATCATGTTCAGGAGAGAAGAGGGCATTAACGGTAACCGCCTGTGGCTCTTTACCCAGCAGTAGTCGAGCCGCGTTTAGCGGGTAACAGCCTACATCATAGATCGAGCCGCCGCCCCAGTCCTTCCGGAAGCGAACATTTTTAGAATCATTCGGGTTGTTAAAAGTAAACGCACTGCGGATCCCGCGAACCTCACCAATGGCACCGGATGCGATTAAATCCTTTATTGTTTGGTAACGGGGATGATAGCGGTACATAAAAGCTTCAGACAGAAGAACGCCTGCTTTATCTGCTGCTTCGGCCATTTCTGCTGCTTCGTGCGCGTTTAAGGCGATTGGCTTCTCGCATAAAATGTGCTTGCCTGCTTCGGCTGCGCGAATCGCCCACTCCTTATGGAGATGATTTGGCAGCGGTATATAAATAACGTCAATGGAGCTGTCGGCCAAAAGCGCCTCGTAGCTGTCATAGGCAGTTGGAATGTTAAGCTCTTCAGCTGTTTGTTTCGCTTTTTCTCCGTCACGGCTTGCGATTGCGGCTGCTTCATTCAACTCAGATAAATGAAGACCTGGAATTACTGCGCGCTTTGCAATTCCGGCACATCCCAAGATGCCCCATTTTAACTTTTTGCTCATGCTTCACCCTCGCTTCGTCTAAATGATTTATGACTATATTGCGATTATAGGAGAAGATAATTAAAATTAAAATGATATTATTTTGTGTTCGGTTAAAACAATATTGTCATAAGAGGTGCGCGATATGAAACGCCAAAGCCTGCTGCTTACTCTTCCGAATATGCCTTACTTTTGCTTGCCGGAATCAGTCGGTAATTATCGTAATGATCCAGAGCATAGTGCAGAACGGGAAGCGGGAGCACTTAACAATTTCAATATCCACTACTGTGTTTCGGGCAAGGGTTTTGCCGAAATTGACGGAGTAGTCCATGAGCTTCGCGCAGGGGAGGCTGTCCTTTATTTCCCCTTGCAGAAGCAGCGTTATTACAGCAGCCAAGATGAACCGTGGGATGTACGTTGGTTTCATTTTTATGGGGGGACGGGCCTAAGGGATTATCTCATCGAGCAGGGATTTCACAAAAGCCCCTTGTGGCAAATTCGCCAGCCTGTAGTCTGGGAGCAGGCTCATGAAGAACTGCTTAACGAAGCGGTGACGTACCGAATGCTGCGCCCCGCACATTTGTCGATGCTGACCTATATGCTGCTGACGATTTTCGTCGAACAGGCGGTTGCCTTGCAAGGGAACAAGACAGGTACATCGAGCGAACGGATTATGGAACTGCTCCCGCTGATGCAGCAGGAGGCGGTGAAGCTTTTTATCCTGGAGGAATGGGCAGATAAGGTAGGTGTTACGCCTTATTACTTCTGCAAGCTGTTCAAGAATGCAACGCGAATGACGCCGATGGACTTCATTACTCGCTGTCGACTGCAGGCGGCAAAGCAGTGGCTGCTTGAGAGGAAGGATGATAATATCGGTCAAATTGCAGAGGAAGCGGGATATCCCAGCGTCAGCTATTTCAACAAGCGATTTATGGAGCATGAAGGCATGACACCAACTGCTTACAGGAGATTGTATGGGGTATAAAAAAATGCCGGTGACCTTAATAAGGTTACCGGCGTTTCCTATTAGCCTTGTGGCATTTTACTCTCATCCATGTACAGCAAATTCCAACGGTGCCCGTCCAGGTCGGCAAAGCCTGCGCCATACATCCAGCCTTGGCTTTCTTCCGGCTTGCTATAGATAGTTCCGCCAGCAAGCTCTACCTTTCGGACAATTTCATTCACTTCTTCTCTGCTGTCAGCCCCAAGGGAAAACAAGACTTCTGTAAATTGGGAGGTATCAGCTACTTTCGCACCTGCGAATTGCTCAATCGCGGCTTCCGGGAACAGCAATATCGTTGTACTCCCTACGCTAAGCTTTGCTCTTTCATTACCTACGGCTACCGCCTGAAATCCGATCTGATTAAAAAAGGCAGTTGAACTTTGAACATCCTTGACCGGCAAGTTAATCCAAATCTCCTGTGGCATGAACGAACCCCTCCTCTTGAAAATGGCATTTCCTTATTCCACTATACCCCAAATGGACAAGCATTAAAAAGAGGTATGACAGCTCTAGTGTCATACCTCTTTGGATTGTCGCCGGTGAAGTCAAGTGAAGGATTATATATTTCTTAAGTGGTATGACATTTTATGTCATACCACTTGTTCTATAATGGGCACATCACATAGAAATGAGGTCATGAACAATGGCGAAAACAAAAAGGGGCCGTGTACTCTGGAATCTTCCATCCCGCGGCAGAGGGACATGTCCCGTATGCAACAGAACGAGAATTAAACTGCTGTACACCCAGACGACGACGGAAGGAAAAGCTTTGAAAGTATGTAAACGATGCATCCCTGCATCACAGGAGAGAGTAGACGCAGCCGTGAAGTAATACATTACATTCTGGTTGCAGTTTATCTCCAGAAAATGCTGTAATAGAAAGAAAAAGACAAGGGGGCTGTGAGAGGATGAGCAATATGCATCGCATCGGGTGGTTTGATCAGCAAGTACGTGCAGGTCTTTATCCAAACAGCAGCCTTCTAGCCAAACAATTCGAAATCTCGAAGCGTCAGGCTGCGCGGGACATTGAATATATGGAAATGTCACTTCGAGCGCCGCTCAAATATGTGGCCAAACATCGCGGCTATTGCTATGAGGATGAAGCCTTTGTGCTTCCTCATCTATATCTGTCGGAAGAAGAGCAGAAGATTCTGAAGTACCTCGCACTTCGATATCGTCACTATAATTATGACAATGCCGAATCAGTTAGGCGTGTAGCGGATTTGCTGAGCAGATTCGAGGCTTCGGAGAACCTCGAAGAGAAAGGCTTTTCCAAACTGCCGATCTTTGACGCAAGCCCGCGGGCTGTTCAGCATATGGAGCTGCTTTCTGAGGCTATTGCGGACAAAAAGTCGGTTTATGCACTCTATAGAGATGAAGAGGGTGAGCGCCAGCTGCATGTCAGTCCGATTCGGTTCGTATCCCGTTATCATGCGGATTATGTGGCGGTACACTGCGAGGCAGGCGAACGCCCGATTCTGCTAAGGCTGGATGGCATCATTCATCTCTCTATTGCAGGTACGGCGTTTGGCTTTGAGGATCGTGAGTCGCTCTTACAGCTTGAACAAGGCAGCAAGCCTGCCCGTGCTCCTTATCTGGCGAAGATCAGATTATGCGCTCCGCTTAATGGAAACAGCTGGAGAGGCTTTCCTATTCAATCTCGGAATGAGCTTATTTATACAGTAGCTTTTTATGATACGGACAGTTTTCTGCAGCATCTGCTTGTGACTGAGTGGGAGGAGCTGATAGCTCCGAAATGGCTCAAGCAAAATCTTCAAATCAAGTGCGAACAGATCACGAATCGGTTAAGAGGAACAGAATAATTTATTCAGGAGGATGGACCTTGCCTAACGTGCGATTACAACTCGATATGAAGCGGGAAGCCAAATCCTACATTGATAGTCTGTATGCCATACTGACGGCAGCCGGACTGTTCGAGGGGCCGAAATACCGACTGTCCGGACTTACCGGGATGGCTTTTAAATTCACCGTTCATGAACGACTGCTGCCATTATCGGTCTCGGCTTATGGAGAGTGGATTAACGAGCATAGACCCGGCATCGATAATCTTGGGATATATACGGTGCTTGATGCCGGCAGAACGAGGCATCCAACGTTCCGCCATTACCAGCAGGATGCGGTTCAATGGGTGAAGGAGAGTCTTGACCGGGGTGTTGGCGTTATTTATTGGATACCGGAGTTTGGCGTTATTGACGGTTATGATGAAGAGGATCAGGTGTTTTTCGTACAGGATGGCTGGTCGGGCGAGTCGCAGATTGTCCTATACGATAACCTTGGCCTTAACTTTACGGAGTTCTGGTATTGTCAGGCGTTTGGCAGCAAGGTGGACATTCCTCTTGAGGCGATGATTCTGGAATCGCTGCGGCTTGCCATCTATGACTGGGATACTCCTCATAAAACATTGCCTAATACCGATATCGGATCCGGTCGACTTGCGTATGATTTTCTGATTAGAGCGCTCAAGCAGGGAGATTATGATGAGGGCGGCGCGGTGTATATTCTGGATTCCTACTGTTATTCGCGGGAAGAGATTTGCGCGTATTTGCAAGAAGCACGAGTAGTCTATCCTGAGTTGGATGAGGCTTCACGGCTGTATGAGGAGCTTAATGGTATTCTTCCGCTAATCAGAGATGGCATTATCGAAACGGGTGGTGCTCGGCAGGTTGACCGTAATCAAGTCGAATTGTTAACGGGGCAATTAGCCGCAGCGCAGCAACTCGAGGGTCGGGCGGTTGATGTATTTCGTAATTTATCCGGTCAACACCTTGATCCGCGAAGATCCATAATTCCTAGGTGGGGAATTCATACACCCAAATGATCTTACAGGATGAGAGGTGAACCCATGGCGGTTATCCTTACGAATTTAAAAATGACGATTGAATCGGAATCCTATATCGATGCTATGCATGCGGTTTTAACTCATAAAGGATGGACGACTTATTCCAAGCCTATGCTGGCTGGTATGACATCAGCGGCTTTCCGGTTTACCGTCAACCGACGGTTAACGGCAGAAGGTCCTACCGCTTACAACTGGATAGCAGAAAATTTTCTCGCCGCTGATTTTATTGGTATTGCCGCTTCGTCGAATGCGGGTTTTACCTTTGATGCTGCCTTTCCTCTTTACAGAGATGCGGCCATTCTTCAGATCAAGAAGGCAATAGATGACGGAACTGGCGCAATTATATGGAAGGATCAATTTGTTGTCGCTGCGGGTTACGATGATGAGCAGCAGATCCTCTTTCTTTCGAATGGCAGGGAAGAGAAGCTGGAGCAGCTCCCCTACCATTCCTTAGGCTGTAATTCGTATTGGTACTATCAGGTGCTCGAGAATCGGATCCCATTAGACCATATGGAAGTATGCCGGGAATCGTTGATGCAGGCGGTGTACCGATGGGAAACGCATGATCCGATGCTTCCCGAGAGCGAGTATGCTTGCGGGAAGTCAGCGTATGCGGCGATCACTTCTTCCCTTCAAAATGGCCAATATGACCGTGAAGGATGGCCGACAGTGCTTCGCAGCTACGCGGCTTCGAAGCAGGATATTCGGAGCTATTTCACTGTATTGGAGACGTATTGGCCATCCCTGAGGGAGGCAGCCTTGCAGTATGCGCGCGTTGCAGAAGCCTTCGAAGAATCGAAACGTCTTGTGCAGAGCGATCATATGCCGGCGATAGAGCGGCTTATCCCGCTGCTCGATAAAGCTTGTCAAGCAGAAGAGAAGGCCATAATGGCCATTAAATCATTCATGCGGGAAACGATAGATATCCGAAAGGGCGATATCGCTCTGAGGTAAGAAGATAAGGACTGTCTACAGAAGTCATCGATGATGACACTGAGACAGTCCTTATTTCATATAAGACCCTGGTAGGGTCTTATATTCACGCCTGCAGCCTAACTCCCCGCTGATAAGACCCTGCGAGGGTCTTATTGCGTCATCAAGGCCCTTGAACCCCGCTGTTTTCCCATTGTTGGGAGTGCATAAGACCCTGCCAAGGTCTTACATTCACGCCTGCAGCCTAACTCCCGCTGATAAGACCCTGCGAGGGTCTTATTACAATTCCAGTGCTGCGATGACCAGAACGTCAGTGTCATTGCTCCCTCTTTTTGTTTGTTTTTTTATAAAAACCAGTAAACGAAGTGCAAAGATATTGTTCTTTCGCCCCTGTATGATTTGTCTATCAACAATTCATTTCCACAAATCGAGAGGGGATAGACAGAAATGAAAAAGATGTTATCGATCTTAATGTTAACGGCACTAATCGTTGTGCTTGCGGCTTGCGGGGCGAACAGCAGCAGCAATGGCACGAACAACAACGACAAAGCGGCTAACAACACGGGCAGCACAAACACCGCCGACAGCACGGAAAGTACCAATGCAGGCGCAACTACTGAAATGGGCAAAATCGGAATCTCGATGCCAACGAAGTCATCGGAGCGCTGGGTGGGCGACGGCGCCAACATGAAGAAGGAATTCGAAGCGCTTGGTTACACGGTAGATCTGCAGTATGCAGAGGACGTTATTGAGAACCAAGTATCGCAAATCGAGAACATGATTACGAAGGGCGTTAAAGTACTGGTGATCGCAGCTATCGACGGCGAGTCCCTAACAGATGTTCTGCAAAAAGCAGCTGACGCGGACATTAAAGTAATCGCTTATGACCGTCTGATCAAAAATACCGAGCATGTCAGCTACTATGCAACCTTTGATAACTTCAAAGTAGGCGTACTGCAGGCTTCCTATCTGGAAGAGAAGCTTGGTCTGAAAGCCGGAAAAGGACCGTTCAACATTGAGCTGTTCGCCGGTTCCCCGGACGATAACAATGCTTACTTCTTCTTCGATGGTGCAATGTCTGTTCTTCAACCGTACATCGATAACGGCAAGCTGGTTGTAAAAAGCGGTCAAACCAAAATGGAACAGGTTGCTACTCTCCGCTGGGATGGCGCAACAGCACAATCCCGTATGGATAACCTGCTCAGCGCAAACTATGCAAGCGACACGGTAAGCGCAGTATTGTCCCCATATGACGGTATCAGTATCGGTATTATCTCGTCCCTTAAAGGTGTAGGCTACGGCACAGCTGATAAGCCAATGCCAATTATTACAGGCCAAGACGCTGAGCTTGCATCGGTGAAATCGATCATTGCCGGCGAACAAACGTCCACGATCTTCAAAGATACTCGTGAGCTTGCGAAGGTAGCGGTTGGTATGGCTCAAGCGGTTATCGAAGGAAAAGATGCTGAAGTTAACGACACGAAAACCTATGACAACGGCGTGAAAGTTGTTCCTTCCTTCCTGCTTGAACCGGTATCCGTAGACAGCAGTAATTACAAGCAAACACTCGTTGACTCGGGTTACTACAGCGAAGACGAACTGAAATAAGCAATTCTGTTACATTTGCGGCAGCCAAATGGTTTAGCGACGGCCACAAAACCGTCGCTAGATCATTTTCCATTTATCTAATTGAAGGCGTGGTGATAGCTTTGACTGATATCCTACTAGAAATGCGGGGAATCACCAAAACCTTTCCGGGCGTTAAGGCGCTGGAGAATGTTAATTTGCAAGTAAAAGCAGGCGAGATTCATGCCTTAATGGGAGAAAACGGAGCGGGCAAATCGACGCTGATGAAGGTGCTTTCCGGCGTATATCCACATGGTTCTTATGAGGGCGACATTTTATTCAAAGGCAATGCCTGCGAATTTAAAGATATCCGTAACAGTGAAGAGTTAGGCATTGTTATTATTCATCAGGAGCTTGCTCTCATCCCGCAGCTATCGGTAGCGGAAAATATTTTCCTCGGGAACGAGCAGGCAAGCCGCGGCATTATTAACTGGAACGAGACGGTTGTAAAAACACGAGAGCTGCTCAAAACAGTGGGCTTATCCGAATCACCAAATATCCATGCAGGGACACTTGGCGTCGGCAAGCAGCAGCTTGTTGAAATCGCCAAGGCGTTATCGAAGGAAGTAAAGCTGCTGATCCTGGATGAACCAACGGCCGCACTTAATGAAGAGGACAGCGAGAATCTACTGAATCTGATGCTGGCTTTTAAGGAGCAAGGCCTTACCTCGATTATTATTTCACATAAGCTTAACGAGATTATGAAGGTAGCCGATTCGATTACGATTTTGCGTGATGGCAAGACGATCGAAACGTTAAATGTCCGGGAAGACCAGATTACGGAAGACCGGATTATTAAAGGCATGGTAGGACGTGATCTAACACATCGTTATCCGGAGCGGGAGCCAAACATCGGGGACACCCTGTTCGAAGTGAAGAACTGGAATGTCTATCATCCCCAGCAATCGGAACGAAAGGTCATCGATGAGGTCAGCTTCCATATTAACCGCGGCGAGATTGTGGGTATAGCTGGGCTGATGGGGGCAGGCCGCACGGAGCTTGCGATGAGCATCTTCGGTCAGTCCTATGGCAAAAAAATCAGCGGACAGCTGTTTAAGGATGGCAAGGAAACGAAGCTGCCTGATATCAGCAAAGCGATTGATGAAGGCATTGCATATGTAACCGAAGACCGGAAGGAATATGGCCTTATTCTGATGGATGATATCAAGCGGAATACAACCCTTGCTAATTTGCACAGCATTTCCAAGTGGTTTGTGGTGGATGACTACAAAGAGATTAATGAGGCAGAGGGCTTCCGCAAAAAGCTCAATATTAAGACGCCAAGCATCCATCAGAAAACAGGAAACCTGAGTGGAGGAAATCAGCAAAAGGTCGTGCTCAGTAAGTGGATTTTTACTGGTCCGGATGTGCTTATTCTGGATGAACCAACGCGGGGTATCGATGTCGGGGCTAAGTATGAAATCTATACGATTATTAATCAATTGGCTGCACAAGGAAAAGGCATTCTAATGATCTCCTCAGAGCTGCCCGAGCTGCTTGGTATGTGTGACCGCATTTACGTGATGAGTGAAGGGCGGTTTACAGGAGAAGTGCCAAGAGCAGAGGCCAGCCAAGAAACATTGATGAAGTTTATGACCAAAAGCAGGAGGTAGAACAGCATGGAAACCGCGCTGAAATTGATCCGCAGCAATATCCGGCAGTATGGCATGTTCATTGCACTAATCTTAATCATGCTGCTCTTTCAGTTTCTTTCCGACGGCATTCTTTTGAAGCCACTTAACATTACGAATCTTATTCTTCAAAATAGTTATATTCTCATTCTTGCTATTGGGATGCTGCTTGTTATTATTACCGGGCATATCGACCTTTCCGTCGGTTCGGTTGCCGCTTTTGTTGGTGCCGTCTCTGCGATTATGATGGTCAAACACGGGATGTCCTTCCCGGTTGCAATGGTCTTGTCGCTGGTGTTTGGTGCACTCGTTGGAGCTTGGCAAGGCTTCTGGGTCGCTTATGTCCGGATACCTTCCTTTATCGTAACGCTTGCCGGCATGCTCTTGTTCCGAGGCTTAACGATGCTCGTGCTGGACGGCAAATCGGTTGCACCATTCCCGAACGCCTTCCGCTCGATTAGTACAGGATTTCTGCCGGATCTTCCCGGGGATTGGGATATCCACCTCCTTACGATACTGATTGGTATTGCTTTGTCCGTTGTGTATATCTTCATGGAATGGCGTACACGTATCATCCAGAAGCAATACAAGCTTGAGCTTCTGCCGTTTCCATTCTTCTTGATCAAGCTGGCAGCGGTTGTGATCATTACGAACTTATTCACTTATGTACTTGCTTCGTACAAAGGTCTGCCGAACATTCTGATTATGTTGTTCATTTTAGTTGCCCTGTACACGTTCGTGATGCGTAAGACTGTTATGGGTCGTCATATTTACGCACTTGGCGGCAACGAGAAGGCAGCTAAATTATCCGGGGTTAAGACCAAAAAAATGACCTTCTGGGTATTCGTCAATATGGGTGTTCTTGCGGCGCTTGCTGGCCTCGTCTTTGCAGCCAGGCTGAATGCAGCAACTCCAAAAGCAGGCGTTAACTTCGAGCTGGATGCGATTGCGGCGGTATTTATCGGCGGGGCATCAGCTACAGGCGGCGTTGGTACGGTTATCGGAGCGATTGTGGGCGGTCTTGTGATGGGCGTTATGAATAACGGTATGTCACTGATTGGTCTCGGGATCGATTACCAGCAAGGCATCAAAGGTTTGGTGCTGCTGCTCGCGGTAGCGTTTGACCTCTATAACAAAAATAAATCAGCTTAATTAACTCGGCGCGTATAGACACAAGCTTGTGTCTATACGCGCTTAACTGCTATGTTAATGAAAGCGGTTTTTTGCGTTTTGGAAGTTTTCAAATATAGGGAAATATTCGTTTACTCTAATATTGAGCCTATATTTCACCGTGAAACGTAAGTAGCGCCTTCTAAGGACGGCGCAACCGTTTACACTTGGGGGGATCGATTTGAAAAAGCTACTGCTCGTATACATCGTGCTAATTGGCACACTAATGGTCTATTTATATATGGTTTTCGTCAAAGAAGACAACAGCGAGCTGTTAAATGAAACAGAAGGTTTGCATGGTACGCTGGACGAGAAGTATGTGATGGTTAATTTTCTTGCAGGCATTGATTATTGGAAAAACGGCCTAAAAGGCTTCGAGGATGCGGCGGAGGCACTTGGCGTATCGGTCGAGTACCGCGGCTCTACACAATATGATGTGCAGGAAGAAGTGATGGTGCTCGAGCAGGTTATTGCACGTAAACCGGCCGGAATAGCCGTAAGTGCGATTGACTCAGAATCACTTAATTCGGCCATTAAAAAAGCGGTAGAAGCCGGTATTCCAGTTGTTATGTTTGACGCAGATGCTCCTAACAGCAAGGCTTATTCGTACATCGGTACCAATAACTATAATGCGGGAGTTACGGCCGCGCGTAAGATGGCCGAGCTGACAGGAGGAAGCGGCAAGGTTGGGGTCGTTACCCTCCCGAAGCAATTGAATCATCAGGAGAGGACAAGAGGCTTCGAGGAGACTCTTCAGAAGGAATTCCCGGATGTTCAGTTGATTGGAGTAGAGGATGGCAAAGGTGATCAAATGGTATCCGAGCAGAAGGTTCGAGAGCTGCTGGAGAAGTATCCGGATTTGAAGGGTATCTTTGTAACGGAAGCGAACGGCGGCGTCGGTGCAGGGAATGCGATTTTGCGTCTGGGCAAGCTTGATCAAGTACGGATCATCAGCTTTGACACCGATAAAGGAACACTTGATATGGTCAAGAGCGGCACCATCTCGGCAACACTTGCGCAAGGAACATGGAATATGGGGTATTGGTCGCTTATGCAGCTGTTTCATCTTCATAATCATATCGTTAATCCGATGTCGGCAAACGGGGATTCAAGCATTCCTCCGCTGCCAACCAATATCGATACGGGGATTACGGTGGTGACCCCTGCTGATGTCGATCAGTTTTATGCAAAATAAGGGTTGCTGTTAAACGAAAAGGGGAGCTTTAAAGATGGAATTCAAACAACTTCAGAAGAGCTTCCAGCTGAACAACTGGTCGATCCGCTACAAGCTCATTTTGCATTTTCTGCTCATTAGTATTCTGCCGTCGCTGGTCATTGGATTGTTAATGGGGTGGATCGTTAACGGCATTGTGGAGAAGCAGGTAAATAATCACACGATGCAGCTGATCGACAACGTCAATAAGTCATTGGACTATTACGCAGGTAATATCCAGAATATCTCTTACTTCATATCAATGAATCCTGAAATTCAGGCTTTCTTGAATGAAGGCGAGGCAGCTATTGATGATGATCGTGAAGAATACCGCATGTCCAAATTTCTGCAAAGCTTTACAACGTTATACTCGGAGGTTGCAGGCATTATTGTCGTGCGGCCAAACGGAGATTATTTCAGCAACGAGATGTATGCGCGGACGAATGAAAGCTTAACCAAAGAAACCTGGTATCAGGAAGCGGTTGGGGCGAAGGGGATATTCAAAATTATCGGCCATCCTTCTAATCGCAATGTTACGACACACTCTAACTATAAAGACAGTGAGGTCGTCTCTGTCGTTCGGGCCATTCAGGATCCCGATACGCAAAAGACGTTAGGGGTTGTGCTGATTGATCTTAAGCTGAGGGTCATAGCGGAAACGGTTCGCGATGTGAGGCTTGGGAAATCTGGTTATCTGATGGTCATTAATGATAAAGGCGAAAGTATCTACGCCCCCCGCAACTCCAAAATCGGGAGCCTTGATGTTGCGCTGCTGGGTCAACAGCCTTCGGGGATGTTCGCTCAGACAATAGGGAACCAGAAGCTGCAATTTATTTATCAGAAATCTTCATTCACGAACTGGACAACGGTAGGTGTCTTCGCGGTGCAGGACAGTGTCCAGGAGATTAAGGATATTAATTTATATTTGGTTACTTTTGTGTTTATTGTGTGCATGCTTGGGATTGCGGCGTCGTACTACCTGTCCCATTCGATCTCCCGGCCAATCTCACAGCTTGCCTCCTTCATGCGCAAAGTAGAAGAAGGGAATATGAGCATTCGGATTCCGGAGGAGAGGGAGGATGAGATTGGTTTACTAGGTCGCAGCTTTAATAAAATGCTGTCGCAGATGACGCGTCTCATCTCGCAAGTATGGTCGGAACAGCGCCTCAAACGGGAGGCGGAGCTGCGCAGCCTGCAAGCTCATATTCAACCGCATTTTCTATATAACACGCTGGATACGATCCAATGGCTTGCCCGTAAAGATGGCGCGAAGGAAGCAACGGAGATGGTGGAGGCTTTATCCAAGCTGTTCCGCATCGGGCTCAGCAAAGGGCAGGAAATCATCCCGCTCACGGATGAAATCGAGCATATACAGAGCTACCTCAAAATTCAACAGACGAGATATAAAGATAAGCTGAACTACAAGATCGAAGTGGATGGAAGCTGTGATGATCTGTTCGTACTCAAGCTGATCCTTCAGCCACTTGTCGAGAATGCCATCTATCATGGCATTAAGGAACGCCGCGGCCCAGGTATGATTGCAATAAGGGCTGTCATTAGTGAAGAGATGCTGGAATTAATCATTCAGGATGACGGAGTTGGTATGACAGAGACACGTCTTGCGGCGTTACGTACCGTTCTTGAAACGATGCCAGATGTATCAGATATGAATGCCGCTCAGCGTGCGGCAGCCGAGCGTTCTTCTAACCAAGCAACCAGCTACGGGCTAAGAAACGTTCAGGAACGAATCCGGTTAAGCTATGGCGAGACGTACGGCATTACGATTGACAGTGTTGAGAAAAGCGGAACAACTGTGACGATCAAGCATCCTATTATTCGGAAGGGGCAAAGCGCACATGACACGCAAATGGAAGGTACTAATCGCTGATGATGAGTCCATTATCCGGGAAGGTATTCGAAGCTCTATCTCTTGGGAGGAGCTTCATCTGGAGGTTGTTGGCGAAGCGGAAGACGGTGAGGAAGCGCTCGAGCTTGCCGTGGAGAAACAAGCACAGATTCTGTTAGTAGATTTAAGCATGCCGATTATGAATGGGCTGACGTTGATCAGCCATCTCCGTGAGCAGCTTCCGAAGTGCAAGATTATTATCATTACCGGCCATGATGAATTCAGCTATGCCTATGAGGCGATTAAGCTGGAGGTCGATGACTACATTCTAAAGCCGGTTAATCCGGGAATGCTGACGGAAGTTCTCGCGAAGGTTGTTCAGAAGCTGGAGGAGACAACGGTTAATGCAGAGCTTCTGCAGATGGCTTCCAAGCAGATCGATAAGAACTTTACGCTGCTGAGAGAAAGATTTTGTCTGGAATGGATTAAGGGTGAGCTTGGAGCTGAGGAGATTGTGGAGCAGCTATCCTTCCTGCGGATGCCTGCCGAAGCACCAGATTATGTGGGGGTTGTAAGGTGGCCGGAGCAGTCGAAAGGGAAAGCTTTTTTCTCCGAGAAGGATCGGCAGCTGCTGCTATTTGCCATCGAGAATATTATGGAGGAGCATCTCCAATCGTTTACTTTCGTCCATTTCCGAGATAAAGTAGGGTTAATTGTTGTTCTGATCTGGGGCAAACCGCGGGAGGCTGTCTTTAAACAGATTGAAGCGGATGTTGCGGCTTATTTGAAGATTGAGATTGTAGCTAGTTATCAGCCGAATGCTGCAGGAGATGTGCCAACGCTGTATGCAGAGGCGAGAGCCAGCGTGAATCGGGAAACCCGTCTAAGCCCGTTCGTTCGCCGGACGAAAGAGATTATTGCTGATCGTTATGAGGATCAGAATCTTTCTCTTGAAGGCATCGCCAATGAGCTTAATGTGTCAGCTGTTTATTTGAGCCGGATCTTCAAGCAGGAGATGGGGGCTTCCTTCATCAGTATGCTGACAACCGCTCGAATGAAAGAGGCCATACGATTGCTTAATGAAACAGAGCTTGCTATTCATGAAATTGCAGAGAAGACAGGGTATGAATCGCAGCATTATTTCAGCACAGCGTTTAAGAAAATAACGGGGCTGCCCCCAAACCAATATCGCAAGCATGTGCTGTAAGCAATAAGAGAATCGGAATATCAGAAGAAGAGGTGCCTGAGATGGAGCTTACCTATTTGAAAACCTTCTGTGAAGTTGCCAAATGGGGGAGCTTCACTCGTGCTGCCGAGAATCTCGGTTATGCGCAGTCCAGTATTACGACACAGATTCAACGTCTTGAGGAAACTTATGGGGCTGTGCTCTTCGAGCGGTTCGGCAGAAGTATGAGACTGACGATCGCCGGCGAAGCGCTGCTTCCTTATGCGAAGGAAGTTATTCGGCTGCATGAAGAGTCCAAGGAAGTTGTCTCCAAGCAGTCTAAAGGGACGCTCTCGATCGGAACGATTGAGACGTTGGCTGCTTATTATTTACCGCCTTATTTACAGAATTACCGTCAGCAATATCCGGACATCAGCATTATGATTCAACCGGCTAATGAGCCGTTTATTATTGAGTCGGTAAAAGAAGGAACGCTGGACGTGGGAATTATTTTGGACCCGCCGTTTGCAGATCCCGAGCTTCATACGCAGGTTTTGCGGGAAGAGGAGCTTGTCATTATTGCGAATCCAGAGCATCGTTTCTCACATTTAAGTGAGATTCAGGTGGAGGATTTGGCAGGTGAACCACTTATTCTGACCGAGGATGGCTGCTCTTACCGGGCGATGCTGCTCAAAGTGCTGCGACATAGCGAGATTGATTTTAAACCCTCTTATGAGTTCGGCAATCTGGAAGCAATCAAGCAATGTGTGGTGTATGGACTTGGCGTTGCGTTGCTGCCCCGTATTGCTGTAGCTGATGATATAGAGAAGCAGAAATTGATTGCGGTACCTTTTAACCACCCGGAATGCCGTTTCTATACGCAGCTTGTTTATTCGAAGAAGAAATGGCAGTCGAAAGCTTTCATAGGTTTTGTTGATTTAATCGGTGAGGGCAATCATCAGAATCATTGAAGTATCTGATCGAAAACGATCGATAACTCCGTTAGATGGGAACATGTTATATTGTTTTCAACAAGCCAAGGCATTGGCTGAATCCCCTAACTGGAGGCATTAATTATGATCAACAGACCTTATTCTCTCGTTCTTGAAACTCCTGCCGCTTCGCCGGAAGCTACACACCGCCATTACATGAACAAGCTCTCGGTCGAGACCGATGTAGCGGAT
Source organism: Paenibacillus sp. J22R56 (assembly GCF_056269375.1). Classification (NCBI taxonomy): domain Bacteria; kingdom Bacillati; phylum Bacillota; class Bacilli; order Caryophanales; family Paenibacillaceae; genus Paenibacillus; species Paenibacillus sp. J22R56. The sequence goes on from NZ_JBWDNV010000011.1 coordinate 37,538, forward strand.
GTTTATTACGATATGTTGCATGGTCTGAACGAATTCCTACTGATTGATGTGCGTAGTGAAAAAGCTTATGCGGAATGCCATGTTCCTGGAGCGATTAGCCTTCCATCGAACCAGATCAGCGCGGAGACAACGGCAAGCTTCTCGAAGGATCAGCTCATCGTCGTTTACTGCTGGAGCCCTGCCTGCAACGGCGGTACCAAAGGCGCAGCACGCCTCTCCGGCTTAGGATTTAAAGTGAAGGAGATGCTCGGAGGCATCGAGTACTGGCGTAAAGAGGGCAATGAAGTCGAAGGTACACATGTCGAGACCGCACCGATGGTGGGGTGAAAATAGATGAGATGAGACGAGAGGTCAGATTCCTTAATAGGGGATCTGGCCTTTATTGTTAAAATATAAGAAAGTATAAATTTACTCTATACTACGCTTATATTTCACCCGCGAAACGTATGCTGCTCATCCTAAGGACGGCGCAGCCGTTTACGCTTGGTCTTCCAGAAGAGTTAGTAATCATATAATATAGAATAAAATGGAACATGGTGGTGGTAGTGGAAATGCAGGGAAGTCCATTTCGAGTGAACAAGACAAACGATAAATCGATTGTTGCCCTAGTACTTGGTATTTTGGCTCTTGTAGTGCCGTATTTGGGATTTATTCTAGGGATCATTGCGATTGTGTTCGCTAAAAAAGCAAAGAATGAAATAAATCAAACAGGAGAACAAGGGCGCGGCTTTGCAACCGCAGGTTTAGTCTGTGGAATTGTAGGGACTGTTGGCTATGGGATACTTCTATTGTTCCTTTTAGTAATAATAACGTTTACTTTTTCTTGAAAGTAAGTTAGTGCAGAAGATTTCGCAGGCTAATAACAAAACGTCCTCTCCGTACGGCAAGTGAGCCGCATGGAGAGGACGTTTTTATTCGTCTATCCAGTAACTTTCACAAACGTGGCTGTTTTCGCTGAAATGGGCAGATTATGCTGTACACAATCCAATGTAGACCAAGCTGCTCGGTAGTAAAGTTTAATTATGTTGTACGAAATCCAGTCTGGTGTTGAGGTGTGCAGCAACTGGGTAACCGGGGCAAGCGGAGGCAGCTGGAGCTGTAACTCCTAATTAATATTATCTATAGCCGGTGCACGGCCAATCAGATCATCATAGAAGTGAGCTTGCGTCACGCTAATGTATGGAGCCAGCCATAGATAGCCGATGCCGCAAGTGATGGAAGCCAGGATGGCCCAGCCGATAAACGTAAGCTGAAGCACGAAGTACCGCCATTTATGACCAATCATCAACCGTTTGCTTTCGGTAATGGCCTCCATGATGCCGATGTCTGGATTGTCCCGAAGAAGAAAATAAGCCTGGGAGTATCGGAAAGCCGCAATGATACCTGGGATGATGAACAGTAACGTCCATAAGAAGGTGAATAAACCAATCATAAAGTATAGACAGAACGCTTTAATAATGAGGGAGAAGCCGCTAAATACCTCTGATACAGGCGGATTTTCTTTTCTCGCAATGCCTAAGAAGAAGCTGATCATTCCTAAAGAGATGGAGCCGCTGACTAGGATGCCGATCAGATTGCCGATAATCGGGAGCAAGTAGTTGAGCATGCCAACGACGGCAGCGAGCAGCAGGGACAGCACAAAGCCTCCGATTGCTTTTCCCCAATTGCCCCTCAAGCTGTCACGGGCTCTGGCCCTTAGTTCCGAGTAAGATGCATTCATGGATATGTACCTCCTAAAAAGAATTATCACACAAACAACTTGGATTAGTTGTTTGTGATGATTCTTGCATCGAAAGCATAGGCTTTGAGTTCGTTAGCCATCTAAATATACGAGGGGACCGGAATGAACATTCCTACTGTACAAGCTAAAGGATATTTATTCATTTCCTCGAATAATTAATGTCATATAGATAACAGGGGGAAAAGAATGAAGAAGTATTTAGTCATTAGTCAGATCATTTATGTGCTGGCTCTGATTCCATGGTTGTTCACGTTTGGGGTGTCTTTCTTTGCTTTTGACAGCGGTATTAGTGTAGGGAGTGTCCTACTTGTAATCGGGATTGGAGTCTATCCCATCTTCATGATTACGAGCTCGATCGTCGCTTGGTGTATTCATAAACGTTATAAGAGAGCAGCTATTATAACGAACTGCGTACCTATGTTATGGATTGGCAGCATCGGGACGCTGGTTCTATACGCATACTTGTCCTAGTAGTAGCGAAAAAGAGAAAAGCCCCTTCAAATCGGCACCTAGCCGACTTGAGGGGGCTTTTACAATTAAATAGGCCTAATACGTTTTCACCGCATCAATATTAATTGTACTGCTGCCCGTGCTGCCTGACCCTTGATTCACATAGAAGTTGATCTCCGCAATGGAACCAAGATCACGTGTGCTGTTGCCGCCGCTATACCAGCTTGGACGGGAGAAGCTGCTGAAAGGAACCTGGATCGTGGTTGCCGTTGTGCCGGACAACACATAAGTAGTCTCCCAAGGTTCGCCGACGGCTTCCTTGAACTGTACGGTAAGCGTACGGTTCGAGCCGTCAGGCTTCACCCATAGCGAGATTCCGGTTTTACCCGTCCAATTCGCAGAGAGTGGGTGAACAACACCAGCATAGTTAGCTGCCGTAGTGATGCTGTAGCTCAGCTTCATGCTGTTTGTACCATCACTTTTCACAGTTGTATCAAGTGTTGGTGTAATCGCGCTGCCTGAAGAGTTAGCTGGGTAGGCAGACTGCAGTGCACTGTTGGAAGCATAACTGTCAAAGCTGTCAATGGCATCACCTGTAGGCTGCGTGCCGCCGCCGACTTGACCCGCTGTCACGGAGTCGAAGTAGATGGAGCTGCTGCCGGTGGTCCCGGAACCTTGATTGACGTAGATGCTGTATTCCTTAATCGTATTTAGGTCCTTCACACCGTTGCCGCCGCTATACCAGCTCGGATGGTTAAAGGAGGTGAAGGGCAGATTAACGACGCTTGCTGTTGTGCCCGACAAGGTGTAGTAAGTTTCCCATAGCTCGCCATTTGTTTCCTTGAACTGAATAGTAAGAGTACGGTTTGAGCCGTCCGGCTTTAACCACAACGACAAGCCTGTCGTACCGGACCAGTCCGCGGTACCAAGCTGCTTGGTCGCACCTGCAAAGTTGGCAGGGGAAGCAGCAATGGTATAGTTAAACTTCATGCCGTAAGTGCCGCCATTTTTATTCGTAGTATCGCGAGTGACTGTTAACGCTCCGCCGTCCGTGTTGCGGACATAGGCACTTTGCAGGGCGCTGTCTGAAGCATAAGAGTCAAACGAGTCAATCGTAAGAGATGACACTTGAGCCGCAGTTGTGAAGGTAAGTCCGGCGTTCGAAGCCGTTGTAGATCCAGTTCCATTCACCGCGGTTACTTTCCAATAATAGGTTTTGTTATAAGCCAAGGAGGATCCTGGCGTGTAGGACGTTGATGTCAGTCCGCTGGCATTAATAACAGGGCTCGTATAGGAGCTGTTATCTGCTACAACAAGGGTGTAGCTCGCTGCATTGCTGGAAGTATTCCATGCAAATGTCGGCAGCACACTTTGATTCGTGGCTCCGCTCGTTGGTGTAGTCAGTGTAAAAGCACCCGGAGCTGGCAGTGCCGTTCCGCCGGTTGCATAGACAGGAGAGTAAGCTCCGGCAACCCCAGCAAGGTTATGTGCTTTAACTTTATACCAGTAGGCGGTACCCGATACGGAAGTTGGATCAGTCCAAGGTGTGTCGTTATCTGTTGCACATTGATTACATACGACAGTCCATGGTCCGCTTGCCCCTGCGGTTGCACGCTCCACCGTATATTTGTCTGCTGCGGCTACACCTCTCCACTTGAGCTGCACCTTGCCGCCATTTGCCTGATGTCCGGTAATAAGTGGATCGCCTGGTACGCCTGCGGCAGGAACCGCTATTCCGCGCATAGCATAAGCGTGATTGCGAAGCTGTTGGGCTTTAGCCCGCATATCTGTTGTTGTGCCTGGATAGTAGATCGTGAAGCCGTCGTTATGCACTTTGTAGCCGTAATCATCATTTTGTCCAAAAAGAGCCCAGTAAGCGCTGCCGGCAATCGCCGGATGTGCTTCGATTGCAGACAGGAAGTTAGCAAGGGAGCCGTAAGTCTCGAGGTTCCAGGCGAATTCGCCAACAATCATCGCTTTGCCTGCGGCTTGCACTTTGTCAGCTTGCGTGTTGAGCTGCGTGACAGACAAGCCTTTGCAGCATGCACCTACGGCTGGCCATTGGTAGAAGTGGTCGCTGTAAATATCCACGCTGTTAATGGAGAGATGAGCATCCTTCACGCCATAAGTCCCGTCGACGACGAGATGGTTGCTGTCGATGCTTTTCAGATAGTCAGCAATTTCCTGCGTCCAGTTCTTCATGGCCGTTGGGTTGTCGTACCAGCCCAGCTCGTTGCCGGTCTCCCAAGCCATAATCGTTGGATCGTCTTTGTACTTAATACCTGTGAGGGTATTTGTACGGTTAAGCAGGACGTTCAAATGCTGCTTGAAAGCACTAATAATTTCAGGTTTGTAATAGAACTCATAACCGGTATAGCTGATTCCGTCATCGGGATAGCCGAACCAGCGGGTCCATGATTTTTTGCCGCCGTGATAGTAGTCGTATTGGTCGATTAGCGGCAGCACGAGGCGCAGCCCGTTATCTCCAGCTGCCTTAATGGCATAATCAAGCTTCTGGAAGGCTTCCTCGTTGTATGTATTAAGCGTTGGCATAATACATTTGGCGCATCCAAAGGAATTGGCAGCATGGGAGCGGGCAACGGTTGCACCCATTTCTTTGGCCGTTTGGAAGGCGTTATTTACACGGAATGGAGTTGGGAATTCAGTAGGGTTCTCATCAAGCGCAATCCAGTAAAGGTTAGGTCCGCTGTAACGGAAAGGCTGGCCGTTCAGCATAAGCTGGCTGCCGGAGCGGGTAACAAAGCCGGATACGGCTGCGGAAGCTTTTTTTGCCGGAGGGCCAACAAGGGCTAATAAAGACATAAAGGCGAGGAGCAGGGCTAGAGAGTAAGAGAGCATACGAAATCTGGTCGTGATCACATTATTACCTCCTAAAAAGAATTGTGATTCTTAACGGCATGCTATATGCCGTTTCTAGCAATTCTTACTTCGAAAGCATGGACTTAAGAATTGTGATTCTTAACGGCATGCAAAATGCCGTTTCAAGCAATTCTTACTTCGTAAGCATTAACCAAAGAATTGTCACCCAAAGGGCCTAGTCGGGCCAATTGTGATGATTCTTGCTTCGAAAGCGTGGACTTAAGAATTGTGATTCTTAACGGCATGCTATATGCCGTGTCTAGCATTTCTTACTTCAAAAACAGTACCGGCACACGCCATCTCCTATAAAATGTAAGCGCTTTACCTCCTCTCCATCACAAATACGCATGCCGCGTGCTATTAATCTAACGCCTTATTTCTCTCCTGACTATTGGCTAATTTTTAGGTTTCTTGCATTCTGTTTAGGCCTATGCGAATTACAGGAAGAAAAGGTTGCCAGGTTGTTCAGCTCTATGTCAGAATCACAGTAAACGCTTACATATTAGAAATGAATAGGGGCAGGGCACAAATGAAAAAGAGACGAGGCTTTTTCCATTTTACTGGGATCAGCAGTATGACGATGCAGAAGAAGCTGATTATCGTATTTGTGGTGCTTATCATCATTCCGATCTCGGCAACGGGATTTATTTCCTATCAGAACTATATTCAATCTATTAATAAGAACACAAAAAACTACGTCACCGAGTTAATCAGCAATATGCAGACCAATCTCGATAACCATCTGGAAGATATGATGACCGTCAGCAAAATCCCTCTGTACTCGGTCTCGATGCAGCAGTATTTGAGCCACCAGGAAATGACGCTTGAAAAGCAGCGCCAGATGGACTTCTATATCGGATTACTTGATAGCATGAGGAAGGATCTCTATTCGGCCTATATCTATGATAATTTTGGAAACGTGTTCTATCGGATCAAGAGTGATGCCATTCGTGAGGATATGATGGCCCAGTATGAGAAATGGAAGGAGCTGGCCGCTGAAGGCAACGGTGATCCGGTCATCATTCCAACTCAGCGGGTTGTACGTGCGAATGGTTCTCCCCAATATTTGTTCACCGTGCTGCGAAGTATCCGGGACATCGGTACGCTCGAGACCATTGGCTTTGTAGCGGTTGATGCAGATATTCATATCATTGAGGACGTTGTTCAGGAGCTTAATACGGTAACAAACGGCAAGACGCTTATTATCGACGGCGAGAATAATGTTGCGTATGACAGCGACCACATTCTGACGGCCAGCAATATTACGGGCAATGAGGTTGTGGAGAAGGCTATTGGCGATCAAGGCAGCTTTAATATTGTGGTCGACCATATCTCCTATATTTGCAGCTACTCCGTCTCGAAGGATACCGGGTGGAAAATATTTGCGTTTATCCCCGTTAATTATCTGCATCATGATGCTCAACTGACGCGGAATGTGACCCTTACGACAACGATTGGGATTATCGGCTTTGCCCTGCTTGTCTCGGTAGTGCTGTCGTTTATGATGACGAGGTCTCTCCGTCAGATGACGGATTTGATGCGCAGTGTGCGCGGCGGAAACATGGACGTCAGCTTTGATGTAAAGCAGAAGGACGAGGTTGGCATTCTTGGCATGGAGTTCAACCGAATGCTGAGGCGGATGAAGGAGCTCATCTCGGAAATCTACGTGATCCAGTCACGTAAGAAGGAAGCGGATTTGGAGGCGCTGCAAAGCCAGATTAATCCTCATTTTATATACAATACGCTCGAAACGATCCGCATGACGGCCGAGATCAATGATGATGAGGAAGTGGCCGAGATGACCTTCACGCTTGGGAAGCTGCTGCGGTACAGTATTAATCGCGGACGCGAGACGGTAGAGCTGAGGGAGGAGATGCAGCATCTCGAGCGTTATCTTCAATTATTGCGTTACCGGTTCAACAACCGATTTAATATGACCTTCGAAATTCCGCAGGAGCTGCTGAATTTCCCTGTGATGAAACTGACTTTCCAGCCGATTGTAGAAAATGCAATCATCCACGGCGTGGAGGGCAAGCCAAATGAGGTATCCATTCGCTTATCTGCTGAGATGAAGGAGCAGCTCATTATCTTTTCTATTAAGGATGAAGGAGCAGGCATGGACGGCGTGACGCTGGATTTGCTTCGTCAATCGATGAACGGTACTCGGGATTCAGGAGGCTCGAAGACAGGGGTAGGGCTGCGCAATGTAAATGAACGAATCAAGCTGCATTATGGCGAGATGTATGGACTTGAGATTGAGAGCAAGTGGGGAGAAGGCACAACCGTCTATTTAAAACTACCTAGAAGGCAAGGTGACTAGCGATGCTTAGCATTATGATTATTGATGATGAAGATTTGATTCGCCGTGGACTGGAGAAGATTATTTCCAAGCTGAATGAGGATTACCTTGTCGTGGGCAGCTTCTCGAATGGTTTCGAGGCTTCCCAGGAGTTGGATCGTCTGGCGCCGGATGTGGTGATTACTGATATTAAAATGCCCTATATGGACGGGCTGCAGTTTATAGAGGAGCTTAGACGCCGTCTGCCGGATACAAGATGTCTGATTTTAAGCGGCTACAATGATTTCGATTATGCACGGACAGCTTTGCAATATGGCGTAAAGGATTATTTGATCAAGCCCGTCGATAAGGAAGAATTGCTCGCCAACTTGTCGCACATTCATGAGGAGCTGAAGGCTGCCAAGCAGGAAAAAGAGAAGGAACAGCTGCTGAGCAAAAAAGCTCAGATTAGCGATCTGCTGTTGAAAGAGCAGCAGCTGCGCAAGCTGCTTGGCGGTGATCTCGAAGCCCCGTTTGCTGGTGAGGCGGGCGGCTTTTCCATGTCTGCTGTGCTGGAGCAGTCTTATGCGGTGCTGACCATCCGTGCATCCAGTCAAGGGATGAAGGAACAGCTGCTGGAATGGGGAAGAACGATGGCAGCTACTGGTCTTGAGTGTGCAGTAATGGAAGCGCAGATTGTTGCTTTGCTAGTTCCCTGCCAGAAGGAAGAGGATACCGGAAGATTAGCCCATAAAACAGCACTTTGCCTTATTAATGAGCTGCAATTTGCTGCCAAAGGGAAGTTTGTGATCGGAATTAGCAGCAGTTATAAGGGGAGCGCAGCGGCAGCAGCAGCCTATAACGAAGCACTGGCATTATCCTATGCTGGTATTTACAAGCGTGAGCCATTTGCAATTGTGACGGTAAAAGAAGGAGCTAATGCCTCGGTTGACCCTGCCTTTTTTACTGGACTGATGGAAGGGGAATTTACGAAAGCTCTAGAACGGCTGGATGTAGACGGGATCGGAGCGGCTGTTCATGATTTATTCGTGGAAATAGAACGGGTAAAACCACCTTACGCGGATATTGTTCAATTCATGGCGAATCTGCTGTATACGGCTGTGCAGAAGGTTGATGGACTGCTGGATGAGCTTGTGAAGCTGACGCCGCCGGGTATTGGAGTATACCAGTCGGTCGCGGACTTTTTTAGCTTCACCGAGCTGAAGGAGCGGATTCTGCATCTGCTTGAGCTGTCATTGTACCGGCTGGCGTCTGTTCGCAAAGAGGGCGGCAATCGGGTAATCGAGACGGTAAAGCAGCTTATTCAACTGGATTATGATAAGGATGTGGAGCTGACAGAGCTGTCGGAGAAGGTATTCCTTAATCCAAGCTATCTCAGTACGTTATTCAAGCAGGAGATGGGGCAGACGATTACGCAATACGTGCTGCAGCTTCGGATGATGAAAGCGAAGGAGCTTCTGAAGAAGCGTCTGGACCTCAAGGTGTATGAAGTAGGCGAGCAGGTCGGCTATCCGGACTCTATCTATTTCAATAAGGTGTTCAAGAAGATGGTTGGCGTAACGCCGAAGGAGTATCGGAATAAGTAAACCATATGCTTCCGAAGTACTTTTTGCAGAAAGGCAGCCAATGCTGCCAAAGTCTACAAAAAGTTTAAGATCCAAAAAAAAGACCATAAATATAAGCTTACGACATTAAATTATGAAAGCGCATTCCCTATAATTGCTCTTGTAGGTAAGCGCATTCAACACATATTCGAGGGGGCGTCGAGTTTGAAGAAAAAGCAATTACTTTCCACAGTGGCAGTACTAGGCCTTGCAATGTCAATGGCAGCAGGGTGCGGTTCAAACAATGGTAACAACGAAGGTACACCAGCAAGTAACAACAAGGCGGACAATGCTGCCGCAACAAACACAGCAGACAACGCAGCAGCAACGAACACAGCTACGGAAGAGCCAGCTGCTCCGAAGATTGCCGGCAAGGTTGTATTCACAACAAACCGAACGGACCTCGTAGATACAGAGCTTAAGAATTATGCAGACAAATTCCATGAGAAATATCCGGATGCAACAGTAGAAATTGAAGCGATCAAGGATTATGACCAAACGACAAAAATCCGTATGGCGTCCAACGAACTGGCCGATATCAGCTTGATCCCGGGCACGGTGAAAAACTCGGATCTTCCAAACTTCTACCTGCCGGTTGATGATCTGGGATTGAACGACCGCATTTACTTCAAAGACAACCGCAGCCAAGACGGTAAACTATACGGTATTTCCTCGGGTAGTGCAGCGATGGGCGTAACGTATAACAAAAAAGCTTTTGCTGCAGCCGGCATCACAGCTGTACCAAAAACGCTTGATGAGTTTTATGCTGACGCAGAAAAGCTGAAAGCAGCCGGCATTACACCACTCGCGACAAACTTTAAAGACAAATGGCCGCTGTACGGCTGGGACCAAGAGGCGTTTATTTTCGCAAATGACCCATCCCTGCATAACACAATGGCTACACAGGACGAACCATTCGCCGTTGACGGTCCTCACTGGCAGGCGTTCTCGATCCTGAAGAAAATGGTAGACAGCGGTTATGTGGAGAAGGATCTGATGTCGACGAACTGGGAAGGTTCGAAGAAAGACGTTGCTTCCGGTAAAATCGCGATGTTCCTGCTCGGCAACTGGGTAGTACCGCAAGTCGTGGATAACGGCGCTGCTGCTGAAGATGTAGGCTTCTTCCCATTGCCACTGGACAACAGTGGTGAAGCGAAGGTTATCCTGGCTTCCGACTACTACTACGGCATTGATAAGAACAGCGAAAATCCGGATACAGCAAAAGCATTCCTGAAATTCCTAATCGAAGAATCCGGTTATGACGACTATGCTGGCTTCATTCCAGTATTGAAAGACAAACAGCCTAAGCTTGCTCAACTGAACGAGTTTATGGCGACTAATCCAAAAGTAATTGAGATGGCTGCTGAGAACGATGACTACCTGGCAATCGCGAACAAAATGCAATTCGACACAAGCGCATTTGCACAAGACGCTATTATGGGCAAAGACATGAAAGAAGTGTTTGCTTCCTACAACAAGAAGTGGAAAGATGCGAAGGCTGCATTAGCTAAATAAGTACGTCATTGGAAGAGAAGATGATTATCGGTATTCTTCGATAACGTTTTCTCTTCCTCCTTATCACGAAGTAAAGAAGGGCTGCCGATGTTTGCAATGAGTTACAAGGTACAGCGTTATGTCATCTTATTTTCATTCCTGACGGTTCCGCTGCTGCTGCTTGCGGTATTTTCCTTCTATCCAGCAATATATCTGGCTTGGCTGAGCTTTACCTCATGGGACGGCTACAGCCCGGAGAAGGCTTGGGTAGGCTTTAACAACTACAAGGAAATTTTCACGAATGTGGATATCTTCAGTGTATTCTCCCATAACGTTGTTTACTTCATGGGCGGGATTGTCCAGAACATTCTTGCTTTGTTTTTCGCGGTACTGCTGAATTCACGGTTAAGAGGACGCAATACGTTCCGTGTGCTGCTCTTCCTGCCGTATATTCTGAACAGTGTTGCGATCGCTTATATGTTCACTTATGTCTACGACGCACAGAACGGCTCGCTTAATGCGCTGCTTACTTCCATCGGGCTGGAATCCTGGATTAAGAGCTGGCTCGGAGATGCTGGAATCGTCAACTACTCACTAGCTTTCATCTCGATGTGGAAGTTCATGGGCTTTAATATGGTTATTTATTTAGGTGCTTTACAATCCATTCCGGGTGACCTGTATGAAGCGGCGAAGATTGATGGAGCAGGGCCATTCAAGTCCTTCCTCTACATTACTTGGCCGAGCATTATCAAGATTGTAGAACTAAGCATGCTGCTTACGGTCAGCGGAGCACTCGAAGTATTCGATCTGCCGTTTGTAATGACCAAAGGTGGTCCAGCTGGCGCAAGCCAAACCTTCGTTACGAAAAGCGTAGAGACAGCTTTCAACTTCAGCAACTATGGTCTCGCTTCGGCAATGGGGATGGTGCTGCTGTGTATCGTGGTGTTGGTTATTTTCGTACAGCGGAAGCTGATCTTACGGGGGGAGGAATAGAAAATGTCCCGTACGATTGCTAATGTACTGAAGTACGCGGTGCTGCTTGTGGCTGTATTTGTTATCTTGTTCCCTCCTTATGTCGTCATCTTGAATGCGTTCAAGGGTAATGAGGAGTATGCCAAATCCAATGTTTTTGATTTTCCTAAGTCGTTCGCTTATTTCGAAAACTTCTCGACCGTGTTTCACCGCGGGGATATGCTTCAGGCTTTTTCGAACACAGGTATTATTCTCATGCTGTCCGTCCTTGGCAATGTGCTGATGGGTACGATGGTGGCGTTTGCGCTGGGCCGGTTCAATTTTAAGCTGAAGTCCTGGATCCTTGGCGCTTATGTAGCGGCTACACTTATCCCTTCGGTTACGACACAGGTGGCCACCTTCGGCATTATTAAAGAGCTCGGTTTGTTCAATTCCTTGTATGGTCCGGTTCTGCTCTATCTTGGTACGGACGTGGTTCAAATCTACTTATATCTGCAATTCATACGCCATATTCCTTACGATCTTGATGAGAATGCGATGATTGAAGGTGCTTCTTTATTCCGAATCTATCGCTCGATTATTTTCCCGCTGCTTGCACCGGCGACAGCGACTGCGATTATTCTGAAAAGCATTTCAATCTACAACGATATGTATATCCCTTATCTGTACATGCCCTCGCAAAAGCTGCGTGTTGTTTCCACAGGGCTTATGAACTTTGTTGGCGTCAACAGCGCGCAGTGGAACGTGGTGTGTGCGGCGTTGCTTATCATTCTTATTCCGACGACTATTCTATATCTCATCATGCAGCGTTTCATCTTCTCGGGAATCGTCAGCGGTTCGGTTAAATAACTTAAAGTCACCATTTCATATGAAGGAGTGGACTTATGTTTATACGCAAGAAGATGCTCTCATTAAGTCTCGCGGTGCTTGTAGCCGCATCTATCTGTATGCCGGGTCTCCAAGGGACGAAGGTATACGCCGAGGAGGACGCAGCTCCACAAGCTTCGTCTTCATTTATCACGCGCAGCGGCGATAAACTGATGGACGGCGATCAGGAGTTCCGGTTCATCTCAGCGAACGTTCCAACCTTGTCCATGGTAGAGGATATTTATTGGCGGACACCAACCGAGTGGGAGCAGGCGGACGCATTCCAGACGCTTGTCCAAATGGGCGGTACGGTAACAAGGCCGTATGTTCTGTCTGTGAAGAAAGCGGATGATGCTGCAGATACGGTTCGCCACATTATGGGCGTTGGCTCGGACGGCAAGCTGATCTTTAATGAAGAAGCGTTTGTAGCTTACGATAAAATGATCCAGCTGGCTGGTGAGTACGGTATACACCTCATTCTGCCGTTCGTTGACCAATATCAATGGCAGGGCGGGATAAGTGAATATGCCTCCTTCCGCGGTAAAAACAAAGACGCGTTCTGGACCGACCCGGAGTTGATCGCTGACTTCAAATCGGTCATTGCATACACGCTTAACCGCGTGAATACGTTCACCCATGTTGCTTATAAGGATGACCCGACGATTCTCGCTTGGGAGACCGGCAATGAGCTGGTACCGGCGACGACAACATGGACGCATGACATCGCTACTTATATTAAGAGCCTGGACAGCAACCATCTCGTTATAGATGGTAAATACGGGATCGACGATGCTTCTCTTAATGATAATGCGATCGACATCGTATCGAATCACTACTACCCGGATCATTACCCAATTTATGCTTCCCAGGTGAATGTTGACAGGAATAAAGCGGCAGGCAAAAAGCCGTTTATCGTCGGGGAGTTTGGGTTTAAGCCAACGAATGAGGTTACCTCCTTCCTGGATAATGCGATCGAAAATGGTACATCCGGCGCCATGATCTGGAGCCTGCGTTATCACAGCAGGGATGGAGGCTTCTATCCGCATACGGAATCAACGTTTAACGGTGTATTTTATGGCGCATACCGCTATCCGGGCTTCCCGTCTGGCGATGGCTTTGATGAGACGAATATGCTGCAGATGCTGCGGGACAAAGCGTTCGAGATCCGCGGGATTAGTGACCCGCCTGCGATTGAGAAGCCAGCACCTGCGGTTATGCTGCCTGTTGATTCCGTATCGACAATCAGCTGGCTTGGCTCTGCTGGAGCTTCATCCTACCGGCTTGAACGTTCCGAGCAGCCGGATAGCGGCTGGACAACGATTGGCGAAGACGTCTATGATGCCGTTCCAACGGAATCACAGCTATTCGACGATACGACCGCAGTAACAGGACAGTCTTATTACTATCGTGTCACAGCTAAGAACAGTGCAGGGGAATCCGCTCCCTCGGCAGCGGTAGGGCCTGTTGTTGCAAAGCATGTGATTTTGGATGAAATACGCAATTTCAGCAAGATGTACAGCTATACATCGGATCTGGAATATGAAAGCCATGATCCAAGTGCGTTTGGCGGGGATGTATCCCGGATGAAAGCATTAGCGGCAGATAATCAGAGCGTGCAATATGCGATTCCGCTTCGTGCGGATGGCACACCAGTGAAGGTGCTTTCGGTGAAGGTGGAAGGTTATGTTGCAGCGGGCCAAAGCGATCAGAACTTCAGCTTGTCGGCCTCCACCGATGGAACCGAATTTACAGCAGTTGAAGCGGATGTGACGGAATCGGGGGGTAACTGGAAGAAGCGGGTGTACACTGCTGGAGAACAGGCAGATGGGGTGAAGCTGCTAGAGATTGACTACCCGGCCACCTCTACGGCAGGACAACTCGGCAAGGTTACCATTGAGTATGAGCATGACGGAACTGCTCTGACATTCCCGGATTCCGTTCAACAGGGCAGTATTAAAAATGGGATTTTAACAGATGACCTGAACAACTTCCTGAAGATGGATTCACATTCGGCGAACCTTGGTTTTTCATCAGATTCGACGGAATTCTACGATGGGGATACGAAGCGTCTGGTGCGTACGTCTAATGAGCATGAATGGTTTACCTATAAGGTGGACGGCGATATGAACTATTTCAAGTTCTTAGAGTATGCTCGTCAGAATCCAGCCGAGTTTGTCTTGCCGGATTTCAAGTTCTACACCTCGGCGAATGGAACGGATTATACCGAGTTTACGAATGTCGTGAAGTCGAGTACCATGGGCAAAGGCTATTGGGCGAAAACCCAATATATCGCTTATCAGCTTCCGGCTGGTACCCGTTATGTGAAGTTTGAGTTCCCGGTTCTGCCGAAGGATTTTGCGAGTCAGACCTGGAATCCGCAGGTGAGCAACCTGCAGATTGGTGTTGGCAGTGCGAAGCTGGATCCTCCGGCGGAGATAACTAAATCAGCGGTTATCGATGATTTTGAAGGCTACACAGGATCAAACAATGCGCTGCGAGCAGCGTACAAAGTGAACCAAGATGGTGGTTCGCCAGTTACATTGACGCTTGATGCAGCAGGCAAAGTTAGCGGCTCATACGCGATGAAGCTGTCGACTGATCTCAGCAAAGGCTGGGGCGGTATGGAGAAGGATCTGGCAGGAGCTGATTGGTCGGGTAACAGCGGTATTCAGCTGTGGGTGAACCCAGGCGGCAGGGATGTTGGGCTGACCCTGCAGTTGACCGAAGGGATGACTACGCAGAGCGAAGTGTGGAAATCGGATACCCGCATCAGCGGTAACGAGCCGGTACTTGTGCAGCTCCCATTCCGCAACTTTTATATACCGGACTGGTGGAAGAACAGCCATGTTGGTCAAGGCAATGGTGTCGTTGATTTAAGCGATGCCGCTTCGTTTGGATTATATTTCGATGGGACGGCTGGCGATACGAACTTAATTATTGATGATATTAAGCTTTATCGCGTGCCAACGATTGATACCTTCGAAAGCTACGGAGGCGATAATGCCAAGCTGGCAGGAAGCTACACCGTACACCCGGACGGCGGCCCAGTTACGATTTCTCTGGACGCTGGATATAAGAGCGAAGGCGAGCAAGGAATGAAGCTGGCTTATGATTTGACGAACAAAGGATTTGCTGGTGTAATCAAATCACTTGGCGGAATTGACTGGACTGGTAATACTGGTCTTCAGCTGTGGCTGGAGCCGGACGGTCAGAACAGAGGAGTTACCGTGCAGGTGAGGGAAACAAGCGGCGAGTATTGGGAGGCCAAAGTGGCGACCTCCGGGACAGCTCCGCATACCGTCAGCGTACCTTTCCACTTGTTCACTATGCCAAGCTGGAGCAGTAAAGACAACGAGAAGCTAGATATTAACTCGATTGCAGAGTTTGCGGTATATGTAGACCGCGGAGCAGGAGAAGCAGGTACTGGTGCTATTTATCTGGATGATATTAAGGCAGCTAAGCTGAAGGATATTGATACATTTGAGTATTATCAAGGGTCCTCCTCTCTTGCGGGTGCTGCATATAACCGAGATATAAAAGGTGGTGATATCGCTGCCTCTCTTGATTCTACTTGGAAGAAGAGCGGCCGTTATGCTCTTAAGCTAGATTACACGTTAACTGATACTGTTGGTTACGCCGGTGTGAATAAGGCGCTTGGTGCGATGGATTGGTCAGAAGGCGGTAATGCGGTTCAGTTCTGGATGCTGCCTAATGGAGCGAATCAAGGACTGACGTTCCAGTTCAAAGAGACAGACGGCGATATTTGGGAAGCACAGATTATGATGGCAGGCACAGAAGAGCAGCTTGTTACCATTCCTCTTGCAGGCTTTAGCCATACCCGTTGGTCTACGGGGGATGGCGTTCTGGATGTGTCGAGTGTAGCGGAGTATTCATTCTATGTGAATAAAGGAAGCGGCTCAGCAGGTACGTATTCTGTAAGTCTGGACGATGTTGGGCTAACCACGATTCCGATCATCGACAACTTCGATTACTATGACGGTTCAGAGCTTATCGGGCAGAAGGCCTATACCCGCAACACTTGGGGCGGCGAACTTACGATGATGCCTGATGCGGATCATAAGGAAAGCGGCCGCTACGGAGTGAAATATGCCTACAAGTATCCAGATGCGGCAACAACCTTTGCTGGAGCTACCAAGCTGCTGGGATCAGCAGATTGGACCGGTCAGGACGGTATCCGGTTCTGGTACACGCCGGACGGAACGGGCAATAAACTGGTTGTGCAGTTCATAGAATCTGACGGCGAGGCTTGGGAGTATTACGTAACCCTTAACGGAACAGAGCCTAAAGTATTAATAATGCCGTTTGACCAGTTCGTTCATGCACCTTGGAATACGGCCGGTAACGGGAAGATCGATCTGGATGCAATCTCGCAGTTTTCCTTGTATGTCAATCAGGGAGAAAGTAAGTTAAATGAAGGTGTCTTGTACTTTGACTCCATTGGACTTTATCAAGAAGAGATGGGGCCAATTGGGCCATCTAATCCAGGTACGCCTCAAGATAAGACGATCCTTGAGGTAACGGCTGGGCAGCTTGAGCCAACTGGCCAAGGTCCGGTTGAACTGAAGGCGCCAGCAGGCTTAACCACACTCAAGCTGCCTTTGCAGGCAGGAGAGCTGCTTGGACAAAGTGATCTTCACATTTCGTTTGGTGATGTAGTCCTTACGGTTGACGCAGAAGCGCTGAAGGCCGCTTCTCAACTGATTGCTCTAAGCGGACAAAGCGGGGCAGCAAGCTTGTATATTTCCTTAACTTCTTCGAATGGAACGGTAACCGTTCCTCAAGCAGCAGGTGAGGAATGGCAGGCAGCAGGAACAGTATACGATATCCAGGTCGGCGTCTGGCCGGCAGCTGGCAGCAAGCAAGCCTTTAAAAATTGGGCGTATCCTATTTCTCTGTTGCTCCCAGTAGGCGGAAGCGTTAATCCGAAGCTGGCTGGCATCTATATGAGCAATGCTAATGGCGGGTGGACTTATGCTGGCGGCCGTACCGATGCGAAGGGAGCCGTAATCCGTACGTTCATCACGCAATCCGGAAGCTATACTGTACTCACAAGAGCGAAGCATTTTGCAGATATCCCGGCAGATTCCTGGGCAAGCGATGCGGTGCAGCAGCTTGCAGCTCTACAGATTATTAACGGCATTGATGCGGAGCATTTTGCACCAAACCGGTCTATTACGCGGGGTGAATTTGCAGTCATTCTGGCAAAAGTGCTGGAGCTGCCTGCGGCTGAGAAGCTGACGTTCACGGATGTGAGGGCAGAGGCTTATTATGCAGCTTCGATTGCTGCAGCTGCACAAGCTGGTTTAATTAATGGCCGCGATGCAGATACGTTTGCACCAAATGATAATATCAGCAGGGAAGAGATGGCTGCTCTTATCATCCGTGCTTATGAGTTGAAGCATGGGGTAGTTAATGCTGGTGAACATCAATATCACGACATTGCTAATATATCCAGCTGGGCACTTGAAGCGATTAACAAGGCTTTTGCCTCCGGTCTAATGAATGGTGTGGGCAATGATAACTTCGCGCCAGGCCAAGAGGTTACCCGTGCGGAAGCAGCGGTTGGTCTAGCACGTCTGCTCGACAGACTGCTGTCATAAAGCATTATAAAAAGGCGCCGAGTTATGGCGCCTTTTTATAATAGAGACAGGCGGATGTCTCTTGTATAATGAATCTAGTAACTGGAACTTATAGGATGGAGCTGATTTATTTGCTGAAAGGGTTAACTCGTGCAGGACTTGGAGCAATCGGCGATGACAAAGCTTTTATAGAATTAGCAGCACAGTATGGATTTCAATCGGTCGATTTGGATCCAGTAAGCTTGATTCAAACGTACGGAGTAGATGGGGCAAAGGAATTGCTTGCTGCAAACAACATATCTATTGGTTCCTTTGGACTTCCAGTAGAATGGCGCGGCTCGGATGAGGCATTCCGGGATGGTCTGCCGCAGCTTGAGGAGCTTGCCAAAGCGGCCTCTGTGCTGGGCTGCACAGCTTGCTGTACTTACATTTTGCCAGCTACCGATCTATCACCTGGAACGTTCACGATTAAAGCCGTTCTGCGCTTAAGAGAATGTGCAAACGTGTTAAATACTTACGACATTAAGCTTGGACTCGAATTTGTTGGTCCGCATCATTTGCGTACGGCATGGAAATATCCGTTTATTTATTCTATGGAGGATACACTGGCTTTTGCTGATGCAATCGGCACTCCAAACGTTGGCCTTCTGTTGGATGCTTACCACTGGTATACGAATGGGCTTACAACAGAGGATCTCGATCAACTCACTCCAGAGCAGATTGTCCATGTTCATATTAACGACGCGAAAGATATTCCAGTAGAAGAGGTGCTGGATAACGATCGCTTGTATCCGGGCGAAGGCGTCATCGATCTGGAAGGTTTCTTATCCAGCTTGAAACGTATCGGCTATACAGGTGCAGTTACACAGGAAATTCTGACTCCGGGCGACAGCGTTACGCCATCTGTGGAAGAGGCGCTCCAGCGCTCGAAAGCCGGCTTCGATAAGGTGTTTGCTAATATTTAATAGTGTTGCATTTGTAAAAAAGGCTCTCCCGATAGATAGGGAGGGCCTTTTGCGTTTAATTAAAGATTACGGCTGTTTAAGTAGCTTAACGATGTCGGACATCGTTAAGCTACTCGAAAACGCCAATAATCGGCCCGAAATGGGAGGAGTCAGCATCCTTAACGATGTCGGACATCGTTAAGGTATCCTTTTCCCGGACGCCTGCTCCGCCACCCTAAGGAAATACCAGCTCCACAGGTACAACGATATGCTGCGGATCGTATGTATGCTTGATCTGATCAGACATCAGCATAACAGCCGAACGGGCGAGTGCCTGCTCGTCCTGCTGGACGTAAGGGATATGCGGGATGTCGGGATTATCGAAGGAGAAGAGCTCGACTTCCGTACGTCGTTCAACTAATTGAAGAGCCTGCCAAGTTAAGCCGGCGATTTCTTCCGTTAGGGTGAAGGCAGCTGTAACTGTCGGGTGCGTCTGCAGGAAATCGGTTATATAGTCCAGCGCCCGTTCGCTCCGCAGTACTTCAAGCGGAACATGGCACCAGAGGCTTTTATCAATGGATTCGCCTTGATCGATATAGGCTTTCTCAAAGCCTATAGTCCGGTCTTCAATAGCAGTATTGGAATTCTCAGGAGATATGAGTGCAATCTGGCGATGTCCCTTGGAAAGTAGATGGGTCACCGTCCGGTAAGTCCCGCCGTCATTATCCGATGTAATCGTATAAGTCTCAATATTACGTAAGAAACGGTCTATGAATACAAAAGGGAACTTGTCGAGCGATAAACGGAGCAGGGACTCGTTATACTTCTCATCTTCCGTAGGAAATACAATAAGCCCCTGAACACCCGCCTCTACCAACGTGCTGATCGCACGTGATTCTTCGGCGGCATGCTCACGGGTGATGCTAAGAATCATCTGGTAGCCAGCTTCTTTTAAGTAGAATTCGATATAATCGACGAGCTTCTGAATGACGGTCGTCTTCATAGTAGGGATAATGAAGCCGATGATGGGTACTTTTGGCGGCTCGGGAGCAGGTGGCTTGACCTCAACAGGCTTGAGATCCGCTGCGACAAATGTTCCTTTGCCTTGAATACGAGTAACCAGTCCCTCGTCAGCCAGCTCGGTCAGTGCATTCTTGACGGTAATCTTACTTACCTTGAATTCATCCATTAATTCCTGCTCAGAAGGGATACGATCGAGCGGCCGAAGCTGCCCCGAAGCAATCCTTTCTTTAATCTCAAGTTGGATCTGTTTGTACAAAGCTGTCTTTTTCACTATAACACCTACTCTCAATAAATAAATATGCTTTTATAACCAATTGGGTATATAAATAATACTTTACGCCTATTATAATCTAATTGTGAAGCGCTTACAATGACTCAAGCAAGAAAAAAGCTTAACCAATATGTGAGGGGGAATCGTCAAATGAAAAAAGGGATTACGTTAACAGCAACCTTGGCATTGGCACTCATGTTGGTCTTATCCGCTTGCAGCTCCGATAATTCTTCGGGGAAAGCAACAAAGGTGGTCTTCTGGACCTTTAATGAACTGCATCAGAAATTCTTCGAAAGTATGGCGGACAAATGGAATGAAGCTAACCCAGATGAACAAATCAAATTGGTAGCTACAACATTCCCTTACGATGACAACCACAACAAGCTGCAGGTTGCGCTGCAATCCGGTAAAGGCGCTCCTGACATGGCAGACATTGAGATCAGTAAGATCGGTAACTTCCTGAAAGGCGAGCCGCAGCTCGTACCGCTCAACGATATCGTAGAGCCGAATAAAGACAATCTGGTTATGTCCCGCCTCGACAACTATGCGAAAGATGGCCAATACTATGGCATCGACTACCATGTAGGCGCACAAGTTATTTACTACAATAAAGAAATTCTTGATCAGGCTGGCGTAGATGCAGATAAAATCATCACTTGGGATGACTTTGAAGCAGCCGGCAAGCAAGTACTTGAGAAAACAGGCAAACCAATGACAACAGTTGAGACAACTGACCAATGGTCGTACTGGCCGCTCGTTGTTGAGCATGGTTCGGACTTCTTGGATAAAGACGGCAATGTTACGTTGAACGATCAAGTGAATGTTGACGTATTGACGTACCTGCAAAAACTCGTAAACGAAAAAGTGGCAGTTGTTGCTCCAGGCGGCTTCCATCACTCTGAAGAATACTACGGATTTATGAACGGCGGCGGCGCAGCTTCGGTCTGGATGCCTATGTGGTACATGGGCCGCTTCACGGATTACATGGCTGATCTGAAAGGCAAAATCATCATTAAGCCATTGCCTGTCTTCAAACAAGGTGAAATGCGTTCTTCGGGTATGGGTGGTACAGGTACCGTTATTACGAACCAGTCCAAGAACCAAGAGCTTGTGAAGAAGTTCCTTGAATTCGCTAAAGTATCCAAAGAAGGCAACATTGAGATTTGGAAACAGCTTGGCTTTGATCCAATCCGTACGGATGCTTGGACGGATCCAGCAATGAACGAGTCGAACAAATACACGGATTACTTCGGCAAAGATATCTTTACATTCCTGAGCAGCCTGAAAGACGAAATCGCTCCTACAAACATTAAAGAGAAAACTCCAGCGGTATCCGATGTGCTCAAAACAAAAACCATGTTCCAAGCGCTTAATGATCTGAAAGATCCGAAGCAAGTATTGGATGATTCAGCTGCAAGTATCAAGTAATGAGTTCGTTAAGCCAAGTTAAAGGGTAAAAAAATGAAGCTTCACCGTTTTGCTGGAGGGTTGGTTAGCCAGCCCTTCAGCAAAGTTATCCTTATCTGGAGAGGAGCGAGCAAGCGCCTTATGAAAAAACTTTTATACAATCAGCGAATCGCCCCTTATGTCTTCGTGCTGCCGTTCGTGCTTTCATTAGCTATCTTTTTCGTATATCCCGTTTTTTCGACCTTCATTATGAGTTTTCAGGAAGTGCTGCCTGGACAGACCCATTTCATCGGCTTAGACAATTACAGGAATCTATGGGACGATTCCTTTTATACCGCGCTTTGGAACAGCTCGAAATATACGTTCTGGACTATTCTAGTGCTTATTCCGTTGCCGTTAGTGCTTGCGGTGTTCCTTAACTCCAAGCTTATGAGATGGAGCGCGTTCTTCCGTTCGACCCTGTTCTTGCCGGCTTTGACCTCGGTTGTTGTGGCGGGGATTGTCTTCCGGCTCGTGTTTGGCTCGCTTGATAATTCTGTCATGAACACATTCCGTCATGCGTTTGGTCTTGAGACGATCAATTGGCTTGGCAGCAGTACGACAGGCATGCTTGTACTGGTCATCTTGGCGACATGGCGTTATGCAGGCATTAACATCATTTACTTTATGTCGGCGCTGCAAGCTATTCCAAGTGAGCTTTATGAGTCGGCGAGTATTGACGGTGCGAATACCTGGAACAAATTCTGGCGTATTACGCTTCCGCTGCTCAAACCGATTGCGATCTATGTTATTACAATCAGCATTTATGGCGGCTACTCGATGTTCACGGAAAGCTTCATTCTATGGAGCGGCAACCATTCGCCAAATGATATTGGTCTGACGATGATCGGACTGTTATACCGTAATGGGATTGAGAAAAATGAGCTTGGGCTTGGCTCTGCAATCGGTATGATCCTGCTGATGCTCACGATGATTCTCAATGTTGTACAACTTCGTTTATTCGGTTTGTTTAAGAAGGAGGATTAAACATGAGCGCCAAATGGAATCGTCCTCAAACGTGGCTTTTACTCGCCTTATTCGTTCTATTTGCAGCCTTGTCGGTCTTTCCTTTCTACAGCTTGCTGTTAGCATCATTTAAGCCGTCAAAGGAACTGTTACGCTTCGGGCTAAACATTAGTCTGCAGCCGGACTTATTATCCTTCCATAACTATTCGTTCATCTTCTCAAGTGGAGCAGAGAAATACCTGATCTGGTATAAGAACAGCTTAGTCATCACCGTTGTCTATACCATCTTCTGTATGCTGCTCTCCTCGATGGTTGGTTATGGATTAGCGATGTACCGCTTCAAAGGCCGTAATATTATCTTCTTGTTTGTCCTTCTGGTCATGATGGTACCGGTAGAGATCATCATGCTGCCGCTGTACAAGCAGATGATTGCTATGAACCTGATTAATACGTTCAGCGGTGTCATCTTACCGTTTGTGGTATCGCCGCTGCCGATCTTCTTCTTCAGGCAGTATGCAGCAGGTTTGCCCAAAGATTTCCTCGATGCAGGGAGAATCGATGGCTGCTCGGAGTACGGGATTTTCTTCCGAATCTTCGTGCCGCTCATGACACCGGCCTTTGGGGCGATGATTATCGTACAGGCGCTTGCGAGCTGGAACAGCTTCGTATGGCCGTTAATCGTCCTAAACTCGGGTGAAAAATTAACACTGCCAATTGGTCTATCGAGTCTCGTGACCCCGTACGGTAACAACTACGATATTCTCATTGCCGGTTCCGTGCTCGCAATTGTACCCATTATGATCGTCTTTATCTTTTTCCAACGCTATTTCGTCTCCGGCCTAACCGTGGGTGGCGTTAAAGGCTAGAAGACCAATACTAAAGAAGCAGGTGACAGGATGGGAGTCCACCAATCAGAAATTAACGGAGTTAAACCACTTATTGAGCAAAGAGCGGATCCTTTCATCTATAGACATACGGATGGCTGCTATTACTTTGTTGCTTCTGTTCCAGAGTATGACCGTATTGAGATTCGCAAGGCGAGTACGATACAAGGGCTTTCGGAGGCAGTGCCTGCAGTTGTATGGCGAAAGCATGAAACGGGAATGCTCAGCGCGAACATCTGGGCGCCGGAGCTGCATTTTATCGATGGAAAATGGTACGTTTACTTCGCGGCGGCACATACATCAGAAACAAATGAAGGCTTGTTTGATCACCGGATGTACGCATTGGAATGCGGAGATGCTGACCCGCTGGAAGGCGAGTGGGAAGAGAAAGGGCAGGTCCTTACAGCCTGGGAGAGCTTCGCACTGGATGCGACAACCTTTGAACATAATGGCGATCGTTATTATGTCTGGGCGCAGAAGGATCCTAATATCGAAGGAAACTCCAATCTTTATATCTCCAAAATGAGCAACCCATGGACTTTGACCGGCAAACAAACGATGATCGCCATGCCAGATCTGGACTGGGAAAGAATCGGTTTCAAGGTTAATGAAGGTGCAGCGTTTATCCGCAGAGGAGATCGCGTCTTTATTGCCTACTCGGCGAGCGCGACCGACTTCAACTACTGTATGGGGCTTCTGGAAGCATCAGCTGATGCGGATCTGCTTGATGCAGCGTCATGGGACAAATCACCGGTGCCGGTTCTGACAACGGATGAGGCTTTGGGAATGTATGGTCCAGGTCATAACAACTTTACCTTAGCAGAAGATGGAGAAACCGCTTTGTTCGTCTTCCACGCAAGAACATACAAAGAGATTGTTGGTGATCCGCTGTATGATCCTAACCGTCATACCTTTGTAACGGAGCTCCAATGGACCGAAGATGGAAGACCGGATTTCCGGGCATCCGTAGCAGGATTGCAGCGTCCTCATGAGGACGCGTCCTCGTAGATAGAGGAACCTGACAAATAAAATGGCTGTCCTAAAAGTCCATTATAAGACTTTCGGGACAGCCATTTAGCGTAAAAACTGACTTCTCATTGTAGCAAGCTGCACTGGATTTGTTGCAGCATAACGGAGTGCTTTTAACAGACAACTTACTCTACATTGGAGTCTGTGCAGTATAATCAGTCTAATTTGTACGATAGTGGTTCATTCTGGACCTTTGTATTGGAGTGAATCCAACGTGGCTTGGGAATCCATCGTTTCACCATGATTTTATTGGACTAAATCCCGGGTACGCTGAGAAGGGAACGAGGCTGTTCCAAAAGTCGTCTGAAATTGACTTTTGGGACAGCCTCGTTCGTATGCCTATCAGGATTGCGTTTGTGATACCGACTTGAACCAGTCGTTAACTTCCTGCGTGATCTGATCGCCACCGTTGGCTTTCCAACTGGAGATGAAGGTATCAAACGCGTCGATCGGAAGCTTGTTGTAAATGATCTTGTTGAATGTCTCCAGCTCGGACTGACGGAGGAGGTTCCACTTGGAGATCATCGTTGGTGTTGCTGCACCTGTGAAGTAGTTCTGTTTGCGGATGTCGATCTGCGACATGACGACCTTCGCAGCGTACCAGTTCTCCGGCTTACGGAATTCAAACAGTTGTTTCTCGTACGGTGTTTCCGGCTGGTTGCCTTCGGCCAGCTTAACAAGCGACTTCATGTACAAGTCCGGGATACGGGCAGGGCCAGTGATGAACTGGAAGTCGTTGTTGAATTCCTTGATTTTCGACTCGTCGCTCGTTGGTTCCCCATCGACGACATCCCAGTCGTAGCCTTTAGCGAAGCCGTACTCATACTCGCTTCCAACAGCCGGGTTAGCAAGGTTATCGAGCAGGTAGTTGTAGTAGAGAATGATAGCTTCTGGATGCTCGGCATTTTTGTTAATCATGAAGCTGCTGTTGACGCCAGAGTTTTGCCACTTCGTGCCGATCTTGCCGTCTGGACCTGCTGGAACCGGATAGGCTTTATATTTTGCGCCATTAACGTTCTTAAGCAGGTCAGGAGCGGGCCAGTCTGGAACCCAGTTGGCGCCAGGCAGGACACCTGCGTTGCCCTTGGTCCATATTTCGGCAGACTTGCCTTCATCCCATAGGGCAGCGTCTGGATGAATGTAGCCTTTCTGCATCCATTCCTGCAGCTTCGCCAATGCCTGCTTTGCGCCTGGATTCACGGAACCGTATTCCAGGTTGCCGCTCTCATCCTTGTTCCATTGCTCCTCGATCGTACCGAAGGCACCAAACAGCCAATCAAGGCCGCCCATCCAAGTGTTGGTGTTGCTCTTGAGCGAGACGGCGAGTGGATAGACATCCTTCGCGGCCAAGCCATCCGGATTCTCATTCTTGAACTTATCCATAATGTTCTCTAGATCCGCGATTGTTTTTGGAGCTTGCAGGTTAAGCTTCTCCATCCAATCCTCGCGCAGCCAGAGCAAGGTGTCATCATTATCGGTGTATTCCATGATAGGCAGGTTCCACTTTTTTCCGTCCTTCGTGAACGGGTACCATAGCTCTGGATGCTTGGCAGCGTGGTCCTTCCAGGTTTGGTTGGCGTACTTGTCGAACAGCTCGTCGATCGGCAAGAATTCGCCTGAATCAATGAGTTGATCGGTCAGGACCGCATCGGTTGGAACCATAATGAAGTCTGGCAGCTTCTCGCCGGAAGTAAGGGCGAGCTGGAGCTGCTGCTTGTATTGGTCGCTTCCGGCAGGGAACCACGTGTCATTGCTCAGCTTAATGCCAAGCTTCTCCTCCATGAAGCGGGTATGGACGTTGTTCTCCTTTGTTTCTCCCTTGCTATAAGTCTTCGGCATGAGAATCGTGCTGATCTCGACCGGCGGGTCATATTTGCCTGCCGTAAAGGCCTTGTCGGCAGCGGATTGCTCCACGGGCGCCGAAGAGGAAGGGCTTGCTTCGGAGTTCGCGGAAGGGCTTGTGTTGTTGCCTCCGTTATTATTCGAGCAGCCAGCCAGGACGACAAGTGACATAGCTGCAGGTACGAGCCAGTTCTTTTTAAATGTGCTCATTCATCTATCCCCCAACATAGTTTGGTGTCTTCATGTGTAACTCTATCAAGAGTTCGGGGACGGCATCTATATGACGATATTAGTTTTCGTAGGACTCTCTTAGGCTGCTCGTGCAAAATCATCGTCCATCCCGATATTCCTGCGGGGTGACATCAAATTGCCGCTTGAACACCTTGATGAAGTAAGCGGGATCCAGATAGCCGACATCGGCGCTGATTTCGTAAATCTTCTTATCGGTCGTCTTCAGCAGGTGGCAGGCACGTTCCATACGAACGGAGAAGATGTAGTCGCTGATTCCTTCTCCAGTCTCCAGCTTATAGATCTTCGACAGGTGAGTAGGGTGCAGGTTGACGTAATCCGCAAGTGTACGCAGCGAGACATCAAGATGGAGGTGCTTGTCCACATAATCCTTGATCTTCTGTATGTACAGGGAGCGGGCATCCTTTGCATCATGTACCGTTCCCTCGCGAAGCTTCGCTAAGGCGTTAAGCGACCACTTCCGCAGCTTGCCGATCGAGGTGAAAGCTTCCCCGCTCTGCAGCAGCTCCATCTCCACTCCAATCAAATCTGCTAAGGTATGACCGTTGCGATGAGCAAGGTGCATAAAAGTGGAGCTAATCGTAAACCCCACCTCGAGGCAGTGCTCCCATGATTCGGAGCCTTTGTCCTCCAGCTCAGCGAATGCTGCAGCGAGCTTTTCCTCTGCCGCCTCCCAGCGGCCAGCCTCCGCCAGGTTAAGGAGGCCGGGATGTCCGTGAATGACGTCGAGTGCGCCGTAAGCGGCTCCTCGCTGCATACCATCCACCTTCATGACAAACTCCTGTTCATCCCCGACGATTTGCCGGAAATAAGAGGTAGCCTGCCGGTACTGCTCCGGAAGCTCCTCAGGGAAACGGAATGGCTCTGTCACAACGATGGAGACAGCCCCTTTTAGGAACTGCTTCACCTTGGCCTGTATCTGCATCGCGAGCTTCTCGAGGAGAATGTCAGGCCGTTCCACCGCCAATCCCTGCTTTAATTGCAGCAGGAAGGAGAGATAGCCGTGTTCCTCCTTGACGCTCCACACTCCCATGAACTCCTGGAAAATTTCTTCTGCGATATTGATAATTGCGTATTCCATAAGGTGATGCCCGTTACCCCGGTATTGGCCGAATTCGTCCTCAAGACGCACGAGTGCCAGCGCGCAATCCCCGTTCCTGAACGGCAAGTCGTACATGTCCAGCTTCCGAGTCCATTCTTCCTCAGACATCAGTTCTCCCCGGAAGGTGCTGAGCAGCAGCTGCCCTCGCAGGAGCGGGAGATTCTCTCGCAGGGCGAACTGCATTCGTTCGTTGGAGCTGACACTTTCCCATTCCGCCTTGAGTTGATCGATGGCGACTTGCGCTGCTCCAAGCAGCTCCTCGTTGGTCGGCGGCTTCAGCAGATAGTCAACAGCGTGATGCCGAAGCGCTTCCTTGGCATATTCGAAGTCAGCATGACCGGATAGGATGATACACTTGATTCGTTTGTCCTGCTCCCGAATTCGTTCGATGAGTTCAATACCGGTCATCTCAGGCATAAGCACGTCCGAAATGACAATATCTATTGGGTTCGTGCTGATCAACTGAAGCGCCTCGCGGGCGGAATAGGCCCGGTGAACATGCTCGATTCCGAGTGTGTGCCAAGGCTTATGCATGGACAGATTATCGACCCAGTGGGCTTCGTCGTCTACGATTAATAATTGCATGGAAGGTCCTCCTTGTATGTGTGCAATGGGAATAAGTTCACTTTGGAATCTCCCAGACGATCTCGGTTCGGAAGCCTCCAAGCGCCGAAGAGAAGAAGGTAAGGGAGGAGCGAGGGCCAAAGCCATGAATAATTCGTTGATTGGTGTTCCAGAGACCATATCCCATGTCCTCCTGCATAGGGCCTCGCATTTTCAGATTCAATTGTTCCAGCTTCTCTCCATTTAAGCTTGGTCCATCGTCGTCAACATAAATTCGACAGAAGCCCTCGGCCATCTCTCCGGTAATGCGGATCTCCCCGGAGGAATAGGATTTCCCCACCCCATGGATGACGGCATTCTCCACAAGGGGCTGCAGGATAAGCCGTGGTACCTGCTGGGCTTGCATCTCTTCCGGTATGTCGATGGAATAGTGGATCCGGCCGTTTCGCAATTTTTGAATATCCAGGTAGTTCACAATAAGCTGGATTTCGTCCTTAAGACTGGCCACCGGCTTTTCCATCCGCGTAATGTAGCGATAATAGGCGCTAAGGCTGTATCCCATCTTTACGACGGCTTCCTCATCCTTCATCTGCGCCATATTGATCATGTACCCGAGACAGTTATATAGAAAATGAGGGTTAATCTGCGCCTGCAGCTGCTTCATCGTCGCTTCCTGCGCCCTTAACCGCTCCTTAAGGACATTGTCTATCAGTGTTTCGATCTGCGCAGACATATCATTGAAACGATAGAACAGGAAAGTGAATTCACTGTTCGCCTTCGCATTGATGCGAGCCGAGAAGTCGCCGAGCTGAACCTTTTTAAGCCCACGAATCAGCTTCAGAATCGGACGCTGAACGTCACGGTAGAGCACGATGGAGAAGAAGGCTCCAATAACGAGCAAGAGAGCCATAGACACATAAACAAGATTGCGGCTGAACGAGATTGGGCCGAGAATTTGGTCCAGAGGTACCGGATCGACAAGATACCAATCCAGTTGAGGTGACTTCACCAGGCTGACGAGATAGCTTTGCCCATTCAGCTCGATAGTCTTCTGCATCGAATCCTCTAACGTTTGACCATCCAAGTAACGAGTCAGCTCTTCCGCAAGCTCCGGCGAGGCACCTCTGTTCAGAATCGGCCTTTGGCCGGGGGAATAGAAGAGGGGATCGCCTTGTCCGCCTTCCTTGTACGTATCCAGCATATTCTGTATGTTCGAGGCGCCAAAGCTGGCTCCTACAACTAAGTTGCTGCCTGTCAGCTTCTGCTGGCCAAGCGAGTCCGCATAGAACCAGCGGAACGCCTTTCCTTCCTTTCCTTGCACTCCCTCGCTATAGGTCCAGCTCTTAGAGATATTGCGCTCCAGATAATCCTCGTCGTATAAGGTGCTCGTACTGGAATTTGAGAGCGCTTCCTTATGAAGCTGCGAATATACCGTGAATTCTACCGGCCAGATGTTGACGACGCCGGACTGAAGTGCCATTTTCTCCAGCACCATATACCTGGTCTGCATCCAATCATAGTTATCGTCCCAAATGTTAAGCCCGTTGTACTTCTGCACATTGGGGTCCTTCGAGAAGGTGAATACGAAGTCCATCGTCTGGTTGATCCTGGATTCAATCTGACTGGATAGGAAGCTGAGCTGCTTAATATTCGAGTTGCGAATCTCTTTGCCAATGACGCCGGTGGCGACATTGTTGGAATAAGCGAACAAAATTCCGATCGGTATAAACAGCAGGATAATGAGCCCTAAGTACTTATTGAATAGGCTAATCTGCAATGGCTGTCTACTTTTTTTCATATGTACCGTTCCCCCCGGAGATATGCCTAACAAAACCCTATCGATCCTAACAATGTCCTATAGTGGGACGATGCGCTTGATTGCTACGATAGCTAAGCAAGGATTTGCTCCATTATACCAGTTAACGATTTTTAGAAAATAGAAAATAGATAGGAGAGTGCGCTATGGAAAATACGACTCAAAAACTTGAAATATCAACAAAACTGCGAAGCGGCAGAAGCCGTTACAAGCAGCCATGGATTCTCCACTTCATGGTGCTGCCGGCCGTCCTTCTGTCGTTTGTCTTCTCCTACATCCCGATGTCGGGTATCGTGATGGCTTTCCAGGATTATAAGGCTCGGCTTGGCTTCGTTCATTCACCATGGGTTGGATTCAAGCATTTTAATTACATGTTCGCAAATGACTACTTCATTAAGATCATCGGGAACACCTTGCTTTTCGCCAGTTCAAAAATCGTCTTGAACCTCATCATCCCATTCGCCTTTGCGCTTCTGCTCAACGAGGTCCGAAACATGGGGCTCAAGCGTTCCATTCAGACGCTGGTATACCTGCCTCACTTCCTGTCCTGGGTTACACTATCCGGCATATTGATTGACGTACTCGGCCAGACCGGTATCGTCAACCAGTTCCTGACGTATGCATTTGGCATTCAGCCCATCTTCTTTCTTGGGGACGGTACGTGGTTCCGAATGACGATTGTCGTAAGTGACGTCTGGAAGGAATTTGGCTTCAACACCATCGTTTTTCTAGCAGCACTCGCGGGAATCAATCCGTCCCTATACGAGGCAGCGGAGGTGGACGGAGCAACCCGCTGGAAGCAAACACTGCACATCACACTTCCGTCGCTCCTGCCGATGCTGATTGTGGTCGCAACACTGGCGATGGGTAATGTACTGAACGCCAACTTCGACCAAGTGTTTAACCTGTACAGCCCGATGATCTACCAGCAAGGCGACATCATTGACACGTTTGTCTATCGTGAAGGCCTGTTAAGCGGACAGTTCAGCTTCGCGACGGCGGTCGGCCTGTTCAAGTCAATTATTAGTCTGATTCTGATCGTAATCTCGTACCGGATTGCCTATAAATTCGCTGGTTACCGGATTTTCTAGGAAAGGGGAGGGGAAGCCTCATGTATCACAAAACATTATCCTACCGCGTGTTCAGCGGATTTAATAACGTACTACTGCTCGTCATCGGGATTCTCTGCTTGCTTCCAATGTTCCATTTACTCATGGTGTCGTTGAGCTCCAGCGCCGCAGCTAACGGAGGCTTGGTCACGTTTTGGCCGAAGGGCTTTACCTTCGAGGCGTACGCCAAGACCTTCGAAAACAAGAATTTTCTCACCTCGCTGTGGGTGGCCATCGAGCGTACCTTTCTCGGAACGGCGCTCGGACTGTTCGTGAATGGGATCGCGGCTTATGCGCTGTCCAAGGACACTCGGGTGTTCCGCGCAAGAAACATCTATCTTTGGTACTTTGTCATCACGATGCTGTTCAGCGGCGGCTTGATCCCGAGCTACATTCTTATCCTGAGGCTGCACCTGATCGACAACATCATGGCGCTTATCCTGCCGGGTCTCGTGGCGACCTACAACATGATTTTGCTTCTGAACTTCTTTCGCACGGTTCCGAAGGAACTGGAGGAAGCGGCGTTCATGGACGGTGCGGGGCATCTTCGCAGCTTCTTCTCCATCTATCTGCCGATCTCGCTGCCTTCGCTTGCGACGGTAGGCTTGTTCACGATGGTTGGCCACTGGAACGCATACTTTGATGGCTTGATCTACATGAAGGATGCGGCCAAGCTTCCGCTCGCAAGCTTCATGCAGACCCTCATCGTGCAGTCGAACATGACGTCATTCGACGCGGCAGCGATTGCGAACATGTCGCAGCGGACACTCCGCGCATCGCAGATTTTTATCGGTGCTCTGCCGATTTTGATTGTATATCCGTTTCTTCAGCGCTTTTTCGTAAAAGGAGTCGTTATTGGTGCTGTAAAGGAATAATCATTTTTTAACACCATGCAATTTGGATATAAAACCCATCTGTCTCTAACGCGGTCGCTCATCTTTGAGAGACCGCGTTAGAGGTTTTTTATTTCTAAAGGAATAGGGTATAATTAATTGTTGACTTTGATAATGAGAATTGTTATCATCACCTTAGTTAAAAAGCGAGATTACAACATAATAGTTTGTAGGGGGATGTTTTCGTGTTCGGTAAGAGTAAAAAACTAATTGTAGTTCTTCTAAGTGTAATGGCACTTTCACTTATCCTCGCAGCATGCGGAGGGAATAAAGAGAATAACGCAAATAATACGAATAAAACGGAAAGTGCTTCGCCTTCGGCAGATGCGACTGAGACTTCAGCAGCACCAACGGAACAAAAGCTGACTGACGGCCTTGGTAACGAAGTTACGATTCCGGCTAATCCACAAAAAATTATTGCTTCCTATCTAGAAGATTACCTGGTTGCTCTTGGCGTGAAGCCAGTTGCACAATGGAGTGTTCCAAACGGAATTCAAGACTACCTGCAAACGGATTTGAAAGATATTCCAACCATTTCGTATGACCTTCCATTTGAAGCTGTCACAAGCTTTGCTCCTGATCTTCTGATCCTTGGTTCAAACAGCACAGTTGATGGCGGCAAATACGAGCAATATAATAAAATCGCTCCAACCTTCGTACTTGGTGATGAAGTGAACAGCGACTGGCGTAAAGCCCTGCTGAAGATCGGTGAAGTTCTGCAGAAGAGCGACAAGGCTCAAGAAGTGCTGAGCGCTTACGAGACGAAAGCAACTGACGCGAAAGCTAAGCTTCAAGCAGCTATTCCAGACCAATCGGTTGCAGCACTGTGGCTTGTAGGAAACAAATTCTTTGTTGTTAGCGATAAGCTGTCAAGCGGCGCAGTTCTCTATAATGACCTTGGTTTGAAAGTTCCCGCTGTTGTGCAAGAGATCTCCGCTGCCGGTAAAGGCAGCTGGAATGAAATCTCCCTTGAGAAGCTTGCTGATCTGGACGCGGACCATCTGATTCTGATCAATAGCGACAAAGCTACTGGCTCTGAAGCGCTGAAGGATCCGATCTGGCAATCCATCCCGGCTGTTAAGAACAACCATGTCTATGAATACGATGGTGAAGGTTCATCCAGCTGGTTGTACTACGGACCAGTAGCTAGCTCCCAAATGATCGATAATGTATTAAAAGATATTGTGAAACAATAAGAAGTAGGAAAGGAGGGAGCTGCTGCTCCCTTTTTTTCCGTTGAATATACCAATCAGGTGGAGTGGAGTTATGGCAGATCATTTTCATGTTCAATCTGAATCCGCTTCGGCCGGCTCAGAGGTTGAACAAATTTATTCAAGGCCCGTTACAGCGATTTTGATTATCTTTGGCGGTCTTATTGCGCTAATGTTCAGTTTGGCATTATCCGTATCCTTTGGTGCGATGGATATTAAATTTACGATGGTATGGGAAGCTATTTTTAATTTCAATCCGGATCTGAAAGAGCATCAGGTTATTTGGGAGCTTCGTTTGCCTAGGGTACTCGGCTGCATGCTCGTCGGCAGTGCTTTTGCCGTTGCAGGTACGGTTATGCAAGGGATGACACGTAACCCGCTTGCCGACTCAGGGCTGCTGGGTCTCAATTCCGGCGCAGGATTTGCGCTTGCTTTATGTTTTGCTTTTGCACCGGGACTTCCTTACCCTTATATTATTTTATTCTCTTTCCTTGGAGCCGCAGTCAGCACTATTGTTGTCGTCGGCTTAAGTGCATCGGTTCGAGGCGGGCTTACCCCAACCCGAATGGTTCTGGCCGGGGTTACTTTATCGGCATTGCTAACGGCGCTCAGTGAAGGGATTGCACTCTACTTCCGTATTGGTCAGGAATTAGCCTTCTGGTATGCGGGCGGCGTGGCCGGCATTCGGTGGGAGCAGCTAAAAATCATGTTCCCTTGGGTGATAGTTGCTCTTATTGGGGCGATGGTATTATCTCGTTCGATTACGATGCTTAGCCTTGGTGAAGAGGTATCAAAAGGGCTTGGTCTTCGAACGGGACCTGTTAAGCTGGCTGGTGTCATTATTGTTATAATGCTGGCAGGGGCGGCCGTGTCTGTAGCGGGTGCTGTATCCTTTATCGGACTGCTTGTCCCGCATTTTGCCCGTAAGCTTGTTGGTGTCGACTACAAATGGATTATTCCAACATCGGCAGTACTTGGTGCTCTGCTCGTTGTATTAGCCGATCTGGCTGCTAGAATGGTCAATCCTCCTTTCGAGACACCGATTGGGACAATGATCGCTGTTATTGGCGTTCCGTTCTTCCTCTATCTTGCAAACAAGGAAAAGAGGGAGCTGTAGCAGATGAATAATAGTCTAATTTCGTCCGTGGAACAGAAGAGACGCCGTCGCGCCATTCTCGTTATGTCCGTATTAATCGTTGGTATCCTTATCGCTTTCCTGATTAGTATGAACACCGGTGTTATCCGGCTTACTCCTCTTGATGTATTAAAAACCTTGTTTGGCATGGGGACGGCTCAACAGCATTTGGTGTTATTCGATTTCCGATTGCCTCGTATTATCATTTCCATTCTGATTGGGATGGGACTTGCCATATCCGGTGCTGTCCTTCAAGCCTTGTCCCGTAATGCACTAGCTGATCCTGGCATTATCGGGATTAACTCTGGGGCAGGAATGGTTATTCTGCTGTATGTCGCGTTCTATTCAACTCCTGCTGCGGCTCCGGTATACTTACTTCCTATACTTGCTTGGCTGGGTGGAGGCATTGCGGCATTTCTTGTCTTTGTTATTTCTTATCGCAGGCATAAGGGGTTATCCTCTAATCGACTGATATTGAATGGGGTAGCGATCAGCTCAGGCTTCTCAGCGGTTACGATTCTGGTCTCTTTGCGCATTAATCCGGAGCAGTATCAATTCGTAGCGACATGGTTAGCGGGAAGCATCTGGAGTAAGGATTGGAATTACGTATACGCCTTGCTGCCGTTTATTATCATTCTGATGCCTTACGTGTTCTTCAAAGCGCAGACCATTAATGTGTTAAACCTTGGTGCACCAATGGCAACGGGACTTGGAGCGGCTGTTGCAAGACAGCAGATATGGCTCTTGGCGGCTGCGGTTGGTCTAGCCAGCTCCTGTGTTGCCGTCAGCGGCAGTATCGGGTTTGTTGGACTTATAGCGCCTCACTTGGCCCGCCGGTTAGTAGGCAATCGCTATCAAGTCGTGCTGCCTGCAACGGCGCTTGCCGGAGGATTCCTTGTGCTTGTAGCGGATACCCTTGGCAGATGGGTGCTGCAGCCTGCGGAAATACCAACCGGTATTGTTGTCGCTGTGATCGGTGCACCTTACTTCTTATACTTAATGTTCCGGACAAAAGGTTAACCTAATGAACATTGCAGGCCGGTTAGACCTCTGCCGAGGGCTGACCGGCTTTACTGTTATCTCATGAATTCGAAGGAGCGTGACAATATGGCTTTTCCGCATGAAGAGTTGGCGCAAGCATTTGTGAAGATCCCTATTGAAGTGCATGGTGTGTATCGGACAGAGCTGGAGCCAGGTGTCATTTACGATGGCCATGTGGATCGCCCGACGACAAAGTGTGCCGTTCTTATAAGCCTTCGCGGTCAAGCTGAATTTATCTATAACGAGACAGAACGCTACTTGCTGGAACCGGGGAAAATACTGCTTGGCGGAATGCAGAAGAGGCTGGAGATTCATACAAGCGAGCAAGGATTCGAATATGGGCTTGTTCATTATGTACCTGTTCGTACAATGATGGATGATGCACAGCAATTAATAGATGTGCATATGCTTCATGCACCGCAAAGCCCAGAGCTGCTGCAGCTGCTAGGTCGAATGCTGCAGGCTTCATCCTCACCAGACAGCATGCTGCTGCTGGAGAAGAAATCGTTATTTTACCATCTGATTAATAAGGTGCTGCAATCGGAACGTACGCAACAGAATAAAGCGAGTTACCCGCTGATTGAAGAAGCAACCGCTTATATTCATGATCATTTTAACGAACCAATTACCTTGTATCAGCTGGCTGACAGATTTGGGCTCAAGCCTAAATACTTCTCGTCGTTATTCCAACGTTACACGGGTATCGGACCTATCGATTATTTGATTCAGTACCGGATCAACAGGGCGTATGAGCTGCTTATGACCGGGCAATTCACAGTAGCGGCTGTGGCAAGAAGTGTAGGTTATCAGGATGCTTATTACTTTAGCCGGTTATTTAAGAAGCATAAGGGCATGTCGCCAGGTTATATGGGGCTTCACATGAAGCGAAATCGTCCATCATAGAAGTAGGAATTTATCTATTTGCATTCGCATGGGGTGATGATACGATTTGATTGATAATGATAATTGTTATCTATAAGGAACGAGAGAGGGATAGAAGAATGAAAGCAAAATGGTTTCCAATCCTATTAACGGCATTAAGCCTGTTATTGCTGCTGAGCGCCTGCTCCAGCAATAACAACGGCGGCAATACAAACAAAAAGGAAAATAATGCTGAGCAGAATACGGAACAGAATGCAACGAGCACACCTGATGCGGCTAAATTCCCGCGTACGATTAAAGATGCGAATGGTGAAGTGACCATTAAAGAGCAGCCGAAAAAAATTGCGGTTGTCCATTGGGGTTATATTGACTCCCTGTTGTTGTTCAATGTTGATTCAGTAGGTCTGGCGCTGCCATTTACTGAAAAGAATTCTGTGATTCACTCTGATGAGTACAAGCCATTTGTAGATAAGATTCAGGACATTCAAATTGTTGGTGAGAACACACAAGTAAATATGGAGAAGCTGCTTGCTTACGCACCTGATCTGATCATTGCTGGCAACGCGATTAATAAGGATATTGCTGCAGATCTGACGAAGATTGCTCCTACAGTGATGATTGATGAGAAGCAAACGGATGTATGGTCGGACTGGCCATCGCTTGTTACGAAGTTTGGTGAGATTCTGGGCCAAGAAGATGTAGCAGAGCAATATGTCTCGAAGTTCAAATCAGATCTGGCAGCCGCAAAAGAAAAATTAGCTGATCTGGACGGCAATGTAGCCTTCGTACAGGTTCGTGAAAATGAAGTCTACCTGCAAGGAACCGCATACTTGAAGCCGTATTACGAAGGTATGGGTCTGAAAGTCCCAACGTCTGACGCGATGACAGAAGGGGAGAAGCTCAGCCTGGAAGGACTCAGCGCATTAGATCCTGACTATCTGTTCCTTGGCTACTTTAACTACAGCGACAAGACGCTTCCTGCTGCAACAGATCAATGGGAAAACAGCGAAGTGTGGAAGAAGCTGAAGGCGGTATCGAATAACCACGTGTACAGCATTAACGGTGAGTTGGCACTAGGTTACGGCCCAATCGGCAACAACTACGGGGTAAAAGCCATTCTTGATTCGCTTCAAAAGTAATAGATGGAAAAAGAATAGGGCAGTTTCAAAAACCTTTTGGTTTTTGAAACTGCCCTATTCTCGTTTAAGCTAACGAACCGTCATATTCTTATTTGGCCAATTCCGGCCGTTATTCATAGCTAATAAATCCTGCCAAATAAGCTTTCTACGTTTCGTTAGAAGGAGTCTGGATGTGGAGGAGGCGTCGTTCTGCCTGTAATTTCATCGTAGAAATGAGCTTCTGTAACCATGAAATATGGAGTGAGCCATAGGAAGCCGATGCCAAGAGTAAGGAGACAAAGCAGTGCCCAGCCAATAAACGAAAGATGCAGGACAAACAGCTTCCACTTGCGGCCTTTCATTAGTTCCTTACTGCGGCGAATAGCTTCCAGCGCACTAATGTCCGGATTGTCTTGAAGAATGTAGTATGCTTGCGAGTAGCGATAATAAGCAATGATGCCTGGAATAACGAGGAGTAGTGCCCACAAAAGTGAGAAGAGACCCATGAAGAAATAAACACCAAAGGCTTTAAGAAAATGCGAAAAACCGCTGAATATTTCGCTGATTGGTGGACCTTCTTTTCTGGCGATGCCAATGAAGAAGATGACTAGTCCAAGAGTACAAGCTCCACTAATAAGAAGTTGTAGAATATAGCCTAAAACAGGGATAAAGTTAAGTACACCATTAATCAGCCCGTATATAATGAGGGCTAGGATCGATTTACCCCAGTTGCCTTGCAGGCTCTCTCTTGCTCTTGCGCGTAGTTCTGAGTACGTTGCGTTCATAATTGTAAGAAACACTCTCCTATTTTTTTGTATAACTTCCATTTCGGTATAAACCAACAGTAAGTTTAGTCTAAATACCTAATTAACGTCAATAATTATTCGTAAAGAAAGGCCGGTAGTCCTTCAGTCTAAGGAATACCGGCCTAATCTGTTATTACTTCACATTGTCTTCCAATGCTTTGACGAAATGCTCGTTGCCGTCCGAAGTGCGAGTTGCCTCGTGGCTTCTTGTTGCTTCTTCAACTTGGCCGAAGGCCCAGTTGCTCTTCGCAACATCCGGGAACGATGGCTCCACATCGGTCAGCGGACCTCTGTACAGAAGGCGGTTGATCAGGGTTACGGCTTCAAGACGAATGATATCTTTGCCCGGTTGGAAAGTACCATCCGGATAACCCGTTGTCAGGCCGTTACGGAACAATGCCTCGATTGCAGAGGAGGACCAGCGTCCTTCGCTGTCACCGAATTGTGGTGTAATCGGCATGGAGGTTTCAATCTGCAAGTAGCGGACCATCACCGTAGCCAATTCCTCACGAGTAACAGGTTGGTTCGGCCGGAAAGTGCCGTCTGCAAAGCCTTTGAAGATACCGCTGTCTGTTACGATACGAATATAACCACTTGCCCATTGTGTGGACGGTACATCCTTGTAATCGGCTTTCAGCGTTGTTGAGCCGCCATTAAGCAGGCGTGCGATAATCGCTGCGAGCTCACCGCGGGTCAGCTTCTGGCTTGGTTTGAATTTGCCGTCAGGGAAGCCGAGAATGTAGCGCTGGTGCTTAACAGTCTCATCTCCGGTCTTGAACAGCAACACTTTCACGGAAGCTTTTGCTGCCTCTGGGTTAAGAAGCGCTTGGCTTGCCTTACCTTCCACGGAGATCGTCACGAGAAGCTCAGTCTTATCAATCGATGGATACTTCACTTCTACATTACGAGTACCTTTATCTCCGATGTTGAGGTCTCCGACATTCCAGGTTACTTTATTGCCTTCTACCTTACCGCCATCGGCATTGGTTACCGTTGTGCCTTCTGGCAGAGTGAGTGTAACAGTAGCGCCGGTTGCTAGTTTAGTACCATTGTTCAGATACTCCACTTTAACCTTGCCCGCTGTTCCTTCTTCCTGTCTATCCTTGTCTACCGATACGTTAACAACGACATTAGGCTTGCCAGTAGAAACGCTTGCCTTGGACATTTGAATATCGTGGCGGACAATGGCAAACTCGACAGGGATCGTTGGGCTCGTATAGGTGAGATAGCCTGGAGCCGTTGCAACGATATAGTAATCGGTTGTTGGGTAAACCATGTACGCGTATTTGCCGCCGTCTTTACTTGACTGCGGGTTCGCGTTGTCGTTTGGAGCAAAGCCAGCGATAGCCGGAAGGGTAACTTCCGTGTCAGGCGTATTGCCGTTTGTAATATTGCGCGCTGTGTTAGCGTAATACAGTTTTACGGTTGCTCCGTCAATGGCAGCATGGGTATTGATGTCGGTAATGTCGCCATACGGGTCAATGAGTTCGTTAAGAATGTTCATTTCGCCATCGGCTGCCAGCTTGATTGTTGGGAGTGTACCGTTGTTGTCTAATGCGTTAATGATAATGTCTTTGAAGCCGCCGTGTTCTGCATCCGGAACTTTGAAGATGATTGCAATCTGATACTCCGTATTCAGTTCAAGGCCAGGAATATTAAATACGCCATCTTTCAAAGGTGCTGTGTATTCATGATGATCCGGTGCCGGACCAATCAGCTTCACGGTCACTTGGTTCATGAAATCTTCTTCAAGCATGTCATTCTGACCGGTTGGAAGCTTTTGTGTAAGGAGGCCGGTAATCGTTTTAGTTGATTCAAAAACCTCTCCAGCATTTCCGCTAACTGCACCAACCTCAACGGTTTGCTTGAAGGAAACCTCTTTGGTCTCATTGCCTACTTGAACCGTCTTGATTACTTCAATATTGTAGCTTTCGTCACCACGAGGAACGGCGATGCTGTACTTGCCGTTTG
This sequence comes from Paenibacillus sp. J22R56, assembly GCF_056269375.1. NCBI lineage: Bacteria > Bacillati > Bacillota > Bacilli > Caryophanales > Paenibacillaceae > Paenibacillus > Paenibacillus sp. J22R56. The sequence goes on from NZ_JBWDNV010000011.1 coordinate 77,747, forward strand.
CGTCGGTAATCGCTTCAGCTGCGAAGTCGATGATGCCGTCACCGTCAAAGTCTTTTGTAATTTTCACAACTGCGCCAGCAACGATTGTGCGTGCGCCGTTATCCGTTGTTGCTACAACACCTGTTACAGAGGCAGGCTCAAACGTAATGATGATCTGCTCCTGCGCATAAATGCTGCGTTCTACGTCATTAGCAGTAGCCGTTACCGGTACGCTTTGCGATAAAATACCTTCGATCTTGGAAGATTGGTATTCAATTGTTGCTTTACCCGCTGCATCCGTCACCGCGGTCGGGGAACCGCCAAGGAATGTTCCAAGCGATGCGGAGAAGGTAATATTGACGTCCTTAAGCGGGTTGCCGTCAATGTCAGTCAGAACAGCCGTCAATTTCGAAATCGTATGGCCGTCACCTACAATGGAGCTAGGATTAGCGCTCAGCTTCAAGATATATTTCACCAGCTCAAAGTTCTGATGAATAGTAGTCTCAGCTGCTTGTCCAGGAAGGGCGTTAATCACTTGATTACGTGTTGCGTAGCCTTGTTTCTCTACAACAACCAGATAATGCTCGGTACGTACATTCGGGAAGCTGTAGTAACCGGATGCATTTGTTGTAATCTCAGCTACTTTATTCGTTCCTGTAGGGTCATACAGGGTTACCTTTGCTCCTTCAATAGGAGCCTGAGTTTTACGGTCTTTAACCGTTCCATCAATGGAGACAGTACGGATTACCGTAAAGTTATTATTTTGCAGCTTGGAAGCAGGTTCTGCCGGCAATGTTGTTTCACCCTTCGAAGAGGTGAAGGTTACCGCATGTGCGCCGCTTGTAACTTCTGCAGGAAGACGGTATTGCACGTTTTCCCATTTCTTGAATCCGTCTGTTTGGTAGGTCTCGCTGTTAGCCAAAGTCAGAGTAATCGAATCATTCTCTGTTCCGTTGTCCGGACCGTCGAAGTCAAAGGTTGCTTTGACTGCAGTTGCTGTTACTTCTGTAATAGCAGAAATCTTAAGCGGTTTGTTAGGCGCGACTGTCCACTCGGATATATCCGTAACGGCACGGTCGCCAACCCAGCCGTCAAGAAGACGAACGGTTAAAGTGATTGCAGCTGTTTTGGAGTCAAGTTCTCCGTCATTAGCTTTGAACGTAAAGCTGTCTGTGCTGCCATAGTCATCGTCTGGAGTATACGTGTAAGTGCCATCGTTGTTAATAACAACCGTACCATGCGCAGGCGGGGTCACAACCGAGATGGTGAGGGTATCGCCATCAACGTCCGCAGCCTTAAAGCTGTCAGTCACGCTGGAGCCGGATTCAACAACTTTGGAATCGTCAGATACCGTCGGAGCATCATTAACTGCAGTAACCGTAATGTCCACAGTTGCTGGTGCAGAATCCGCAGTGCCGTCATTTGCTTTGAATGTGAAGCTGTCCGGGCCGTTGTAGTTAGAATCTGGTGTATACGTATAAGTGCCGATCGGATTCAATACTACTGTGCCATGCTCAGGCTCCGTCACAAGAACGTAGGCTGGCGTTGTGCCATCCACATCACCGCCAGTTACAGTGCCTGTTACCGGTTGATCTTCAAGCGTTGTGTTGGTTCCTGCATTTGCTGTTGGAGCGTCATTAACTGGTGTTACGGTAATGCTGACGGTAGCTTCTGGAGAATCAGCCTGTCCGTCATTGGCTTTAAAAGTAAAGCTGTCCGGACCGTTATAATTCGGGTCAGGTGTATAAGTGAAAGTGCCGTCTTCGTTGAAAGTAAGTGTGCCGTGCTCAGGTTCATTCACAAGCGTATAGGTCAAGGAATCGCCATCCACATCGCTTGCTTTCGCTTTGTCGCTAACTTGCGTATCTTCTGCAGTGCTAACGGTACTGTTCTCCGAACCAGGTGCATCATTCACCGGAGTGATCGTGATATCAACCTTAGCAGGGGCAGAAACCGTTGTACCGTCGTTTGCTTTAAAAGTAAAGCTGTCCGAACCGTTGAAGTTTGGATCCGGCGTATACGTATAAGTACCGTTCGGATTCAATGTCAACGTACCATGCTCAGGTTCAGTTACTACTGTGTAAGTCAGTGTGTTGCTTTCGACGTCTTGGCCAGTAACCGTACCGTCTACCGCTGTATCTTCGGTTGTTGTTTTCGTTCCGGCATTTGCAACCGGAGCGTCATTTACCGGATTTACGGTAATCGTAACGGTGCCTGTAGATTTGCCGCCATGGCCGTCATTGGCTTCAAAGGTGAAGCTGTCTTCGCCGTTAAAGTTTGGATCTGGCGTGTACGTATAAGTACCATCCGGATTCAATGTCAACGTACCATGTTCAGGTTCAGTTACTACCGTATAAGTGATGGTGTCTTTATCCACGTCGTTAGCGGATACCGAATTCTGAACTGGTGTATCTTCGTTTGTTGTAACACCGCTGTTAACCGCAGAAGGTGCGTCATTCACCGGCGTAACGATGATTGTCACGGTTGCCGGAACGGAGTCAAGGGACCCGTCATTGGCTTTAAACGTAAAGCTGTCGGAACCGTTGAAATCTAAATCAGGTGTATACGTATAAGTGCCGTCCGGATTGAACACGAGCGTACCATGCTCAGGTTCAGTGACAAGAGCATAAGTCAGTGGACTGCTGTCAATATCCTGGCCAGTTACGCTGTCGCTTACCTCAGTATCTTCAGCAGTTGTCTTGCTGGAAGCATCAGCTGTTGGGGCATCGTTCACTGGTGTTACAGTAATGCTTACGGATGCCGTATTCGAGTCTTCCGAGCCGTCATTGGCTTTGAATGTAAAGCTGTCCGGACCATTGTAGTCAGTATCAGGCGTGTAGGTGAACGTACCGTTTGTGTTCATCGATACATCACCATGGGAAGGCTGGCCAACTACCGAATATTGCAGGTTATCGCCGTCATTGTCTGTTGCATGAACACTGCCATCAAGAGGGCTGTCTTCCTCGGTTTGCAGGGTGTCGTTCTGTGCAGCAGGAGCTTCGTTTACTTCATTAATGGTGATGCTTACAGTAGCGGGATCTGAGTCTAGTGCCCCGTCATTAGCTACAAAAGTAAAGCTGTCAGATCCGGAGTAATTCGGATTTGGTGTGTACGTATAATTGCCGTTACTGTTCAAGACGACTGTACCATTAATAGGAGCTGTATCAAGACTATAAGTAAGCGAGTTGCTATCAATATCCTGTCCAGTCACAGTTCCACTTACTGGCTGGTTCTCGTCTGTTGTCTTGCTCGAATTGTTCGCAGTAGGCGCATCATTAACTGCGTTAATCGTCAGAGTAACGGTTGCTACATTGGAGTCGGCTTTGCCGTCATTCACTTTATAAGTAAAGCTGTCCACTCCGTTGAAGTTAGCATTTGGCGTATACGTAAAGGTACCGTCTTGGTTCAGTGTTACTGTGCCGCTAACCGACGATGTAACAACGGAATAAGTCAGTGGATTGTTATCGCCATCTGTTGCGGTTACCGAACCGTTAACTGGAGTATCTTCATTTGTGCTTTCACTGCCATCCTGTGCCACTGGTGCAGCATTAGGTGCTTCCGTTACAGTGATGGTGACGGTAGCCGTGTTAGACTCGTCAGTGCCATCGTTGGCTGTGAAGGTAAAGCTGTCTGTTCCGATAAAACCGTCGTCAGGCGTGTAGGTGTATGTGCCTAGCACCTCATCGAATTTAACTGTGCCGTGTTGCGGTTCATCAGCTTTTTTGAAATATAATAAATCGCCATCTAGATCCGTACCCGTTACCGTACCATCTACTGGGGTACTTTCCATCGTACTTGTACTGGAATCATTGGCAACAGGTACATCATTAACTGAATTAACCGTAAGGTCTACCGTAGCGATACCAGAGTCTAGCAACCCGTCGTTTACCTTGTAGGTGAAGCTGTCCGGACCATTGTAATTCGCACTTGGTGTGTATGTAAAAGATCCGTTTGGATTCAAGGTCAAGGTGCCGTGCGAAGTTCCAGAGACAAGCGTATAGGTGATCGAATCACCGTTAATGTCGCTGCCTTTATCGCTCAGGGATTTATTGAAGGCCGTATCTTCATCTCCTGCAAAAGCAGCATTCTCCGCAGTTGGCGCCGTATTTACTTTATTTGTTGTATCCGTTGCCGTCTTGGCTGGATTGCCCTGGGCATTGACGGTATCTGCCGCTACGGTGATCGTACCGTACTTAAGAGCAGAGAAGTCAAGCTGTACGGAATAGGTTCCGCCTGCCACAACGGTTGTTGCATAGTTCCGCTCAGTGTTCGAGGAATCCTTCACCGTGAGGGTGACAGGCTGTCCAGCACCTGCAGTTGTAGATCCAGAAATTTTAACCGAGCCCATATTATCTTGGCCGGCTGTCAGTTTGCCATCACCTCCGTCATCAATCGTAACGTCGATCGTTGGGGAGGAGCCGTTGTCTACTTGTACCGGAGTAGTGAATGTACCTCCAGGAGCACCAAAGTTAATAGAGAATTGACGCTCGCTCATAACGCTGGTGTTGCCGGCAACAAGGTCCAAACCACTAATTGGCGCAGTATAATTGACAATTACCGATGCCGTGTTTTCGAATGTGGTACCAGACAGGGAAGAGTTTCTTCCTGCGAATCTGGTTCTGCCATCGGACCCAGCTCCAATCACTAGCTGTGTAGGATTGTTCACAGAATAGCTCGCAAAGCCGGACATTTCGACAAATTCCTTAGCTGATGAGCCACTGCCGTCAATATCGATGACCGTGACAAAGAAGTTCTTGATCGAGACCGGGTTGCCGGTTGCCTGATCAATAAAATCAAAGTGGAAGGTCAGATAACCGTTGTTTTGGGTAGTTGTTACCCAAGGATTGAACCGGTTATTGAGGCCGCTGACACTATTGTCGAGAGTATTACTTGCCAGGGATGCTCCGCTTGCTTCCTTGATGGTTACCTTGGCATCAATCGTAATGCCGTCTTTAGTAATGACATTGGTGTACTTATAGACGGCATCCTTCTTTCCAGCATCGCCGGAAAGTTTTGTGTAGTTGGTGAAATCCATCGCATTACTCTTAATGTCAACGACATTCACTGCTGCTCTGGTCGCAGTTGGATGCGTGACAGTGAGCATGACGCCTAGTACAAGAAGTAATAGAGCAATTCTTGTAAAGACGGATAATCGAGCCAACATAGACTCACATCCTTTCTTCTTTTATAGTAGGTTCTCGATGTGTCAATTTTTAGGTTAATAGTCCCTATTATTCGACACCAATCTAGTACTAAATAACTATAATTGACGGAAGATGAAAGCGTCAACAAGGGTTTTTCTAATAATATCCAATTTTTCGACAGAGTCACGTTTGTCTTAATTTGGAATTACGAGAGAGCTCGCTAGATTAAAAAGAATAGTACAACCTCCAATGGGATTATTAGGTATAAGAGATTTTCTCATTATTTTGAAAAGTTCGTTTATGGTGAAAACCAAAAATAATTGCATTAGAAGTATTCTATTAATTGGTGTATTTAATGGTTATATTTCAAGTCAATAAATCTCGAAAAATATGATCTAAAAAACTGCTGGACCATAAACAGCTTGCCGCTCGACAAGTGAGTATGATCATTTATTTAATTGGATGTATTTACAATTTGAGGATATCGGCATATTATATAAATAAACGTTTATATATTTAATGGCAGGGAGGTTGCTACAAATGGCTAGAACCGTCAATGCTCAGGCAAGACAAGAGAAAAGGGATCTTATTATACAAACAGCTGTCACTGTATTCCCGGAGCATGGCTTTTCTGGAACGACATTTGCTTTGTTAGCGAAAAAAATAGGGATCAGTCCGGCAACCATTCTGCTCTACTTCGAGAGCAAAGAGGTGTTGTTCCGATGTACCGTCATCGAACCGCTGGAACGATTCAGGGAGCCATTCCTTGCTTTCTCCACTTATGAAGGGACGCCACTGGAGAAAATTCTAGCGATGATTGATTGGCATGTTCAGATGGTGGCGAGCACCTCATCTTATTTGCGCTTGGTTCAGTATGTATTGGGCCAGCATCAACGGTTTCCACAAGAAGCCGAAGCACTATACCATTTCGCAGAAGAAAGCATGAATAGACTGACTGCTGTGATTGAAGAGGGTCAGGCTGCTGGGCAGCTTCAGAAGCTGGATGCAAGAGAGGTGGCATGGGGCTACATCTGCTTTATTCAAGGTGTGGGGCTAGTGAACACCGATGAAGCTACCTCACCGATCTGGGACTCCATGCGCCGAGTAGGCATCCATATGTTTGCACCTGTACCTGTAACGAATCCATAATCTTGAGAGCCAAGAGGTGAGGTTTCAGTGGAATTGATCGAGATTGACCAGGTGAACAAGGTGTATAAGAAGGGGAAAAAGCAGGCGAATATCGATATCAGCTTTTCGATCCGAGAGGGTGAAATTCTAGGTCTGCTTGGTCCTAATGGCGCAGGTAAAAGCACTTTGATAAAGCAGATCGTTGGGCTGCTTGCTCCAACTTCCGGTGAAGTCCGGTACAACGGGACTAATGTACTGAAGCAGGCGAAGAAGGTGGCTTCCGAGTTTGGCTACTATGCGCAGGAGCCTCATGCTCTAGGTGCACTCACAGCCAAAGAAGCTCTATTATTCACAGGGATACTGCGAGGGCTCGCCAAGAAGGAAGCGGAGAAACAAACGATGGGGCTGCTCGAGCGGTTCAGCATGGCTGATCTGGCAGGACGACCACTTAAGAAGCTTTCCGGCGGGCAAAAACGGATGATTGGCATTGGCACAACGATTATTGGAGATTCCCGAGTGCTTGTCCTTGATGAGCCTACGAATGAACTGGATCCTCTAAACCGGCGGCTGGTATGGGATATTATCGTGGAGCAGAACAGAAAAGGCGCAACGATTATTCTCGTTACGCATAATGTGCTGGAAGCGGAGCGGGTTGTCGACCGTGTTGCTTTTATTAATCACGCCCGGCTGCTCGAAATTGACAGCGTTCCTCACCTGAAACAGCGAGTTGATGGCCGGCTGAAGCTGGAACTGACAGCTGTTGAAGGAGAAGCGGGTTATTTAATGAGGCGATTTGAAGAATGGGGCGATATCCAGCAGACAGGTGAGAACCGGCTGCGGCTGCTTATAGACAAGAACCGGGCGAGCAGTCTGCTTGACTGGATGGTGCATACCAGTGATCTGCCTATTGATGAGTATGCCATGCTTCCTCCTAATCTCGAGGATGTCTATCTCTATATAGATGGCCAGAAAGAGAAGTTTACGGAAGAGCGAGCGGTGAATGCATTAGAAGATGCGGAGAAGGTGGGGAGCTACGTTGGATAATACGCTGGCTTTTGTAAAAGGCAGGATGTGGACGGAGCTTTACATTCTATTCCGGATTCAAGTCGCCATTGTACGTGAACAGTGGATGTGGATTTTTGTTATGGCAACGATCTTCCCGTTGACGACGCTCTTGTCGATGAAGTTTATGTATGGCGTTACATCCGAACAGATCATGGTGAATGTCATTGTCGGCAATATTGTTTTCGCAATTATTATGATGGGATTTAATGCACTAGGCACGGAAATTTCGTGGCAGAAGCATGCCGGCTATTTTACTTTCTACTCCTCTCTTCCGATCTCGAAAGCGGTCTTTGTTGTTACTCAGCTCGCACGAGGGCTTATGACCACACTCCCTTCGGTGATTATTATGGCGTTTATTGGACAGTTTGCGTATGGTATCCATCTTCATTATGAATGGGGACTTATTCCGGTCTTCCTGCTGGCGGTTCTTAGTATGGTTGGGGTCGGGGCGGGGATTGGCTTCTGGTCGCCGGATCATCAAATGACCAATATGCTCGTGCAGGGACTGATGATGTTCGTAGGGTTTCTGTCGCCAGTAATGATGGAAGCGAGCCAGCTTCCGCCGGTGCTAAGATATATCGGTTATATATTCCCAACCACTTATTCGGCTTCTGCTCTTAGGGAGCTGCTGACAAAAGGGTGGACAACGGCGGTAACGATTGATGTGATGATACTCATCGCTTTTCTCATCTTATCGTTTGCGGTCATCTCCAGAATGATCAGCTGGAGGGCGGCGGAGTAGGAATGAAAGGCCGGATCTTGCTCTATGCAGGATTCGGCTTTTTGCATGTGGGAATGTTACAATAGGCTATCGTAAAAGGGAATTAGGAGGATTCAGCAGCATGTCAACGATTGTAATAAGAGAAGCACGTTTAATGGATTTAGATGATTTATCCAAGCTCTTCGAGGAACTGATGGAGGTTCCTTCTAATAAGGAAGTTATGAGCCGGCAGCTTGCGAAAATCTCGAGCGACAGTCATTATTTCCTCGCCGCAGCATGCGATGGGGATAAAGTGATTGGAACAGCAATGGGTATTGAATGTTATGACCTCGTAGGAAACTGTTATCCATTCTTGGTCATCGAGAATGTTATTGTCAGCTCAGACTATAGAGGACAAGGCGTTGGCAAACAGTTGATGCTCCACCTTGAGCAAGTTGCAAGTGTTCGTGGCTGCACCTATATTATCTTCGTATCAAGCGGGTATCGGGAGAGTGCTCATCAATTTTATCGTGCGCTTGGCTATTCAAGTGATAATCAAGGCTTTAAGAAGCAGCTGCGGGAACTGATTTAAAAGGATAACTAAAAAGTGGATGTCAATTTAATTTGACAGTCACTTTCATTTTATATAGACTCTCACTATGAACATTATTCAAGGGAGGGTCATCTTTGACACGCACTAATAACAAAGCGTTAATCGTCACAGGCCTTATTATCGGACTTGTATTTTCTGAGCTCGATGAAACGGTAGTCAACACTGCTTTGCCGACCATTATCCGGGATTTGAACGGATTATCCTTATACGGCTGGGTAGCCGGCATCTATATGCTGACGATGACAGCCTTCATGCCGATTCTCGGTAAGCTGGCCGATCTGTACGGACGCAAGAAGATTTATATTCTCAGCATGAGCTTGTTTGTTGTTGGGTCAATCATCAGCGGATTTGCTGATACGATGCAGGTACTGCTTCTCGGACGAGGCCTGCAAGGGGTTGGAGCTGGTGGATTAATGCCACTTGCTATGGTTATCTTCGGGGATATCTTCACCGTAGAGCAGCGCGCCAAGACGCAAGGTATCTTCGGAGCTATTATGTTTGTTCCGCAGCTGCTTGGGCCACTGATCGGAGGATATTTTACACAGCATATTTCATGGCATTGGATCTTCTGGGTGAATATTCCTGTTGGTGTCTTAGCGGCTATCGTCTTGTCTGCGGGACTGCGTGAATCGAAAGGCAATAAGAACGTAAGTATTGACTGGGCAGGAGCATTATTGCTTGTAGGTGCGATTATTTCGCTGCTTATCACACCGGTGCTTCACGAAACGGAAAGCTACGCCTGGAGCTCGCCGGTATTGATCAGCTTGTGGGTGCTTGGCGCCGTGCTTCTTGTAGCCTTCGTGCTTGTTGAACGTAAGGTGAAAGAGCCGATTCTGCCGATGCATCTATTCAAAAATCGTACGTTTGTCGTCATTTCGTTAATCATCTTTGTGATGGCGATTGGTCTGATGGGGTCTTTCTCATCCTTCCCATTCTTCGCTCAAAACGTGCTTGGCATGACACCTATCGCATCCGGCTACATTACCTTGCCACTAATGGTCGGAGCTATTCTGTCCAGCATTATTTCTGGTAGAATGATGACAAAGGTTCCTTACCGGAATATTTTTATCGTATCGATGCTGCTGCCTGCAATCGCTTTTTACCTGATGACCAGTCTAACGATGCATTCCAGCTTGATTGAGATTATAGCTTTCTTCCTTATTCTTGGTCTTGGATTCGGGGTTATATTCAATAACAATCTGATTGTGCAGGAGTCTGTCGATAAGGAAAATAGCGGGATTGCGATTACGTCCGTCAGCTTATTCCAATCCTTTGGATTTACCATTGGCGTCAGCGTATTTGGCAGCTTGCTTGCTTCCAGCATTACTTCGGGAATGGGCAAGCTTGCTGGCTCGGTGCCTGCTGACAGTCTCGAAGAGCTGAGTCATGCCGCTCAAGGCGGTATTCCGAAGGGGCTTGATGCCGGTCTTGTTGAACAGATCAAAGGGGTCTTCTCAGACGCCTTCCAGCATCTTTATTGGATATCCTTCTTCTTCATACTTATCGTTCTTGTCATCTGCTTCTTCTTGAAGAAAGAGGTACTGACTATATCTGAAAACAAAGAAAGCAATCCTCCTGAAGAGGGTGCAGCAACAGCTGAGGCTTAATTTTGCTAGAGATAAGGAGTTACTGCCATGTCCCCGGGTCATTCAGAAGGGTCAGAACCGGTGAAAATCGGACTTCGCGAGAAGAAAAAACAAAAGACACGTTTGACGCTGCAGCAGCAGGCTTTGCGCCTGTTCCGCGAGCAGGGGTATCAGGCGACAACGATTGAGCAGATCGCGGAAGCGAGTGAGATTTCGCCGAGCACCTTCTTCCGGTATTTCCCGACCAAAGAAGCGCTTGTGCTTGATGATGATTATGATCCGATTCTCATTCGTGCTTTTAAGAAGCAGCCTCCTGATCTGACCCTGATTCAAGCGTTTCGTGCGGCCTTACTTGCCGGGTTTGAAGAGATTGCGGAAGATGACAAAGAGGCCATGCAGGGACGGATGAGGCTGATGATATCCGTTCCTGAGCTGCGTGCAGCTTCACTGCTCCAAATGAATGATACGCTGCTGATGTTTGCAACGATTGTGTCTGAACGAACAGGGCGTTCTAAAGATGATTTCGAGGTGCTTACATTCTGCGGCGCAATAATGGGAGCAGTAATGTCCGTACAAATGTATTGCTTCGAACATGAGGAAGCCGATTTTATGGTCAAGGTTGACGAGGCATTGGCACATCTGGAAGCGGGATTATCGCTGGGTAATAAATAATATGGATACAAAAGAAGAACCGGCTGCCGCTGGTTCTTCTTTTTGTATTTGTGGTAAAAAAACGTATGATTTTTACCAAATTCGGCATTCTAGATGAATCACGGATAACAGAACATTCCTATAATGAGAAGATGGCTGTAATCCCGCTGGGAGGTGTTGATGGTTGCCTGCGTACCGCAAGCTGGTGCCTACGGTGCTAAAGATCGCTGTACTCGCCGTTGTTGTAGTATTTATTGTCCGCAACATTCCACTTAAGCTGGAGGACATTACTTCGTTTATGGTGAATGCGAACGGCCGATTCTATTTGTCACTGATCTTATTTGCGATTTTTCTAATGCTTCAAGCTGGAATCTGGGTGCTTATCGTTAATGCCTCCTTATCCGATTCCGGCAGGCTGGCGGGTGGAACAACAGGGCTGCCTATGCTGCGAGGTCTTCGTATATTTATTGAGACCCAATTCGGCAAATACATACCCGGAGGCTTCTGGAACGTCGCTGGCCGGATCGTTATGGCGACCAAAGCAGGGATACCGCTTGATGCACAATTTGCGGCTATCATATACGAGAATATTTTGCTTATTGCGGCTGCGCTTGTGTATGCGATGATGCTGATTGTTAGTCTGCATATCGTACCGCTGTGGGTAGGGCTGCTGCTAGCTGTTATATTTGTGGTCATTTACTTGTTCTATACCCCACTGACAGCGCTCTTCAAAAACTTGTTTGTCCGTGCTTCACGCTGGAGATTTCTGCAGCGGATGATCGGGAAGATGACGAAGTCATTTGGCGGCGTGGAGATGACGGGTTCGGAGGTAAGCCTCACTCGAAATCAGTTTTTCGTTTACTTGAGCTGCTTTCTTGGCAGCCATTTTATAATGGGGATTGCCTTTTGGATGCTGACGAACAGCTTTGATAAAGGGAAAGTAGGCTTATTTTATGCCGCAGGGACGTTCGCAACCTCTTGGCTTCTTGGTCTTGTTAGTCCACTGCCGGGCGGGCTTGGGGTACGCGAAGGCTTTCTCGTCTATTTCTTGTCTCTCAAGCTCGGAACGGAAACAGCGCTTCAAATTTCAGTGATTGCAAGGCTGTGGAACATTATGGCTGAGGTATTGTTCTGGGCGATTATTCGGGCTGTCAGCATGCTGATTAGGAGGGAGAAGGTTTATGAAACGTAGGAAGATCGTGCTCGTTGCAGGGGTTTTTCCGCCAGGTGTCGGAGGTATGCAGAATTATTATTATAATCTGTCCAAACATACGAAGCATGATCTGACCGTTATCGCTCCGGAATATCCAGGCAGCGAAGCATTCGACGAGGGGCAGCCGTACCGGATTGTTAGAGGCTCCTTCATGCGTGGGGAAAAAGTAGATGTAACGAGCTGGGGGAGGCTGTTCCGGCTGGTAAAGAAAACACTCCGCAAGGAAGAACCGGATGTAACCGTATATGGTTATGTCCTAATTGGCTTTATAGGTTTATTATTTAAAATATTTGGCCGGCGTCGTTATATGATCTCAATTCATGGTATGGATATGCTCATGTTCCGAAGATTTATAGGTCTTAATCAAGTCGTAAAGCTGATTTTGCGCAAGGCTGATGGCGTGCTGGCGAACAGCGAGTTTACACGAAGATTGGTAGAGGAATATGGCGTTGATGCTGGGAGGATCGGGATTGTTCACCCTGGCGTAGAAAGCTTATTCGAGCAAAGGCCAATGGATGAAGAGTTAGGAAGGCAGCATGATCTGGAGGGGAAGTATGTTCTGTTATCCGTAGGGCGGCTTGTTACCCGAAAGGGACATGATCGAGTTATTGAAGCACTGCCGTCTATCATTCGTCATATTCCTAATGCAGTATATATGATCGTTGGAGATGGACCAGAGCTAAGCCGGCTGGAGAAGCTGGCGGAGACGGTTGGTGTTGCGGGCAAGGTTCGTTTCGTAGGAGGAGTCAGCGGCTCGGAGCGGCTGAATGATTATTATAATTTGGCGAATCAGTTCATTATGGTTAGCCGACAGCTTGAAAAAGGGGATGCGGAAGGGTTCGGCATCGTCTATCTGGAGGCGGCATCCGCCCGTGTGCCCGTAATTGCAGGTCGTTCCGGAGGGGCTTCGGAGGCGGTGCTGGACGGTGTGACGGGACTGCTTGTAGAACCCGAATCGCTCCTAGGAATTACGGATGCCGTTGTGCGTCTTGCCAGCGATACTCCGCTGAGAGAGAGGTTAGTGCGCGAAGGCTATAAACGCGCCAAGCTGCAATTCCAGCATGAGGTGCTGGCGGAGGTGTTTGATCAATACGCCGGGCGTATATGCTCCCGTCCGTCCGCGAGTTATAAGCGGGCTGAGAAAAGCGCGTTCGAGCGGATGCGCCCGTAAATATAGAAAAGCGCTGAATAGCCGGGGGCTGCTCAGCGCTTTTTTTAATACGGCAGGTTAATTTTTTATACGATGAATTAGCCAAACGGAGAAGCTGATTAATCCAACGATTCCACCCGCGAAGCAAACTCCTGTCCAGCCCGCTACATGCCAGGCGTAACTTCCGACGGAGGAGCCGATCGCTCCACCAAGGAATGTGGTTACCATCTGGACCGTATTCAGACGGCTTCGGGCTGGAGGTTCAAGCGCATAAATGCGGGTTTGGTTGGCAACTTGTGTTCCTTGCACGCCAAGGTCTAATAATATAACGCCTAGAATGAGTGCCCATAACATGCTTCCAAACAGGCCAAACAGTAGATAAGCGATAATGTTGAGCGAAATTAAGGCACCGATCATCCACTTGGTAGGGATACGATCAGCCATTCTTCCGACGAATGGAGCGCCTAATGCTCCGGCAGCACCAATGAGGCCAAATAATCCGGCGATTTGGCTGCTGTAGTGATAAGGTTCACCCTCCACGTAAAATGATAAAGCAGTCCAAAAGATGCTGAAGGCCGCAAAATTAGCAGCTCCAATCAATGCGGATTCCCGCAATGTCGCATATCGTTTTACAAGCTGGCCCATGGAGGAGAGCAGCTGTCCATAATTGAGGTTAGCAGCGGCTCGGCTGACGGGCAGCTTCATTCGGAGCAGAATAAGCAGGGCGAGCATGGCAGCAGCGGCAAGTCCATACATAAAGCGCCAGCCCCAGGTTCCGCCAATTATACCGGACACCGTTCGTGTGAGCAGGATGCCAAGCAGCAGTCCGCTTGTGACAGTACCAACGGCTTTTCCTTGCTGGCCTGGGGAAGCTAGTGTCGCCGCGAGCGGAATAAGAATTTGCGGCACGATTGTCGTTATGCCAATGGCGAAGCTGGCGATATATAGCCAGGCAAGACTTTGTGCGGTGGCTGCCCCAACAAGGGAGAGACAGACAAGAGATAACAGGACAGTAATAAGTCCTTTGCGTTCCTTAATGTCGCCAAGCGGAACGAAGAGGAACATCCCAAGCGCGTAACCAATCTGGGTGCAGGTTGAGACAAGGCCAATCTCATCGGGTTGTACCCCAAATGAGCGCCCGATATCTGCAAGCAACGGTTGGTTGTAATACAAATTGGCAACGGACATACCAGCGGCAAACGCCATCAGGAGCAGCAGTCCCTTGGATAAAGAGGCATTTGTCGTTGGTGCCGCCGGGGTGTGAAGGGTATGAGTAGATGACATGGAGGCGAGTTCCTTTCACTGCTTCGGTTGTTTCGGTCGAAAGTCACACTCGACTCGAAACAACGTTCGCTAAAACTAATTATTTAAGACAGCTCCTATTATATCATGGTATTATTTGGGCACAACTGGAAAAGGTAATGAGTGATAGGAGGCTGTAAATATGATGTATTTTGGTTTCACTGTAATGGCTTTTACGTTTCTTCTGCTTATCTTCCGGCTCATCAAGTATAAACTAACCAAGTACAATAGAGAGCATTTCGGATTAAGTGCTATTTTTATCTGGCTTAATATATCATTTCACAGAGAGTTTGATTATCCTAATCTTTTCTTCAGCTTGATTCTAGCCGTCGGTATAATCCTTCTGCTCCTGTTTATGTACGGTTTGTACTTAAACAAAAGATATTCAAATAATAGATTCGGCCGATAATGGGAGTTTTGAGGCGAAGCATAAAAAAGGCAGTCCCCGATGCAATAGCATTGGGACTGCTCTTTTTCGGTTACGCGTTGTAGTGGGTAACCCGATTTCTCCCGTTATTTTTCGAGAGATATAGGGCTTGGTCTGCTTGCTGGAGCAAGGGTTGTTCGGTGTCTTCAGGAGAATAAGTTGCAGCGCCAATGCTGACGGTGATATGCAAATCACCAAGTGATGTAGACTCCGTGGCGGAGCGGTACTTTTCTGCAGCCAGCAGTGCTTGCTCTTGCTTAAGCTCCGGCAGTAAAATAACGAACTCCTCACCGCCGAACCTTGCAACGACGGAATCCGCCGCCGACTGCTCCTGCAGCAGCTCCGCCAGTTGGGAGAGTACGAGATCGCCAACAGGGTGACCGTATGTATCGTTAATGGATTTGAATCGGTCAATATCAATGATGCAAAGGGAGAAGGCTTCCCCGGTTTCTTGAGACTTAGCTATACATTTCTGTAATTGCTCCTGGAAGAACCTGCGGTTCTTGAGGCCAGTTAATGGATCTGTTGAGGCTAACGCCTCCAGCTTTTCGTTTAATTCCAGCAGCTCCTGCTGCTTCTTCTCGTATTGGGTATGCAGCAGTTCCAGTCTTTGATTCGCTTCATTCGTTTCCTGGTACAAGGCTTCGAGCCGCTGCTTCGTCTGCATGATGTCCTTCTCGTGCTCAATCCGCTTGCGCATTTCGAGAGCGACACAGTCGATAACCGTTACGCCATCACGCTCCCTGCGAATCCCATTTAGCAGAACGGGAAGCTCCTTACCATCCTTGGTCCTGAACGAAAAGTACATCTCATTGACCTGGCCATAAAGCTGGATATAGGGGTAGAAGTAGGTATGGAAAAACATTTTATTCGTCACCGACATGGTTGACTCAATATGCCGTTCCAGCAGCTCCTCACGTTCATATCCAAGCATCGTTAACAGTGTCTGATTGACCGCTTGAACTTGTCCCTTCGCCGTAATGGAGAAATAACCGCAAGGGGCTTCATTTAATAAGGAATCCATTCAAATAACTGCCTTTCATCACAGATTAGGAGATCGCCAAATAGTCTTTGATGTATTTCGTTGTCTCTTCCGGATGACTGAGATGTGGATAATGACCTGTTGCCTGCATCTGCCTTAAGGTGCTGTTCCTTAGATGGGTATGCAAGTAATCCCCAACCTCTGGTGGAGAAATACTGTCATCCACGCATTGCAGAATAAGTGTAGGAATAGACGAGTACTCAAGCTCTTCCCGGCAGTCGGATAGGAAGGTCACTTCGGCAAATTGCCTTGCAATATGCGGATCTCTGGAGCAGAAGCTTTTCTCAAGCTCGCTAGACAGCTCCTTACGGTCCTCGTTCTGCATGACAATTGGAGCAAGATAGCTTGCCCAGCCAATAAAATTCATTTGCATCATTTGCAGCAATTCATTAATCTCATCGCGGTTAAAGCCGCCGTAATAATCAGGCAGGTCGTTTACATAACGTGGGGAAGCCCCAAGCATGATGATCCGCTCAAAATATTTGGATTCCCGGATTGAGGCAAGCATCCCAATCATACCGCTGACGGAATGTCCGACGAAGATCGCATCCTCCATTTGGAGCGTAGCCATAATATCAAGCACATCTTCGGCATAGCCTTCCAGACGGTTATATTTATCAGAGTTGTAATAGTTGAGTTGTGAGGATCCTGAGCCGACATAATCAAACAAGACGATTCGGTAGTCCTTTTCGAAAAAGGGAACCATGTAACGCCACATGTCTTGGTCACAGCCAAATCCATGGGCGAATACGATGGACTGTTTGCCCTGGCCAAATACTTTAACATTATTGCGGGTGAGTATATCTGTATTCATAGATACTACTCTCCTCTCACAGAGAAGTCAGACGCTATGAACATTATATCGGATAATAATGGATTAGGGATGATTATTTGTAGATATCTGTCGATTTCCCGGGGAATTAGGAGGACGACTTTTGATATTTTCGCAACTGAATTGGCGTGAGTTGACTGAAGGATTTGAACTCTTTCATGAAATGAGATTGATCGAAATAGCCGCCTTCCATGGCCACATCGGTAAGGGAGGAGTCTCCCCGAACGATAGCTCCAAGTGTCCGTTGAAATCGAATGATGCGGCTGTACAGCTTAGGGGGAATGCCCAGCGATTGCTCGAATTTGGTGCGAATATAACGTTCGGAGTAACCGGTATCCTCTGCCAAGTCACGAATGGTGACACTGCCGTTGGTACGTTGCATGGACGTTAGGCAATAATCGATCATGCCAATGGATCGGACATCCCCTCCAAGAATAGGCATACAATGCTTCTCGAAGCAGGCCATTCGATCAGAGAAGCGGGTGAGCTCTGCAATCATCGCTCCCATATCTTTATACTTCGTAAGGGAATCCTCAAACGGAATCTGGACCTCGATAACCTCTTTCAGCGGCAAATTAGGTAATAACAGACTTAATCTGGCAGACAGACGTACCCCGAAATAGACAGTGTTTGATTCAAAATAAAGCTCTTTGCCCTGCAGGACGGTACCGCATACTCTAGCAGAAGGCTGAACAGGATCACAGCAAAAGAGAAGGTCGACACAGCCATCAGGCACAACACGAATCATCTGATCACCAATGCCTGTGAGAAATTGATAATAGATAACAGGCTGCCCATCATAATAAATTTTTTGCTCTATATAATTCGTTGTTTCCCATTCGAAGCCGTATTGAATACCGCTAATGAGTCCCTCGATTGATCTGTTCATCGGTGCGCTTGTTCCTCCCGTGTGCCTAACATGCGTACAACAATAGCAAAGGCCCAACACTTCCGTCAATAGATATGAGTTATATAATCTAACATATTTAACGAGATTGTTCCGTTTTTTACAATTAACCATTCTATTGTGTGAGGTAAATTAACACCAAGGAAAGACACAAGAGAATGGGAGGCATAAACAGATGAAGAAACTAAAAAGCTCTATCGTAAAAAAATCAGCCGTACTAGGCACAGCACTTTCGGTTGCTTTGGGGAGTGGAGCAGTAGGTCCAGTCTCGGCACCAACAGCTATGGCGCATGGCGGTACGGAGGATTTTGTTCCGCTTCGCACGACCTTGGAGGAGTTTGGAGCTACCATCAAGTGGGATAGCTTTGCAGGAACTATTCAGATCACGAAGAACAGCACGATTGTGAAGGTGAAGCCAAACTCCAATATTGCCTTAGTGAACGGACAGCGCCTTGAGATGGAAGCTCCGGTTATTATGAAGAAGAATCTGGCCTATGTCTCCCATCATTTTATTAGCGAAGTGTTCCAATCTGGACTTGATCAAACGTTCCAGGTAGAGACGAAGCCCAATCCGCTGAACCCGCTTACGTCCTCAGAGATTGCGGCGACCGTCAATGTGCTCAGGGCAGAAGGGAAATTCCAAGACAATTACCGCTTCACTGAAATTACGCTGAAGGCACCACCTAAGGATCAAGTGTGGAATTTTGCGCTAAATGGTAAAAATGTGACGACTAATCGTTCGGCTGCTTTTGTTATTCTCGACGGCAAGCATGTCATTGAAGGAACGGTTGACCTCGTAACGAAAAAAGTAACGGCATGGCAGCCGGTTGAAGGCGCTCATGGTATGGTGCTGCTTGATGACTTTGGTACCGTGCAAACCGCCATTGAGGAAAGTACTGAATATGCAGCTGCCTTGAAGAAGCGCGGCATTAATGATGTGAAGCAAGTCGTATCAACCCCGCTGACGGTTGGTTATTTCGATGGGAAGGACGAGCTCCAGCAGGATAAACGCCTGCTTAAAGTCGTCGCCTACTTGAATACAGGAGACGGCAACTACTGGGCACATCCGATTGAGGATCTTGTAGCGGTAGTGGATCTGGAACAGAAGAAAGTGATTAAGGTCGAGGATGCAGGTATTGTGCCGATTCCGATGAAGGCAACTCCGTATGACGGCAGTAACATGACTGCTGCAACTCCTTCTAAGCCGCTTGAGATTACCGAGCCGGAAGGCAAGAACTATACCATTACCGGCAATACGATCCATTGGCAGAACTGGGACTTCCATCTTCGTCTGGATTCCCGTGTAGGTCCAATCCTGTCGACGGTTACTTATGATGATCAAGGCAAGAAACGCAAGATTATGTACGAGGGCTCGCTTGGCGGCATGATTGTTCCTTACGGTGACCCTGATGTGGGCTGGTACTTCAAAGCTTATCTGGATTCTGGCGAATATGGCATGGGAACCTTGACGTCATCGCTAGCACGTGGCAAAGATGTGCCGGATAATGCTGTTCTGCTGGATGCGACCATTGCGGACTACACTGGTTCCGCGATGAGCATTCCGAATGCGATGGCGATCTTCGAGCGTTATGCAGGTCCGGAATACAAGCATCAAGAGATGGGACAAGACAATGTCAGCGCGGAACGTCGTGAGCTTGTTGTGCGGTGGATTAGTACAGTTGGCAACTACGATTATATTTTCGACTGGGTATTTGCGCAAAATGGTACTATCGGCATCAATGCAGGAGCAACAGGGATTGAGGCTGTAAAAGGTGTTGAGTCCAGCACAATGCATGACGGTACCGCTGCAGAAGATACGAAATATGGTACTTTAATCGACCATAATATTGTTGGTACAACACATCAGCATATATATAACTTCCGTCTGGATATGGACGTAGATGGGGAAGCAAACTCCCTGATGGAGATTAATCCAGTCGTAGCAGAGAATACAGCAGGCGGCCCGCGCGAGAGCACGATGCAAACAGAGTCGCGTATTGTGGCGACCGAGCAGGATGCCGCTCAGAAGTTCGATCCTTCTACCATTCGACTTGTGACAAACACAAATAAAGAAAATAAAGTAGGTAATCCGGTATCTTATCAAATTATTCCGTATGCAGGGGGCACCCATCCGATTGCAAAAGGGGCAAACTTCAGCGAGGACGAGTGGTTGTTTAACCGCGTAAACTTTATGGATAAGCAGCTTTGGGTGACGCGCTACTACGAGAACGAGCGTTATCCGGAAGGCAAATATCCGAACCGTGCGAAGACAGATACGGGGCTTGGGGAATTTGTGTCGGATGATGAGCCTATCGTTAATACAGACAATGTGGTCTGGATGACGACAGGTACAACCCATGTGGCACGTGCAGAAGAATGGCCGATTATGCCAACGGAGTGGGTGTACACGATGCTCAAGCCGTGGAACTTCTTTGACCAGACGCCAACGCTTAATTTGAACGGAAAGTAATAATACGATTAATAGCGGCAGGCTCCACTCTACTTGAGTGGGGTTTGCCGTGTTTCTATTTCATTGGCTAAAATAAGAGAAAGACAGCATAAGAATGGAGAGGGTAGTATGATACGGGAAATTGAGCAAGTACAGCATGATAATGTACATCTGCATGAACTGATCCGCAAGCTGGATGAGGACTTGGGGCAGCGGTATTCGTCGCCCGATGAGATTTTTACAGTAGACTTTAATGATCTTGCTGTGACGGCGATGACTTTTATCGTGGCCTATGTGGATGGTGAGCCGGCTGGGTGTGGCGGGATTAAGCCGCATGAAAGCGAATTTGTAGAGCTGAAAAGGTTCTACGTGGACCCCGCTTTTCGGAGACAAGGACTTGCAGCCGAGGTGCTTGGCCAGCTTGAGAACCGGGCGAAGGAGCTTGGCTATTCCATCATCCGCTTAGAAGCAGGTGCTCCTCAGCCGGAGGCTCTTGCTTTTTATAGGAAACATGGCTATTACGCGATCGATCGTTTTGGTGAGTATGTGGATTGTGAGTCGAGCTTATGTTTTGAGAAGCAGTTATAAGCATAAAATAAAGGCCGGAGCTCCGAATGAGAGCACCGGCCTTTCTCGCGTTTTATTCGAATGAGAGCTGCCGAATGACCTCGTACTCCGTCTGGTTGATCTCCATAAAACCTAATGAGGCATATAAATGCGCTGCACGCTCATTATTGGGTCGATGTCCTAATCGAATAACCTCGCATGGATGCTCGTTATGAATATGCTTGACTAGCTCCTTCATGCCAAGACGTCCATATCCTTTGCTCTGATATCTCCGGTCTATCATAAAAGCCATAATCCAATAGTGCCCGTCTTCGGGATCGATGGCATAGACAGCGAATCCTACGATGTTTTTCTCCGCATATAGGGCTACCGCGTTCATCCCGCAATAAGCGGCTTCTGCCAGCCAGAATACAGCAGGTGCGGGGAACAGCACTCTCTGCTCTTCGGTTGGTTCAAGCAAAGTACAGGCATACCAGTTGTCTGCCGTTATCTTTTTTATAGTAATCAAGCTGTCGCCACCTCCACTATCATCATCTCGAATTCCATCATGGTCTACAAGGGAAGAGACGGGTATAATCATTTTAGGTGGTATACAAATATTTACAGTGGCGGGATGTTAGGAGTCTGAAGGAGGGACGATAGGATAAATGTTAGATTATCTATTCGAGAAGGTTAATCCTTTTTATCATGTAGGTGGGATTGTTGGTTGTATCGTAGGATATGCGATTGCAAAGATCTATCAGATCTGGGCTATAGCGTATAGGCAGAGCGGATTTGATCCGAACATGGCGAATTCTTGGAGTACGGATTCTCCCCAATGGTTCTGGGTTACCGAGCATCCTAATGCTTTTACTTTCTGGACAGTTATTGTTTATATAGGGATAGGTTTATTATTGGTAAAGCTTTGTTTGGCAGGTGCAGCTATCTCAAGAGCGAAGAATGCCACAAATTCATTAACACAAGAGGTGTAACGATGGGAATTGCGAATACCGAACAAGAGGAAATCATTCGTGCGGCAGAGTTGTTCAGCCGTTCCGAAATGGAAAAGGACGCTAGCGGCCATGATTGGTGGCATATCCACCGGGTCGTTCAGATGGCTAAACGTATAGCCAAAGAGGAAGGGGCGGATGCATTCATCTGTACGATTGCGGCACTGCTGCATGATGTGGCGGACGAGAAGCTTAATCCGTCGAAGGAAGCTGGGCTGCAAAAGGTCCGCTCTTGGCTTGAAGAGTTCATGCCTGATGAAGAACAGCGGGGGCATGTCATGGACATCATCTCGAATATGTCCTATAACGCGGGGGCTAATCCACCAATGCGTACATTGGAAGGACAGGTTGTGCAGGACGCCGACCGTCTTGATGCCATTGGGGCCATCGCTATAGCGAGAGCATTCCTGTACGCCGGCTGGAAAGGGCATCCGATCCATGATCCGTCTATTCCACCCCGTACTGAAATGACCGCGGAGGAATACCGGAACGGGAAAAGCACGGCTATTAATCATTTTCATGAGAAGCTGCTAAGGCTTAAAGATTTGGTCAACACGGACGCTGCCAAACGGATAGCGGAGGAGCGTCACCGCTATATGGAGCAATATGTTGAGCAGTTTTACGAGGAGTGGGACGGGAACCGTTAGAGCCCACATAAGCTGCATTGTATTTTGTACAACGTATTTTATCAGAATCTCCTTATATAGAAGCTGCGTTGTATTTCGTGTAGTATTTTAGGCGTGTGCAATCATGAATAACCCGAGCAAGGGATATTATGTTGCACAAAATACAACGCAGCATCCCCTACAGACGAAATTCCTCAAATATACTGTACAAACTACAACCTACGCGGCTAGTCCGAGACTCAATAGTCGATGTGACCGTCAATCCAAGAAAAAAAGACCCGCCGGGGGTCTTTTTTACGTCAGCGTATGTTTGATCTTATTCCATTCACTTAAGTGAGGAACATAATCCAAATTGTGCGGCTCGTCGTCCAGCCAAGCCATGAACTCCAGCTCATTGCCGTCATGGTCGTTGAAATAGACGCTTGCTGCCGGCATCCACGCATGGACGAATGGCTCAGATGCATCTTTCCCAAAGCCCGGAAGCGGGTAAAGCCCGCGTTCAATCAGCCAGTCGGAAGCCTGCAGCAGCTGGTTGAGCTGAACGCCAAAGGCGAAGTGGCGAGGCTGCAGCTTTTGCCCATTAGACACTTCTTTTAATGCCAGCAAGTCTCTACGTTCTCCTACATAGAAGAAAGCCGACCTCCGCTCAGGTTTATGTAACGCAAGAGTCAGCCCCAGTTGAGTATAAAATCGGATGGAACGGTCCAGATCTGTCACTTGCAGATGGGTTTCGAAGATGGAATCAATCATGTCGGTAAGCTCCTTTTGTTTGTGTGTACGGCTTTTATTGTAACTTATCATGTTCACAATATGACATTTGTCATCTGAAAGAGATTACGTTCATGCGTAGGATCACAGATCCGGAAACGGTAAGATGAATACATAAGCAAGGGCAACAACAACTTCAAATGCCGATAACATCATGACAAATTATAGATAGTGGGAGTGAACAAAACAATGAGTTTTGCAATCGAACTAAATAATGTCTCGAAGATCTACCAAGGCAAAAAGGCGGTAGACAATTTATCGCTGAAGGTAGAAAAAGGAACGGTTATCGCGCTGCTTGGACCAAATGGTGCTGGTAAGACGACGACGATCTCCATGATTCTGGGACTGAAGCAGCCGACCTCCGGGACAATCAAGCTGCTGGGCGGAAGCCCAAAAGATATATCGGTACGCAACCGGATTGGTGCGATGCTGCAGGAAGTTAGTGTCATCGATAACCTGAAAGTGGCGGAGACGATAGAGCTGTTCCGCAACTACTACAGCAATCCGCTTTCCCTGCAGGAGCTGCTTCGTATCTCCGGACTTGAGAAGGAAAAAGACAAAATGGCCGCCTCACTGTCCGGCGGACAGCAGCGCAGATTGGGATTCGCGCTTGCAGCATCAGGTGATCCTGAGATTATTTTCCTCGATGAGCCAACGGTTGGTATGGACGTAACGTCCCGCCAGATGTTCTGGGATACGATCCGTTCCATGGCTGACAAAGGACGTACGGTTGTGCTGACGACTCACTACTTGGAAGAAGCAGACAGCCTTGCAGACCGCATCGTTGTTATTAATCAAGGCAAAGTTGTTGCCGATGGCTCGCCAAGTCAGATTAAAGCAGAAACAACGGGTCGTGTCATTTCGTTCACAGCTGGTGCTTCCGTTACATCAGAGCAGCTGCTGGCGCTGCCAGGTGTGATAGATGTGGAGTGGAACGGCAGACGCGTGAAGCTTCAAAGCCGGGATACAGACCGACTGATTATAACGTTGATTGAACAGCGTATCGATATGAAAGATATTGAAATCCAAAGTGGCGGTCTGGAAGATGCCTTCCAAGCAATCGTCCACTCCACGAACTAAAGGGGGATATTTTCTAATGAGTCAATCTACAAGTATGAAAGCAACGCTTGCCCAATGTAAAGCGGAGCTGCTCCGTACGGTGCGTAACCGCCGATTCGTTATTTTCTCGTTTATTATGCCGGTTGTGTTTTACTTTATATTCACCAATACAGTAGGAGGGGATACGCAAGTTGGCAATGTTGATTGGAAATCCTATTATTTAATGTCAATGACGGTATATGGCGTTGTAGGGGCGAGCCTTACATCCTATGCTCAGCGGTTGTCGAGAGAGCGTAGTCAAGGGTGGTTATCTTTGCTGAAAATCACACCTTTGCCATCATGGTCTTATGTTTTGTCCAAAGTATTGTCGCAGGCCGTTATTAACCTTGCCATTATTATCGTGATGTTCCTTGTAGGCGGCCTGTTCAAAGGTGTGGACTTAAGTGTATCGACGTGGATCACATGCGGCTTGTTTATTTTTATCGGCGGCTTCTCCTTTATGGGTCTCGGCACACTGATCGGCTCGATCAAGAATGCAGATTTTGTACAGGTGCTTTCCATGATATGCTATATGGGACTTTCCATTCTAGGCGGTCTGTGGTTCCCAACGGATACGATGTCTAACACCATGAAGACAATTGCCCATCTTACACCAACCTATCGACTTGGCCAAGGGGCTTGGGATGCGGTTGCCGGCGTGTCGATCGATTGGGGCGGTGTTGGGATACTGGTTGCTTACGTAGTTGTATTCCTTGCGATTTCTTCTTATATCATGAAAAAACAGGAAGCGGTGTAATGCAAAATATATTAAACACTTTACGTCGATTTATAACAAAGCGGCCCCCTGACGGGGGGCCGCCAATTTTCTTTATGCTGCTATGGCTTGTCTATATTTTATTTCCTATTACAGCTTTGGCCGATCGTCCAGCTGAGGAGCAATGGATAGGATATCCTGTTATTGTCTTATTCATCGTTAGTTACGTTGCAGGTCATCTGAGCAAAAACTGGCGCATCTGGGCAGTTATTATTCATTTGCTCGTTATTGCTTATTTCAGCTGGCGGTACAATGAGAATTTTATATATATGGGCTTTTTTACAGCTTCTCTTATTGGCATGCTGCCCAACCTACGGCAGATTGGCATTGCTTTGTCCGGTGAGCTGCTATTGTTTGGGTTCGAGGTATGGCATTACGAGAATATGGATCATTTGGAAGCATTGCTTGAATTATTGCCTGCTATGGTTGCAGTGCTGCTGGTCCCGTTTGTTATGTTTATTGGGCGTCGTTCCAAGCTTCTTCGTACTCAGCTTCAGCTTGCTAATGATGAGATATCCCGTTTATCGAAGCAGGAGGAGCGGCAGCGGATTTCCCGTGAGCTGCATGATACGCTTGGTCATACGCTGACGATGATTACTCTGAAGAGTGAATTAGCCGAGAAGCTTATTGTTCAACATCCGGAGCGGGCTAAGCAGGAAATTCGAGATGTCCAGCTTACATCCAGGGCAGCATTAAAGCAAGTTCGTGAGCTGGTGTCAGGCATGAACGCTGTAACGCTCCAGGACGAACTGTCCAATGCCAAGAGAATCCTGGCTGCGGCTTATATCACAATTAAAGTAGAAGGTTATCCCGCTTCCGCATCATTAAGTCCGCTAGTCGACAATATGCTTGGCATGTGCTTACGTGAAGCGGTAACAAATGTGGTGAAGCATAGCGCAGCCCGCCAGTGTATCATTGATTGGGCGATGACACCTGATCAGTATCGTCTTGCAATCCGGGATAACGGGATCGGCTGTGATCAGGTTGACAAGGGTCCTGCTCATACTGGACTTAGAGGTATGCAGGAACGGTTGAACTTAATGGACGGAAAGCTGGATTTCCACTCGGCCAAAGGAAGCGGAACTTGCCTGACGATAACAGTACCTAGAGTGCGCTCGTCATCGAAGAAAGGAGATATCACATAACATGAGAGTACTTCTAGCTGAAGACCAAGGCATGCTGCGCGGTGCACTTAGTGCCTTACTTGATATGGAAGAAGATATTGAGGTCGTGGGACAAGCGGAGGATGGAGAACAAGCGCTTGAGATGATCCGAAGCTTGAAGCCCGACATATGCGTGATGGATATAGAGATGCCCAAGCTGACTGGACTCGACGTAGCAGAGCGTCTTCGTGTAGATAAACACCCTTGCCTTGTTGTTATATTAACGACGTTCTCGCGTTCAGGTTATTTTCAACGGGCGATGAAGGCAGGGGTAAAAGGGTTCCTGCTCAAGGATTCTCCAATTGACGAACTGTCTGCGTCACTTCGGAATGTCTATGCCGGGAAAAGGGCAGTTAGTCCGGAGCTTGCTTTATCCTTCTGGGAAGCGGAGAATCCACTCACCGAGCGGGAGCGGGAAGTGCTTCGACTAGCACGGGAAGGCAAGTCAGCTAGTGAGATTGCATCAACGCTATTCCTCTCAGCCGGTACGATCCGCAATTACTTGTCAGAAGCAATTCAGAAGCTGGACGCCAAGAATCGGATCGATGCGATTGGAATCGCTGAGAAGAATGGCTGGCTGGACTAAAGTGTAGAGATGAGCGTGACGCTGCGTCTTTTACAGTGTTAGAATAAAAAGAAAAATGATTGGTGGAGGGCCATATGGAGGTAGTTATCCGGCTGGCAGGTTTAGAAGAAATACCAGCTGTGCATGAGGTCATGTTGATGGCCTTCGAGGAATATAGAGGGAAATTGACTCCTCCAGCTGGTGCACTTTCGGAGACGGTTGAGGATATAACAAAAAAGATTACAGAACGTGGCGGAGCGGTTCTGGCACTTGTGAACGGCACAATAGCAGGGTCCGGGCAATTCGTACTTCATGATCAGCATGTTTATATCGGCAGAGTTTCCGTCCTTCCCTCTTATCGGGGGCAAGGAATTGGCAAGCGGCTTGTGAGATTTATTGAATCGTATGCAAAAGATAAAGGGCTTAGGGAATCGAGACTTGGTGTACGCTTATCCATTCCTGACAATATTGCCTTCTATAGCAAGCTGAATTACGAAGCCATTGAGAAACATGCATATCCTGATGAGACAGATTATTGGTACATTATGAAGAACACGGCCTTATAGGGCCAAGGTTAAGTAAACAAAAATGAGCTTCAACGAGTCCTCGTTGAAGCTCATTTTTATGTCCATTCATTATCGGACACGTTTGATGAGAAAAGCATTATCCGCTTTGGCAAAGCCGATCTGAGGGTAATAATCCATGGCAGAAGGCGCGGATAGAAGCAAAAGCGCAACTTCTTCACCAATATGCTCACGAACCCGATTAACGAGCTCTTTGCCAATTCCAAGTCGTTGATGGGTTTGGCTGACCGCTAGATCGGACAGATAGCAGCAATAAGCGAAGTCGGTAACCGCTCTTGCGATGCCGACCAATTGGTCACCATCCCATGCCGATACGATGAGATCGGCGTTGTCGATCATCTTTTGAATGCGGGCAAGATCATCTACAGGGCGTTTGATGCCGGAGCTGCGGAATACTTCTGCAACTTGAACTGCTGTGACTGGAGCCTCAATACGGTATTCAATAGACATGGCGATTACACCTCACAAGGATTAATTAATCTATCATAAATGGAATTAGCAATGAGTGGCAATGACTTCTTTTATCTGCTTCTTTAATTGCTCACAAGCTATAGATGGATAAAGTGTGTCCCGTCTTTGAAGAAGACCAACAGGAATAGATGGCGGATCCCAGTCGACAGGGATGGGGATCACATCCTTCGGCAGCGGAGTGGTGGCGAGCACGGCGCCAACGGAAGGGACCTGTCCTACGAAGCCGGGAATAGCAGATATTTGGCTGACAGAATACAGCTGCGGCACTTTTTCATGTCTCGCAAATTGCTTCGTTAAGCTCATGTAATAAAGGCAAGTCGGGCCACCAACGAACATGGGGTACTGAAGTAAGTCCTCGAATTTTACGGGAGGTTTGTGGTCGTGAATGGGATGGTTCTCAGCAGCTATGAATACAATCTTCTCCTCATACAAAGGTTCAAAGCGTAATTCAGACATGTCACTTGGCTCACCACAAATGGCAAAATCGATCTGCTGATGGCGAAGCTCCGTTGACAGCTGATCGGTATTTCCGATAACAAAGTTACAGGTCACACCGGGCTTTGTTTCACGAAACAGCTGCAAAGCTTCCGGCATGATCTGCCTGGCGTGAGTCTCCAGCATACCGACATGAATGGTGCCGATTTCTTCCTGTAGTACTGCTTTTGCCTGGTCGGCGACATAATGCCAGTGTTGAATCAGTCGATCAACCTCAGCGGCATAGATTCGGCCGGCAGGTGTCAGCTCCGCTTCCCACCCCCGATTGAAAAGCTGAAAGCCAAGCTCCTTCTCCAGCCGCTGAATTTGGTTCGTAATCGTAGACTGAGCATAATTCAGCTTAGCAGCTGCTTTGGCGAAGCTGCCTTCTTTTAAGATCGTTTGAAAGGCGGTTAGTTCCTTTAAATCCATGGATTCATCTCCATCTATATAACTGAATGAGTTGTTTAATTAATTCAATTATATAGATTTAGATGACCGAGATACAATAAAAGCATCTCAACCAAGGAGTGATGCCTATGCCTTTTATTCGGGTCAGTTATAGAGAGGATCAGTATGAAGGAGGGGAACTGTCGCTCATCAGCTGTGAGATTCATGCTGCGCTGATGGAGCATTTTCGCGTGCCGGAGGATGATTATTTCCAGCTGTTCCATGCTCATAAACCAGATGAGTTTTTCTACAGCCCAAATTACTTGAATGTCGAAAGAACGGATCGGCTGCTATATATCCAAATTACACTCAAGTCTGGACGAAACGTGAAGCAGAAGAAAAGCTTCTATTCGGAGCTTGCGCAGCGTTTGAGTAAGATCGGCATTCGTGCGGAGGACGTCTTTGTCATGCTGGTTGGTACGGAGTTTGAGGACTGGACTTTTGGCAACGGAATCGCTCAGATGCTCGAAATCGTAAGGGAGGTGCAGCCCCATGCATCCGAAGATTGATACGACTAGTGTAAAAGAGAAGTATGGCGATTTCGCGCCCGCGTTTGCCCGATATTCCGATGAAATCCTGTTCGGAGATTTATGGCGCAGAGAAGAGCTGCCGCTTAGGGAGCGGAGCTTGATTACGGTAGCAGCACTTGTGGCAGGGGATATATCGAGCAGCTTCCTTACCATCTTCGGCTAGCACAAGAGAATGGTCTAACCAAGGAAGAGCTTATTGAGGCCGTTACACACTTAGCTTTTTATGTGGGTTGGCCAAGGACGGCTTCCGCTTTAGAACGGATTAGGTCCGATAGCTAGTAAAAATGAAAACGAAGGCATCTTGTGATGCTTTCGTTTTTTTGTTTGTCCTTTACGACATTACGGATAAGACGATATGATAGGTAATATAGAAAAATATGGATAATACAGAGGGTGTGTGATCGATGGGTTTTACTGAACTGGAAGGCCATCGGGTCAAGCTGCTGCCGCTGGAGCCGCAGCATGCCAAGGCTTTGTATGAATGTTCCCGCACGGATGAACTGTGGGAGTATCTTCCCGTTAAAGTGCATACGGAGCAGGAGATGGAGAGCTTGGTGCACAACGCGAAGGAATACTCCGCAAGAAATATAACGGACTCGATTATGTGATCTTTAGCGTCATTTCGGAAGAATGGATGCAGGTGAAGGAAAATCTTGTAAGGCTGTTAAGCAGGGAAGTGTAGAGGATGGCATTTGCTCCAAAAAGAGATTGGTGGCTTTCTTTGATCATATGGAGCTGTATTGTCTTATTGTTCTTGGCAGCAATATCCCCTTTTGTTATAGGTGGAGCCGGAACTTTTGTAACGATCTTTATTGTTGCCTTATGCTTGTCCAGTGCGTTGCTTATACTATGGCTATGGGTAGATGTCTCCTATGTAATTGGAGAGACTGATCTGCTCGTTCGGATGGGACCAATTCGAACATCCATCCCGCTCTCCAGTATCCGGAAAGTAAAAGCTGTACGCTCCATTATCTCCAGCATGGCTACGTCAATTCATAGGCTGGAAATCCATTATAAAGCTTACGATATGCTCTATATTTCACCACTTCATCAAGATGCTTTCATAGCGGAGCTTCAGCGCAAATGTCCGCAATTAAAGCTTGATTGAACATACTGAGAAGCAGCTTGCCGCCGCAGGCAAATGTATCAAGCCCCATATATGAGGGCTTTCTTTTTTTTAGTGATTTTGTGTATAGTAGTGGCTACAGATAGTAGGGCGGGAGGGCTCGAGTTGTTCCAGTTCAATCGGATAAACACATTACGGAATCAGATTTTCTTAGGCTTTATGCTGGTTATGCTGCTGGTACTTGTGTCTGTAGGCTTTTTCACGTATGGACAAGTCTCGGAGCTGCTGCGTAATAATGCCGAAAAACATATTCAGCAGACAGCGGTGCAGGCTACAGGGAAGATGGACGTTCTGCTGCATCAAATGGATACGTTTACAATGCAGGTGGCCACCAATGCTTCCATTCAAACTCTGATGGCCAAGGAAGTTGGCGGTACGCAGCTCACATTCGAGGAGCGGCAGGTCCTGCAGCATGAAATCCGGAAGCAGCAGGCTTATGTAAGTGGGGTGCAGTCCATTGAGCTGTATACGAACGGCTTTCGGGTGCTGTTTCCGCTGACAGATATCAGCTTGTTCAACCGGGTGCCAAATGAATGGATCCGCCAGGTAGATCATGCCGCGGGGCAACTGGTGTGGTTCGGGATTGATCCAAAAAATCCAAATCAGATTACAGCGATCCGCCGCGTTCGATTGATTGACCAGTCTTTTTCGAATGCAGGGTATTTATTGGTTCGTATTGATAAAAAATATTTTGAGCTGATTGATAATGAAACGTCCAGCAAAGAAGAGATGGGGCTGATCGATGGCTCTGGCCAGATTATTGCTGCTAATTTCTCGGATGATATTCCGCAGGATGTCCTTCAGCAAACGGACCGCAAGAAAAT
The DNA here is from genome assembly GCF_056269375.1 of Paenibacillus sp. J22R56. Classification (NCBI taxonomy): domain Bacteria; kingdom Bacillati; phylum Bacillota; class Bacilli; order Caryophanales; family Paenibacillaceae; genus Paenibacillus; species Paenibacillus sp. J22R56. Next base: position 108,945 of record NZ_JBWDNV010000011.1, read on the forward strand.
TACGATGAACGGCAAAGCGTTTATTCCGGTGCAAAAGCAGCTTGATGCGGCGGCAGGCTGGAAGGTGCTTATTCTGACGCCGGTTGATTATGCGACAGAGGGAATCTCGGTCCTTCGAACAGCTATTGAGATCTCAGTTATGGTTGGGGGATTGTTGTTCCTGATCTTAACGTTTATCCTGTCGACGATGATTACGAGTCCAATCCTTAATCTGATTAAAGCGATGCGTGGGGCAAAATATGGCTCACTGAAGCCGATTCCTGTTACCTCTTCGACCCTGGAGATTAATGAACTTAATAATACGTACAATCAAATGGTCGCCTCGTTAAATGAATTGATTGAGGTCGTTTATCAGAAGGAGATTATACAGAGCCGGACAGAGCTGAAGGCACTGCAGGCACAGATTAACCCTCATTTCCTATTCAATACTCTTGAGGCTCTCTATTGGGCGCTTGAAGACAAAGAGGAAGAAGAGCTTTCGCAGGTCGTTGTTGCGATGTCAGGCTTATTCCGTTATGTCATTAACCCTGCTGACGATGACGAATGGGTAACGGTGGCGGATGAGCTGGAGCATGCCGAGCGTTATCTCAAAATTATGGAGATGCGCCTGATTGATCGCCTCACTTGGCGGATTGAAGCAGAGGATAGCTGCCGTCGTGTTCCTATTCCGAAGCTGCTTATTCAGCCGCTTGTGGAGAACGCAATCTCACATGGAGTAGAGCAGCAGCTTGGACAAGGAGCAGTTGTAATCACCGTGGAGCCTTCGGACCGCACAGGCTATATTCGCGTATCTGTCTTCGATAATGGTCCGGGAATGAGCTTTGATAAGGTGCAGTCGCTGTATGCCGCAATGAAGCTTGGGCATGTACATGATGCCAAAGGCACTGGAGTTGGGATATCGAATGTGGATCGCAGGTTAAGGCTTTACTACGGGGAAGAGGCAGAAGGACTGCAGATACAGAGCGAGCAAGGAGTGGGCACAAAGATGTCCTTTGAAATACCGATTGAGCATGGGGGCGAGTTGAAATGAAGACAATACTAATCGTGGATGATGAACCAAGAACAAGAGAAGGTGTACGCAAAGTGCTGGAGTCCTGGTCTGCAGGACGTTACCGTATAACGACGTCGACCAGCGCAGTTGAGGCATTAAAGTGGTTGGATGAGAACGAAGCTAATCTGGTCATTACCGATATCCGGATGCCGGAGATTAACGGGCTGGAGCTAGTGGAGAAGCTGAGGGAAAGGCCTCATTCTCCCGTTATTATCGTGATTTCCGGCCATCCACAGTTTGATTACGCGCACAAAGCGCTGCAGTTTGGCGTTATCGAATATTTACTTAAGCCTTTAGATAAAACCAAGCTTGTTGAGGCAGTGGAGCTTGCTTTCCGCCGTGAAGAAGAAATGAATCGGGTTGAACGAATGGAGCGGATCGTTGATACGAAGCTGCTGGAGACAACGGAGCAGGAAACCCAATACGGTACGCAGGTGAAAGAAGCGATTCAATATCTGGATGAACATCTAGGTGAGTCGATCACGATGAAGGATATTGCGGACTACTTGCATATGAATGCGAGTTATTTCAGTGTGCTTTTCAAAGATCAGTCCGGGCTTACATTCAGTGATTATTTAACAAGACGAAGAATGCAAAGAGCCAAGGAATTGCTGATGAATACACGTCTTTCTATAAATGAAATTGCCGAGAAGGTCGGGTACCAAACAGCTAAATATTTCGTGAAAGTATTCCGTTCACATGAAGGAGTTAGTCCCGGGCAATACCGGAAGGGCGTTTCTCATACAGAAGAGACAATCCAATAAAAGTAGTACTTTTCCCAATTCATATGACCTTATGCTGCTGTGAAAGCGCTGTTACAATTTATTTAGCAACACAAACACATCAGTCAAAAGGGGTTGTAAACGTGTTCAAACAAACAAAGTGGATGACAATGGCACTTATTCTAAGCCTGGCAGTTGTAACTGCGGCATGCGGCAATAACAACAACAGCAGCTCGAATGGCGGCAACACAGCGTCTAACGGGGGCTCTTCTGAAAGCGGTTCCGATAAGAAAGTGACGATTAACTTCATGCATCTGTGGCCGGAAGGCGTATCCGCAGGTCAGAATAAAATTGTGAATCAAATCATCGACGATTATCAAAAAGAACATCCAAACGTTACAGTCAAGCAAGAGGTTCTGGATAACGAGCAATACAAGAACAAATTGAAAGTCCTCTCTGCTTCCAATCAACTTCCTGATGTAGGTGTAACTTGGGCAGCAGGCTTCCTGAAGCCTTATGTTGACGGTAATTTGTTCACACCAGTTGACGATCTCTTGAGCGGTGAACTGAATGGCAAATTCGTAGCAGGTACAACAGAAGCTTATGCAATTGAAGGTAAAACGTATGCGCTTCCACTTGAGTTCAATATTGCTCCAATCTACTACAACAAAGAAATTTTCAAAAAATATAACCTTGAAATCCCTACAACCTACGACCAATTCAAAACGGTTGTAAAAACACTTTCGGATAACGGCGTTGCTCCAATCGCTCTTGGTAACAAAGACCGCTGGACAGGTTCCCTGTGGTATATGTACCTGGCTGACCGCATCGCTGGTCAAGAAACAGTAGCTAATGCGATTACAGGCAAAGCAAAATTCACAGATCCAGGCCTCCAGCAAGCAGCAACTGAAGTGCAGTCACTTGTTGATGCTAACGCATTCGTGAAAGGCTTTAACGGTCTGTCCAATGAAGAAGCAAAATCCGAATTCACGAACGGCAATGCGGCTATGTACCTGATGGGTACTTGGGACCTGCCTAACTTCACAACGAATGAAGATATTCCGCAAGCGTTCCGCGACAACGTTGGGTTCTTCAAATTCCCGACGGTTGAGGGCGGCAAAGGCAACGCGGACAGCTGGGTTGGCGGACCTGGTGTAGGCCTCTTCGTATCGGAAAACTCGAAAGTGAAAGATGAAGCAAAAGCTTTCGTTCAATACTTCGTAACGAAGTGGGGCGAGAAATCCGTAACTGGCGCAGGTGTTATCCCAGCTACGAAGATCGATACATCAACGCTTGAGCTGCCGCAACTGTACATCGACCTGTTCAACGAACTGAACAAAGCAAGCAGCATCACCTTGTTCGCAGACGTTCAATTGCCGGCTAATGCGGCTGAAACTCATCTGAACATGATCCAATCGCTCTTTGGCAAAGCGGTTAAGCCAGACAAATTCGCAGCTGAGCAAGACGCTGCGATTGCGAAAGGCAACTAAGTCAGACATCTAGAATAGAGGAGGCCTATCCGGCCAGGTGGAACTGATCGGATAGGTGCTCTCCCCTTTTGCAGAAAGGAGTCGGCCAATTTGGATAAAGTACTATCGAACAAGAAAGTTATTGCACTGTATATCCTGCCTTCTTTGCTGCTGATTCTTGCTATCGTGTATATTCCTATCGTTTTGACGGGCTATTACGGGCTAAATGAGTGGAACGGAATTGGAGCAATGAAGTGGGTTGGCTTGGATAACTACGCAACACTGATTAAAGACGAAGATTTCTGGAAAAGTGCAGGACATTCGCTTTTGCTAGCTGTTTTTTCAATGGTCAGTCTTATCGTTTATCTTATTGTAGCAATGGTATTAGCGGCTAAAATTAAAGGAGCAAACCTGTTCCGTAAAATTTACTTAATTCCGATGCTGCTGTCCTCAGTAGCAATTGCACAGCTTTGGCTCAAAATCTATCATCCTACTAACGGTATTATGAATAGCTTGCTGGAATCCCTTGGCGTTGCAAATCCTCCCGCTTGGCTTGCAGAAACGGATCTTGTTCTGTTCGCATTGTTTATTCCGATTCTGTGGCAATACGCGGGCTTCTATATTCTGATTTATTACGCAGCACTGAAGAACATCCCGTCTTCACTTGAAGAAGCAGCTAAGATCGATGGAGCGAACTCCTTCCAAATTGCTTGGAGAATCAAATTCCCGCTCGTGATGGAAGTTGTTAAAGTAACGATTGTCCTTGCTGTGGTTGGTTCCTTGAAGTATTTCGACTTGATCTATGTAATGACCGACGGTGGTCCTAATGGCTCTAGTGAAGTAATGGCATCATATATGTACCATAAAGCATTCAAAGCTTATGACTTCGGTTATGGCAGTGCAATTGGATTCTTCCTGCTCTTGATCTGTCTCATTGCGACTTATATCATCCGTAAGGCAACGGCAAGTAAGGATACGATTCAATATTCTTAGGGATTTCATTCGGTAGGCTTTTGCTTGCGAAGCAAAGATTCATATGCTTACGAAGTAAGAATCATCACGAACAGCCCTTATAGGCTGTTTGTGTAATAATTCTTTTCAGGAGGTTACGCTTCATGTCATCTACAACTATGAAACTGGGCGGCGAAGCGAAATCCGGTTCGAGAATAGGAATGAAGGTCGGCTATGCTGTACTGTACATTGTTCTCATCGCCGTTGCAGTGTTCCAGGTTTATCCGCTCGTCTGGTTAATGTTCTTCTCACTTAAGAATAACCAGGAAGTTTTTAATCTCTCGCCATTTGCCTTGCCATCACCTCCACATTGGGAGAACTACAGTAAAGTGTGGAGTGCTGGCAATATTGATACTTACTTCTTGAACAGTGTATGGATTACTGTTGCGGCTACCGTACTGACGATTGTCTTTGGCAGCTTGGTTACCTTCGCAATTACTCGTATGAAATGGAAGCTCAGCTCGCTTGTTCTTGGTCTCTTCATGGTAGCGATGATGATCCCCGTTCATTCGACGCTTATTCCACTGTTCAGCATGTTTAACAAAGTACACTTGATCGACAACCCGTTGTCTTTGATCCTGTCATATGTGGCATTTAATATGCCAATCACGATTATGATCCTTCTTGGCTTCTACTACGCGCTGCCGAAGGAAGTAGAAGAAGCGGCCGTTATTGACGGGGCAAGCATTCATACCGTCTTCTTCCGGATTATTTTCCCGATGACAAGCTCGGTGCTCGCTACTACGGGAATCATCAACATGATCTACAACTGGAATGAATTTATTTTCGTAAACACGTTTATCAGCTCGGATAAGTTCAAAACATTGACCGTTGGTGTTCAGAACTTTATCGGTCAATACACAACCGACTGGGGCGCAATTGGTGCGACACTGATGATCAGTATTCTGCCAATCCTCATTACGTTCCTGTTCCTCAGCGACCGCATTGTAGAAGGTATTGCTGCAGGCTCGGTAAAAGGTTAACTCTCTATGTAAAGTGAAAAAGGAGCTATCCCATTAGTCATTAAAATGACGATGGGATAGCTCCTTTTTTTTGGAGTTGGTTAAGAGTCCTCAGGGACCTTAAGCTACCCTGCAACATGTGATCCGATTTTATGGCGAGCGAGCACTCTTTTGAGACAGCCACGTTTTGTACTTAATGCGATTCGGTTGTATGATGCCCCTGAAGCGGTGTGGCCTGACAAAGCCGTTCGGTGAAGACGGATCCCCAGATCGAAACCGCAATAAGCGTAACCGTTGCAAAGAACGATAAGAGCAGGGGAGACAGGATACTGTAAAAAGGGAATAGAACAACCAGCATAATGATTCCGGCTGTATAAGGAGCAGAGATGACACCTGCGGCAATTCGCATAAACAGCATATTACCGAGTAAATACAGGGCAGGGCCTGCCAATATAACGACAGCGGTCTTCATCTCCAAATGACCGCTTGGATGCGCGAGCACGAGTTCATCGGCAACAGCAGATAAGATAATACCTCCAACCAAGAGCAGATGCGTATACGTATATGCAGAACGGGCAACTCGGCCGGGATCATTGGAATGAGCAATAAAGTGATGTCCTGTTTTGGCCGTCATATTAAAGTAGATCCACCACATGGTAACGGTACTAAGGAAAGCTGTGGCAAATGAACTAAGGGCAAGGATATCCCATTCATGTTCGGCGAAGGTCGCCCCTGTAACCAGAATGGACTCACCTAAAGCAATAATAATGAACAGTCCGCATCGCTCCGCCATATGGGAACCTTCGACATCCCACACGGTTGTAGGGGTTTTGCCGAGCTTGGGAACCCAGAAGCCCAGGGAAGGGGAGAGATACTCAATGAATAACGCAATGCACCATAGCGTCAGCCGGGTTTCCTCATCTGCAATTCCTCCAGCAATCCAGAAGATTCCGGATAAAGTCAGCCAGCTAAGAATGCGGATAAAGTTGATGCGGAGCTCTGTTGAGCCCTTTTGAAGAACCCAGACGGTATAAGCGGTTCTTCCAACCTGGAACAACGTGTAGGCACAGGCAAAATAAATGCCTGACTTCTCAAAAGCTTCCGGCAATGAGGCCGACATAATAAGTCCAACGAGCATAAGTCCTATCAGCATAAATCGTACACGAGAGGTTTCTGGATTAAGCCAGTTCATCACCCAAGCGGTGAAAATCCAGACCCACCAGACGGCCATGGTGAGAATTCCTAACTGAAAGGCGCCTTCCCACGTAAAATTTTTCAGAAAAGAATGGGATAACTGGGTAACAGCAAAAACAAAAATTAAATCAAAAAATAATTCAATAAAGGATACTTTCCCTGATTCGCTGTTGCCTCTGCTGCGAAATAGGACGGCATCTGAAGTCAACCTCTTCATTCTTTCTCTCCTTTTGTTTCCACGGATTTTGTAGATTGTATCACGTGATAATTGAAAAGTCATCGTTTAAGGAGGAGGTAACGTATATATAGAAAGTTAGAAACGTCAAGCTAAGGTGGGCTGTTATGAAGGTTGAGATAAAGGCTGTCGAGTTACCCGGAAAGCAAATACCTCGTACGATGAAAGCTATGATCTATGAAACGTATGGATCACCTGATGTACTACAGATAAAAGAGATAGAGATTCCTGCACCAAAGGATCATGAAGTGCTGATTGAGGTCCATGCCGCTTCCGTCAATTCATGGGATTGGGATCTCCTCCGCGGCAAACCGTACATAAACCGTATTGGCGGACTTCGTAAACCACGGTTTCCGATTCTTGGTGCAGATATTGCTGGGAAGATCATCGCTGTCGGTGACTCCGTCAAACGTTTTCAGCCAGGGGATGAGGTATTTGGGGATCTGTCTGGCTGCGGCTGGGGTGGATTTGCAGAGTATGTATGTGCTAGTGAGGAAGTGTTGACTTCAAAGCCTACGGGGATAAGCTTCGAGCAAGCGGCGGCGATTCCTCAAGCGGCCGTTCTAGCCTTGCAAGGGCTGCGGGATAAAGGGAATTTACAGCAGGGCCAGCGTGTCCTCATTAATGGGGCTGGCGGAGGAGTGGGTACATTTGCTCTCCAATATGCCAAGTTATTTGGGGCAGAAGTAACCGCTGTAGACAGTACAGCCAAACGCGATATGCTGCTTTCCATTGGGGCTGATCAGGTCCTGGATTATACACAAGAAGACTTTACGGCTGGCGGACAGAAATACGATCTTATTCTCGATGTTGTAGGTACCCGTTCTGTCTTCGAAATAAAACGCGCACTTAGTTCAGGCGGTACCTATGTCATGATTGGCGGGCTAATGCCACGTCTTCTTCAGGCATTGCTTGCAGCACCCCTGATCGCCAGGCTGGAAAAGAAGAAAATAACGATACTGATACATAAGCCAAGCCATGACGATCAGATGGTATGGAAGTCGCTTATTGAGGCAGGTCAGGTCATACCTGTTATTGATCGGCAGTATGAGCTGAGCGATGCGGTCGAAGCGCTTCGATATTTCGGAACAGGCGAAGTGAAGGGGAAACTTATCATACGGATGAAGAACTAGAAACCGTTAGCCAGGTCTTAATCCGCTGCTTTTTCATCAAGATTTTCATTATAGGCCAATATCCCGCGTTTAAAATAATGGAGCTTTTCGTCAGTGGTAGTCTCCATTAAATTAGTAATCAGCAGCTTAACGCTTTCTTTGTAGCTATCGCTATTATACAGAGCCATAGCGAGAAATACTTGGATAGCTCGGTTATCCGGGAATTCCATCATCCCTCTGCTTAAAGTTTCAACTGCTTTCTCGTAATGCCCCCAGTAACGATATGTACTCCCTAGGCCCATTAAGCATCTTTCCAGATCAGCACCACTTAAGCCGAGCTCAATAGCTCGCTCATAATAAGGGATAGCCAAATTTCCAAGACCGGTATTATCATAAGCTATCCCTGTCTGGTAGTTAATCTCCGCATCATCCGGATATTCAGACAGCAGCTCTAACAACTGCTCACGCACTTCACTCAACATCACTTGATCTTGCTTTGCTCGTCCTTCTTCACGCCGTTTAATGAATTCACTCAATATGTCTTTCGTCATCATGTCACCATCCTCAAGTTTGCAAGTTTTCATCTACTCTTTGAATCATATAACAAAAAAAGAACGGAAGTAACCCACAAGAGCATGGGTTACTTCCGTCCTTTCTTTCTACCTGTTCCCCCAAAAAAATAAAGACATCGACGAGGAATAGAGGGAGTTATTCTCCTGGAGGAGCGCAGCGTTTGCCTTTGCCAGTGTGAAATCTCGTAATACGAGTAAATTCAAAGTTTCACACTGGCAACAGCAACCGGAAGGAGAACAATTCCCGTCATGACGAGCTACGATGTAGTATACGAGAAGTAGTCGAAGTCCGCATATTCCCCACTACCCGATGTATCCTGACACTGCATACCAACAAATGCACCGGTGAAGAAGCCGCCGCCTTGGATATAATCATCCGACAGCTTATGCGATTCGAAGGTAACAGGCAGTGTCGTCCAATGATCACCGTCGAAGGAATACGAGTAACGGTAAGTCAATTCCGTTACATCAACACGAATATAGACATATTCCACGCTTTCTGAAATAACAACTTCTGCTCCTTGAAGCGGCTGCGAGAACGAGAAATTATCGCAGGCAACCAGCTCAAGAATTCGGCCTTTCTCTTCATGCCAAGTGATCTGGCAAGATGTCCAGTTCTGCGTATTGTAGTAATTCACGAGACCAGCCGATTGCTGGAACGTTGTTGGGTTGAAAGCAACCTTCGTCTCTGCCGTAAAGTTGAAATGCTGCCAGCGGCGGGCAACGAAGGCTTGCGTGAACTTCGATGTCAGCGACTCTTTACCGTAGATGCGTAGATGGCCAGGGTTGTCCTTCAAGGAAACGATTTTCTCGCCAAGTGGAATACGCAGCGTCTGGAAATGCAGGTTCAGCGTTTCTGAATCAAACTCATCCTTCTCAGGGAAATCAGGTGCCCATACCACTTCTTCGATGTCAGGCCCTTCAATAGTCAGTGATGGCTTGTTGCCGCCAACGACATAGGGCCAGTCGTTATTCCACTCGAGACGCTGGATCGCAGTCTCACGTCCAAGCGGGCAGAAGCCGCGTGGATCAAGCAGTGGTTGGCCTTCCCGAGACAGCGGACGTCCAACTAGATGGACAAGGAACCACTCATCTGTATGCGTTTGGACGATCGAAGCATGTCCCGCTTTTTGCAGTGGAATACGCGGATGGGCATGCGACGAGATCAACGGATTTTCAGGATGAACCTCATAAGGTCCACGAAGCTCCTTCGAACGGGCGATGGTCGCCTGATGATCGTATTTGGTTCCGCCTTCAGCGGTAAGCAGGTAGTAGTACCCGTTGATCTTGTACAAATGAGGGGCTTCTGTCAGCTTAATATCCGTTCCTTTGAAGATGATCTCCGCTTTGCCAACAAGCTTTTGCTTGGCAGCGTCATATTCCTGCAGCACAATGCCGTAGAATGGATGATTGCCTACTCTTTGATCCCAGAGCATGTTAACAAAATACTTTTTGCCATCTTCATCATGGAAGAGGGAAGGGTCAAAGCCGGAGCTGTTCATATGGATCGGTTCGGACCACTCACCGTCAATTGTGTCGCAAGTCACAAGGTAGTTATGGCAGTCCTTCCAATTTCCTTCAACCACTTTCACATCGGTGTAAATAAGCCAGAATTGGTTATCGCTATAGGATAATTGAGGTGCCCAGACGCCGCCAGAATCCGGATTACCCATCATATTCAGTTGGCTGAGGCGATTCAGCGGACGAGATGCAAGCCGCCAATTTTTCAAATCTTTTGAATGATAAATCCCAACGCCAGGGAACCATTCGAAGGTAGACACTGCAATATAATAATCTTCGCCTACACGGCAAATGCATGGATCAGGGTTAAAGCCAGGCAAGATCGGGTTCTGAATAACGGCCATATCGATAAAATTCTCCTCTCAACGTTCACGAAATAAGCTAATGGAAAGGCTGGGGATAGTAAGAAATTACCCTTCTTCGTCACCTAAATCGATTAGCTGTTATGTTATGATAACAATATATTATCAAGGTATTAACGGATATCCAATATCCATAGTGAGAAGATATTTACCCAAATCAAGCGATATGATTCATCATGCTGGAGGAGTTTGGAATGGAGCAAAAAGAACGACAAAAAAAGGAATTTATGCTCCCTGATATGGACTCTACTTTCCGCGTCTTTGGTGCACATTGGAGAACCGTTGACAAGGAATGGAGCTATCCGCTGCATAAGCATCCTATATTCGAAATTAACCTCGTTCTATCCGGAACGCAGGAGTTTATTGTTGATCGAACGCGGTATGAACAAAAGCCAGGTGACCTGCTGCTGTTCAGACCTGGCGACCGGCATGAAAGCAGAGTGATTGGCGGAGAGGAGATGACGTATTACTGTCTCCATTTTGATGTGGATGAGCCTTCTTTTCGCGAGCTGCTTTGCCGCAGTCCGAGATGCTTTTATCCTTCAGATAGTGAACTTGCGATGGCGATCCGTCCTGCATTGGACAAGCTGATCGAGTTAACCTCGGAGGAATCGGTTGTGCGGACGGAAGCCCGTATGCATATATTGTCGGCTTTATTTGAGTTGTTTGCTGTGATAAGCGGCACTTTGTCCAAGCTCAATCAGGATCCGGCAGGAGCCCGAAGTTCGGAAGTTGCTTCTCAAGTTGCAGCTCTGCTGGAGCAAGCAGTGGAGGATGTAGAACTGGATGATAAGGATAGGATAACAGCTATTGCTGTTACGTTAGGTTACAGCACCTCTTCGGTGAACCGTATGTTTACCCGAGCATTTGGAGTATCGCCAAGGCAATATTTATCGACGTTAATACTGAAGAAATCCAAGCTTCTGCTTATGGATCCTGAGCTTACCATTGAAGAGATCTCCTCCAAGCTTGGGTACAACAATATTGCACACTTCAGCAGGCAGTTCAAACGGTGGACGGGGGAGTCACCAAGCCGTTATCGCGATCGGTTTCACGAATAATGGATAAGATAGACAATAATAATTAGAATGGTAAAATATAGGTTAGACATTTGAAACTGCTGGGAATAGACAGGAGTGATGAGCGATGCGAAGCCATACCTGGAGGAACTCCCTATTAAGTCTGCTGATAGGCTTATTACTTATCCTTTCGGCATGCGGGAGGGCAGAGATGACCTTTCATCCAACCGCTGATACAAAAACGATAAATATTGGAGTAACCTACTCGCCTAATTCATTAAATCCTCTGTCGCCGGCTGGACAAGTCTCTTCTTATATAGCGGGTTTAATGTATTTGCCACTTGTAGAGCTGGATGACGATCTGACGTTCAAGCCGATGCTGGCGGATTCCATTACTACAACGGATCAATCTGTATTTACAATTCATCTGAATCAGGATGCCACATGGAGTGACGGTACGCCAATCACTGCAGATGATGTTATCTATACGCTGAAGCTTATGACGAATCGAGATATTGCGTCTAACTATGCCTATATGTTTGGGATTATTGAGGGTGTTGATTCAGAGGGATATTTGCCTAAGGGACAGTCGGAATTAGCCGGAGTTCAGAAGGTCGATGAACATACCTTGACGATCAAGACAAAAGCAACAACAACGTTAACTATTTTCCAGGATACGATTGGCCGTAATTTGCTGACACTTCCGAAAGCCGAGCTTGAGGACGAGTCTCTGGTGACAATTAAACAGGGTGATTTTGTGCAAAAATCAGCCGTCACAAGCGGCCCATATAAGCTGGATAGTTATGAAAAGGATAAGCTAGTTCAGATGACAGCGAATAAAGTTTATTTCAAAGGCGAGCCGCATATTACCAAATTAAATGTAAAGGTGCTGCCTAGCTCAATCATCGCGGCGCAGCTTCAAAATGGGAAGATCGATATGAACATTCCGTCATTTGGCGTCATTCCTATTCAAGATCATGGGATGGTCAAATCACTGTCTGATGTTACGACAATCGACGGGCCATCGATCGCAACTCAATTGATGTACATCAATGAACAAGTGCTGCCAAGTGCGAAGCAAAGAAAAGCGATATCTTACGCGATTAATCGCGAGAGGATTGTAAATAATCTGCTGCGGGGAGCAGGGGAGACGGTGGATGGATTTTTTACAAGCTATAGCCCTTATGTAGATCCTAGTGTTAAGCAGGTGGAATATAATCCGGATAAAGCAAAAAGCCTGCTCGCGGAGTCAGGCTGGCAATCCGGTACAAACTTGACGTTATCCGTCTTGTCCGGAGACAGCACGCTGGAGCAGGCGGCTCGTATGCTGGCAGATGATTTAAAGGTGGTTGGGATCGATGTTGATATTCAGATGCTCGATTTTGCTTCCTTGGTGGATAAGCTCGTCAAGAAAGACTATGATCTTGGCATCATGACAGTTGCGATGTCTCTTGTTAATCCGCTGCCGGATATTGCTTATTTTCTGCAAAAAGGGAATCCTAACGGTTATGCAAATCCCGAGGTGAATAAACTGCTGTCATCCCTTCAGTCGGAGACGGAGGAAACGGCGATTAAGCAAACCTATAGCAGGCTGCAGCAGATTACGGCAGAAGATGTGCCCATGCCGTCCATCTATGCCACTCGTGCCCTTGGCGCTGTTAATCATAGAGTGATCGGCGCAACGCCAAAGGATTACGGTATGTTCATCAATGTGGAGAATTGGGATATTAAGCGTTAAATTTATTCGAATCGAGAGTTAGAACAACCGGACAATGATCGCTGCCGAGTATCAGGCTGTCGATGCCAGAATCGACGATGCTTGGAGCGAGTCTTGCTGACGCCAGAAAATAGTCAATACGCCAGCCGACATTCCGTTCCCGGATCTTCGGCATATAGGACCACCAGGAGTAAGCGTCGGTTTGCTCCGGATACAAATAACGGAACGTATCGATAAACCCGGAGTCCAGAATCCGCGTCATTTTCTCCCGCTCTTCATCGGTGAAGCCGGAGTTGCCGCGGTTGGATTTCGGGTTTTTCAGGTCGATTTCCTGATGGGCCACATTCAAATCCCCGCAAACAATAACAGGTTTATGCTCGTCCAGCTGCGAGAGATAGCTTCTAAACTGGTCTTCCCATTCAAGCCGGAGCGCAAGTCTCGACAGATCACGTCTTGCATTTGGCGTATACACATTGACGAGATAGAAGTCTTCAAGCTCCAGTGTAATGACCCGTCCCTCGTTGTCATCATCTTCTTCGCCTAGCCCATAGCTTACCGAAAGAGGCTTATGCTTTGTAAAAATCGCCGTACCGGAGTATCCCTTCTTCTCGGCATAATTCCAGAACAAATGATACTGTTCGCCTAGCTCCATCGTAATTTGACCCTCTTGAAGCTTCGTCTCCTGCAGGCAGAAAAAGTCTGCATCCATGTCATTAAAATACGTCATAAATCCTTTATTTACACAGGCTCTGAGGCCATTTACATTCCAAGATACAAGCTTCATATAACGGTATTCTCCTTCTCTATCATCTCTAGTATTACTAGTGTAACATATGGCATCATCCTCGAAGTCCCTAAAAATTTGCCTTTGCGGCATACGTCTGCCAAGTGATTCTGCTACAATAAAGGGACAGATTATGAGAAAGAGGAGATCACATGAAGTTCAGACCATGTATCGACCTGCACAGCGGGAAAGTTAAGCAAATTGTTGGGGAGACGCTGGATGCCAATCCACAGCGTGTCGTTGAAAATTTTGTATCCGAGCATGACTCGGCTTATTATGCTTCGATGTTCAAGCGGGACGGCCTGACAGGTGGTCATGTCATTATGCTTGGCGGCGGTAATGAAGAAGCTGCATTAGCAGCACTGCGTGAATACCCTGGCGGCTTGCAGATTGGGGGCGGCATCACAGCAGATAATGCGGCTCAATACCTGGAAGCAGGCGCTTCGCAGGTTATTGTCACTTCGTATATTTTCCGTGATGGCGAGCTCAACATGGACAACTTGAACAAAATTGTATCCGAGGTCGGTAAGGACAAGCTTGTTATCGATCTGAGCTGTAAGCAAAAGGATGGAAGCTGGCATGTCGTCACGAATCAATGGCGGACGTTCAGTAACTTTGAGGTCAATGAAGCGAATCTTCGTGAGTTGGAATCGTATTGCAGCGAGTTCCTTGTTCACGCAGTAGATGTAGAGGGGAAACGGACAGGCATTCTAGAAAGCTTGGTCGAGCAGTTGGCGGCATGGGTGAAAATTCCGACCACATATGCGGGCGGCGCCAGGTCATTCGAGGATTTGGAGTTGTTCCGCCGTCTGACTAACGGCAAGCTTGATATTACGATCGGCAGCGCGCTGGATATCTTCGGCGGCAACCTTTCTTATGATGAGGTTGTGGCATACTGCCGCGGTAGAGAGTTCGAAGTTAATCCCTAGAATCGGAACGCAAAAAATGTATCTTCTTCCGCTGCTGTTGTCTCCCCTTTGCCTTGAACAATTTACTAAGGTAGCAAAGGGGAGACAAAGGCAGACGCTTCGCTCTTCCAGGAGATACATTTTCTGCTTATCCTCTCTAAGGTGATTAAAAACGACCTCTCTTTTTTTATGCCTCGTACAGTTAACACGGAAAGAAGTTATTCCTTTCCGTGCCTCATAAACAGCCACACACCGAACAATATTACGATGCCTGCGCTAAGCTGCCAGGCGGTCAATACCTCTTTCAGCAGTGCCCATGCCAGGATCGATGCGATAACCGGCTCGCCTAGTACGGACATTGAGACGGCTGTTGCGTTCATATATTTCAACAGCCAGTTGAACAAATAATGACCAAAGAGGGTCGGCACAATCGCGAGAAGCAGGAAGATACCCCATTCATGCGAGCTGTAGCCGGTAAACCGAAAACCTTGGATGAGGTTATAGATGGCAAGGGTTGTGGCGGCAATCGCAAACACAAGGAAGTTGTAGGCGAATGCGCTTATATTGTTCCGCAGTTGTTTGCCAATCAGCATATGAATGGCAACCGCAATAGTACCCAGAATCGACAACACATCTCCGTACAGCGCTTCCTGCGATAACGCGAGGTCGCTTGAGCCGATGATGACGGTGCCGATCATTGCAATGCCCATACCAAGCAGCATAATCCGGTTTGTTTTGGTCTTAAAGAGCAAGTAGGAGCCAAGCATAACAAGAACTGGCTCGAGCGCCAGGAAGATCGTGGAGCTGGCGACGGTTGTATAGTTCAGGGATGACATCCATAGCAGAAAATGCAAAGCAAGCATGACGCCGGAGGCAAATAACAGCAAAATCTGGCGGGCACTATGCTGGATAAGCTCACGCCGGTATTTCCAAGCAAGCGGCAGCATAATAAGAATGGTTAGATACAAGCGGTACATACCGATTACCGATGGCTCAGCACTCGACCACTTAATGAAGATTGATGAGAACGAGATGGCAATAATGCCAACGACATAGAGCAGCTCGTAGGCGGAGAAAGACTTAGTTGCGCGATTCATGAATGATACTTCTCCCATGCATTAAAATAGTTTAAAAACCCCAACATGTAATACTACTACAGGAGGGCAAACGGGAGCAATTTGTAACTCCTGCCTTTCCTTGCGAGCCTCTTGAAAAAACGATTGACAGTTGTTTCCTTTCTCGTTATGATCAGTACCAATAGAGATGGATTGACGAAAATGTCAGTCTGTCAGAATGAGATCGAATCGACTGGACGAACCAGAGATTCAATGGAAGACGGCTTCGGCTGCGTCCATTGGATCTTTTTTTTATCCCTAAATCCTACTATTCCAATGAGGAAAAGATGGTACGGGTAAAACAAACCAAATAGAGGAGGTGCCGGCTATGTCGACGGCATTATTGGAAATTGTAGATGTGAGCAAAACGTTCCGCTCCGCAGGAGATGCGGTCCCGGTTCTGGATCGGCTTAAGCTGACAGTTAATCAAGGGGAGATTGTATCGATTATCGGACCAAGCGGCTGCGGCAAGAGCACACTGCTCAAGATTGTTGCAGGGCTTGATATCGATATCGAAGGCCGTGTTCTGCTCGAAGGGGAGCCGGTGAAGAAGCCTTCTCAGGAGAAAGGATTTATTTTTCAAGAGCATCGTTTATTTCCTTGGCTGACGGTCGAGCGGAACATTGCCGCAGATTTGTCTCTTCGGAAGCCCGAGATCCGGAATAAGGTTGATGAGCTGATTAAGCTGGTCAAATTGCAAGGTTTTGAAAAAGCGTATCCGAAGCAGCTGTCTGGGGGCATGTCCCAGCGTGTTGCTATTGCAAGAGCCTTACTCCGTAATCCGAAGGTGCTGCTGCTTGACGAACCATTTGGCGCGCTTGATGCCTTTACCCGCAGCCATATGCAAGAGGCGCTGCTCGATATATGGCGGGAAAACCGTACAACGATGCTGTTTGTGACCCATGATATCGATGAAGCAGTCTTTCTTTCGCATCGGGTTATCGTGCTCGACGCACGTCCCGGCCGAATCAAAACGATCGTGCCTATCGATCTTCCGTTTCCTCGAAAAAGAACAGGCTCTGCGTTCCAGGAGCTTCGCACTCTGATCTTACGGTCGTTGGAGCATGAGGAGCCTGAAAAAGAATCTTATACAATCTAGCAGCAGCGGAGATTGTTTCGATCTATTACGTTTTCTAACTGTTAGCGGAGGTTGTTTCGGTCGAGTGTGACTATTGCGTGTTTGTTTTTAACCATAGAAACCGTTTAATCAAAAAAACAAACCGCAAGGAGCAATCGGCCGAAACAACCGGAGCGCCAACCGGAGTGTCGAAAGGAGTAAAAGAAATGTCTAATCCAACAACAGAAGCTTTAAAAGGAGTTGCATCTTCCCAAGTTACAGCAAATCCGATTGCGGCCACTCATACGAGAAGGAAGAAGGGGGACTTCAAGGGAAGAAAATTTTTGCTTGGCAGCCTGCTGCCTCTAATCATTCTGGGGAGCTGGCAGTATGTAAGCGGGACGGGAATCGTGGATCCGATGTTGTTCCCAGCACCTTCATCGATTGTGAAAGAGTTTTATGAAATGGTCGTGTCCGGTGAACTGTTCCGTCATTTAGAGATTAGTGTGCTCAGAGCATTGCTTGGCTTCCTGCTTGGCGGCAGTCTTGGGCTGATCTTTGGCCTTGCGGTGGGTATGTTCAGCAAGTTCGAAGAGCTTGTGGACCCTACTGTCCAAATGATTCGTACCGTGCCTCTGCTTGCGATTACGCCGCTGTTTATTTTATGGTTCGGATTTGGGGAGACGTCGAAAATATTGCTTATTGCGCTGGGCTCGTTTTTCCCGTTGTATGTGAATACGTTTCTTGGCGTGCGGAATGTAGATTCGAAGCTGTTTGACGTGGCACGTGTCCTAGAGTTCAAGCGGGTGAACCAAATGCTGCGGCTCGTTCTTCCGGCAGCGATGCCCAATGTTCTGCTTGGTCTGCGGTTATCCATCAGTATTGCATGGCTGGTGCTTGTTGTAGCGGAGCTGATGGGAGCCGATCGGGGCATCGGTTATTTGATTCAGGATGCCCGGTCGTTTATGCGTACGGAGGTTGTATTTATAGGGATTATCCTGTTCGCTGCCGTTGGCAAATTAACAGATTCGCTCGTACGGGTGCTGGAACGTCGTCTGCTCAAATGGCGCGATAGCTACAAAGGATAATTACATTTGAGGCGGATTGATGCTTGGCGGCAGCTTGGCAGCTTCCGCTTCGAAATATTGCTTAAGCTCGGCTTCTTTTCGCGGGTCTGTCATCATGACTTTGCCTTCCAGATGCTTGGTCACAAACAGCTCCCATGATGGTGCTGTCTTATGAGAACGCATGGAACGAACCGCGTTTTTGACAAGTCTGCGTTCTTTGGCATTTGTGTATTGATCCTTGTATTTCTGCTTGTAGCCGTCAAAATCAAGATGATCAAATATCGCCCGGAACACATCTGCCGTCATGATCGCATCGTCGAGCGCTCGATGGGCATTGCCTGCAGAAGTCAGATTCAGATCGGCTATAGCGCCTTCTACGCTGACGTCGTTCGTAACATTTTTATAGCGAAGATAACCTTTAAGCAGATCAAAGGAATCAACGGAAAGCCAGAAGGCATCATCAATCTTGTGCATCCGCGTATCAAAGACAATTCGCTTCATGTCTTCGCCGCCCCAGGTCATGATGATAAACGGTTCCCCTCGGTCCAGCCACGTGATAAACTCCTCTATGACACGAGGGAATCTTGGTGCTATATCAATCTCTTCCTGCGGAATACCTGTTTTTTTCTTAATAAAGGAATTCAGCTTGGAAAAGTAGACCGGTCTGATTAAGGAAGAAAAAATATCTGTCTGCTGCAAGTCAGCATTCAGCCGTACAGCGCCAATCTCGATGACTTCCATCGGAAGGTCACTCGCGAATTTGCGTCCGTTAAATTCAATGTCCAGAATTATATAATCCATATATTAACCCCCGATTAATTGCTCATGCCTATCCATTCTAACAGAAATCAGGAGTGAACAGGAGTGAGCGTATGAGAACCTCATGAGAGGATCATGGTAGAAGGAGCAAAATCTATGGCCCGGAATGTCATCAAGGATCAGCAGCAAAGGGAGCTGCGCCGCAATCAGATCTTAACGGCAGCAGCCTCGGTCTTTACCAAACGCGGTGTAGCTGTCGCGAAAATATCGGATATCGCGACTGAAGCGGGATTAAGCTACGGTCATGTTTATAATTTTTTTGAATCCAAGGAAGAGATTCTTCTCGTCCTGGTATTGTCCTCGCAAGAGAAGTATACAGAGCTGTTACAGGAGGCACGGAGCGGCAGTGGAACGGTCATTGATAAGCTGAAGCGGCTGATCAGCCAATATATGCACAGCAGCAGGACCGGAACGATGTATTGGGTTGTGCTGCAGGCACAGGCAACCGAAGTATTAAGTCCAGAGGAAAAGGATATGATCCACCGGAATGTTCATTTGAACCGCGACCTGCTCGCGGATATTTTGCGTGATGGTCAAGCGGAAGGTACGATTGCTGCGGGTGACCCTCTGGAGCTGGCGACACTCCTGCTTACGCTGTTTCATAATACGGCGATGTGGGCTTATCGCGGCTTTGGCGAGCCTTCCGATCATGCTATCGACATTATGCTGAGACTGGTTGCTAAGTAATCGCAGTAAGCGGGTTGGAATAATATGAAAATAGTGGTTGACAGCAATTAGGTCAGCTGATAATATCAGGATCACCAAATGACAAATTGATCAGTTTATCAGTTTGTTGCAAACGGAGAATAAAGAATCGACTGGTTCACCGGAGATTCGATTTCATAACCGTCCACCTGATCACAGGGGGCAGATATGAAATCGAATCTTTTTTATTCTCTAAATCCGATTAAGTAGATAAGTAAACTTAGGTTAAGGGGATGGAGCTTATGAAGAGAAACAAGTTACGAACATTTACGATTACGGCGTTGTCGATTATTGCACTGGTATCGGTGCTGGCTGGCTGCGGCAGTAACAGCAAAGCTTCGAACGAGAAGTCGGAATCAGACTCGGCGGCAGCACCATCGGCCGAAGCAACAGATCGTCCTCATGTTACCGTAAACGTTGCCATTAACGGCGGATTGTCGCCGCTGCTGCTGGCCAAGCAAAAAGGCTGGCTGGAGGAAGAGCTGGGGCCGCTGAATGCAGAGGTAAGCTGGAGTGAATTCCAGAGTGGTCCTCCACTGCTGGAGTCACTTGCCTCGAAGCGGGTAGATCTCTCCTTCCTCGGCGATGGTGCAACGATCTCCGGATTGTCGGCGAACCTGCCATTCGAAGTCATTGGGCTGGTCAGTGATGGCAAGCTTGCGAATTCGATTATCGTGCCAAAGGACAAAGGGGTTTCAAAGGTTGAGGATTTGAAGGGCAAGTCAGTGGCTGTTGCAAAGGGTACGACGGCACATGTGTTTTTGCTGAAGGTGCTTGAGAAACATGGGCTGAGTGATAAGGACGTTAATCTTATTGCTCTGCAGCCAGAGGATGCATTACCTGCGTTCGAGACTGGCAAGGTGGATGCGTGGGTAACCTGGGATCCTTACACGACAAAGGAAACGGCATCTGGTAAGGCAACCGTTATCGCGGGAGCAGAGGAAGGGATCGCGGCACCGGTATCTGCCATTGCAAGATCGGAGTTTGCAGAGAAGAATCCGGACCTGGTCACAGCATTTTTGAGAGTGTACAAACAAGCCATTGACTGGCAGAACGCTAATACCGACGAAGCCGTTCAGATCTATGCCGATCTGAAGAAGATTGATGCAGGTGTCGTGAAGGCGTTGCTTGCAAGCTCAGCCCCTAATCTTCGAGTGTATACCCAAGAAGAGCTGGATGCGCAGCAGAAGTCGGCGGAGCTTTTGCTCAGTAACGGCTTCATTAAAAATAAGGTTAGCTTCCAGGACCATGTAGCGTTTAGTTATCTTGAGAAGCTGTCCCAATAAATAATACAAATTAAAGGAGCGATTATCCATGACTCAATCAACAGTCGACACATCCCGTCAATTTGATCTTTTCTCGAAGCGCCAAATCCAAGGCGGTCCACGTTTCTTGCAGCGTTTGGCTGATGGCCTTGAAGAGCGTCCCTATGAATTATTCACATTGAAGTCGCTTGGCCCGGTGATCGGTGCTGAGATTGAAGGAGTGGACCTTAGAGAGCAGGTATCGCCGGAGGTGAAGGCTGAGCTGCATCGTGCATTACTGGAGTGGAAAGTGCTCTTCTTCCGCGATCAGGATATTACGAGCCAGCAGCAGCTGGATTTTGCAAGACAATGGGGTGAGCTTGAGAATCATCCGTTCCTGCCAAAAGGTGCAGCCGCTGAAATTACTCGTTTCGAGAAAGACGCAAACATGAAGGGCCAAGAGAATAATTGGCATACGGATGTGTCTTGGCGACTGGAACCATCCTTTGGCGCGGTGCTCCGTTTATCCGAAGTGCCTCCACAAGGCGGGGATACCCTTTGGGCGGACATGGGCGCTGCATACGATAACCTCCCAGAAGAAGTAAAAGAGCGTATTAATGGTCTGACAGCGATTCATGACTTTACGCCAACTTTCGGACGGAATATGCCGCCAGAGCTGCTCGCTCAGAAACAAGCGGAGTTCCCGGCTGCTGAGCATCCTGTTGTCCGGACACATCCGGAGACTGGACGCAAGACGCTGTTCGTCAATCGGGTATTCACCACACGAATCGTTGGGCTTGACCCGGAAGAAGGCGAAGAGCTGCTCCAGTACTTGTTCAGACAAGCGGAGATTCCGGAGTATCAAGTGCGTTTCAATTGGGCGAAGAATTCGATAGCGCTATGGGATAACCGTTCGACGCAGCATTATGCCTCGTCCGATTATTATCCAAACCGCCGTGTGGCGGAACGGATTTCCATTATTGGCGACCGTCCTTATTAATTATATACTTAAGGCAGGCTTGGCCTGAACAAAGCGTTGAAGGAGAGGAAGCAATTGTCGACATCTTGGATCCAGCATTCCGTTATTTTTACATTAAAGCATGAAGAAGGTTCTGAGCAGGAGCGCAAGTTTCTGGAGGATGGCAAGGCGATTCTCAGCTCCATTCCTGTTGTGTCGCAGTTCCGGGTATTCCGGCAAGTAAGCCCAAAGAATGATTATAAGTTAGGATTCTCGATGGAGTTCTCTGATCAGGCGGCTTACGAGGCGTATAATGTGCATCCGTTGCATGTAAGCTTTGTAGCTGAGCGCTGGGAGAAGGAAGTAGAAGCGTTCCTCGAGATCGATTATTCGGAAGTTTAGAACAATAGGAGGGTGTCTCACGAGGTCTGAACAGGCCGCTTGGGACACCCTCTTTTTGCATTAGTAGGCCGGTTCAAAGGAAAAGGAAGCAATGTTCATAACCAGCACGTATCTGGTTTGGTTCGTATCGGTAACAAGTGTCAAATAAGAGGGATCAAATGCCGTCAGAATGCCTTGCTCCATACCGGCAGTTGTCGATAAGGTCATAAGGCTGCCTTTATGGCGGGTCATTAGGGAGAAAAGGGTTGATCCTGGTGTAATAAGATGGGAAGCAGATGGCGTTGTCATTAGAATCATTCCTTTCTTGAAATAACTGAGGTGAAATATAAGAAAGTATAAATTTTCATTTTTACTATGCTTATATTTCATCCGCGAAACGTAGGCTGCTCCTCCTGAGGACGGCACAGCCGTTTACGCTAGACTATATTATAAGTATCCGCTTACAAGCGAAAATGGAACCAGATTTTTGTAAGGGTTGTCCGAATTGTGGATATGTGCCTATAATGGAGCGGGAATGTTCAATCTTTTTGCGTTTATTTCACCTATGACTATGGGAGGTCATTATTCATGAAGAAGCTGAAAGTACTTGGGCAATTAGTAGAGGCAGGTGTCGTTGCCGTTCTGCGTGCAGATTCACCGGAGGAAGTAGCGGAGATGGCACGCCGTGCTATTAAAGGCGGAATTAAAGCGATTGAAATTACGATGACAGTGCCGTTCGCGCTTCGTGCGATTGAACAGCTGTCCAAAGAGTATTCCAGCACGGCTTCACCGGACTCGGAAAACTTTGCAATTATTGGTGTTGGTACGGTACTAGATCCGGAGACAGCTCGCGCTGCTATTCTGGCCGGTGCGGAATTTGTTGTGGCACCTGCTTTTAACCCGGATACGATTAAGCTTTGCAACCGTTATTCGATTCCTGTAATGCCGGGCACGATGACGATTCATGAAATTCAAAGCGCGCTTGAGCTTGGTGTTGATGTGGTCAAGCTGTTCCCTGGCAATCTGTATTCGCCTAGCATCATCCCGTCGATCAAGGGGCCATTGCCGCAAGCGAACATTATGCCAACGGGCGGCGTATCGCTTTCCAATCTGAAGGATTGGATCAAAGCAGGAGCAGTAGCGGTTGGTATCGGTTCTGACCTGACGAAGGATGCAGTAGCTACTGGCGACTTCTCACTTATCGAGCAGAAAGCCAGCGCATATATGGAAGCTTATCGCAGCGCGAAAGGCTTGTAAGACTCGAAACGTCCTGAGTGAGGAGGGTTTGTTCCCCGCTCAGGGCTTTTTTTAAAATATAAGAAAGTATAAATTCACTCTATACAGCGCTTATATTTCACCCGCGAAACGTAGGCTGCTCCTCCTAAGGATGGCGCAGCCGTTTACGCTTGTGCATGCCGCATTTTGTGAATTATGCCGTCCCGGCATCGATATGAGGCGGTAATCGTATTGAAATGACTAGGTGATTTTGTATAAAGTAGTACTATGTGCATGTAATAACGAAGGAGGCCGTTAAAGAGCATGGAATTCCGGATTGAGAAAGACACAATGGGTGAGATTAAGGTTGCTGCAGACAAGCTGTGGGGAGCTCAAACCCAGCGCAGCCTGCAAAACTTCAAAATTAGCGGCGAACGGATGCCGATTCAAGTTGTATACGGTATGGCGATCATTAAGAAAGCTGCAGCAAATGCGAACCAAAAGCTTGGCATGATCGATGCGGAGAAATCCGGCGTAATCGGCGAAGCTGTTGACGAGATTTTGGCTGGCAAATGGGATGAGCAGTTCCCGCTTGTTGTATGGCAGACAGGCAGCGGTACACAAACAAACATGAACGTGAACGAAGTTGTTGCTTTCCGTGCTAATCAGCTGCTTGCTGAACGCGGCAGTGCAGCGCGCATCCATCCTAACGATGATGTGAACCGTTCGCAAAGCTCGAATGATACATTCCCGGCTGCTCTGCATATCGCAGGTGTTGTTGAGGTAGAAGATAAACTGATTCCAGCCATTGATGTGCTTGCGGGTACGTTCGCAGAGAAAATGGAGAAATTCGATAACATTGTGAAAATCGGCAGAACGCATCTGCAGGATGCTACTCCGATTACGCTTGGCCAAGAAATCAGCGGCTGGCACATGATGCTTGAGAAAACTCGCGCTATGCTGATTCAAAGCGTAGACACGATGCGGGAACTTGCGCTTGGCGGTACAGCGGTTGGTACTGGCCTGAACGCTCATCCTGATTTTGCTGTTCAAGTGGCAACTGAAGTTACAGCTCTGACAGGTAAAACATTCATTACAGCTCCAAACAAATTCCACTCGCTGACAAGCCATGACCAAATCGTGTACGCACACGGTGCTGTTAAGGCGCTTGCGGCAGATCTGATGAAGATTGCGAACGATGTTCGCTGGTTGGCAAGCGGCCCGCGCTGCGGCATCGGCGAGATCACGATTCCAGAGAACGAGCCAGGCAGCTCGATCATGCCAGGTAAAGTAAACCCTACACAAAGCGAAGCGCTGACGATGGCAGCTTGCCAAGTGTTTGGTAACGACGCAACAATCGGCTTTGCAGCAAGCCAAGGTAACTTCGAGCTTAACGTGTTCAAGCCGGTTATTATCTACAACTTCCTGCAATCCGTTGCTCTCATGGCGGACGGTATGATCTCGTTCAACGATAACTGTGCGGTTGGCATCGAGCCAAACGAAGCGGTAATCAAACGTAACCTGGATCAATCGTTGATGCTGGTTACTGCTCTGAACCCGTACATCGGTTACGAGAACGCAGCAGCAATTGCGAAAAACGCACACAAAAAAGGATTGACGCTGAAAGAATCCGCGATCGCAAGCGGCCTTCTTACTTCGGAGCAGTTCGACGAATACGTGAAACCGGAAGCTATGGTCGGCAAACGTTAATTTTAGATAAGATGCAGGCTCCGAAAATTCGGAGCCTGTTTTTTGTTTGTTAGGGCTTGTGGAGACCCTAGCTCTCAAATCAACCGTTCATCTCGGCGCTCAACATTGCTGCCCGGCTGTGTTAAGGTCCCTCAGGGACCTTAACTAGTCGACTAGCTACCATTTTCTTTAACTTAAGGTCCTTGAGGGACCTTAAGTTCTGTTTGAACATTGGAAAAGTGCGGATTGAGACTGGTGTTTGGAGGTTTAAGATCCCTAGGGGACCTTAACCAACCGACTAGCTACCTTTTTCTTTGACTTAAGGTCCTTGAGGGACCTTAAGTTTTGCTTGAATAGTGGAGATGGGTGGGCAATGGTCAACGTTTGGTTGGCCGATGGCGTGGGTTTTGGTGACATAAGGTCCCGGGGAACCTTATGTGGCGGTTGAATTAGTTTTGGACTATGGAGCGCAGAAGAGATGGCTCGGGTGCCAGCGAGCGGTGGAGTATGGTATGATACGGGTGGCAGATGCCCTTGCGGGATGCTGCACATTTTGGATGTAAAGTAGGGTTCCCTCATGCATTTATTATCGGTTGAACATATAACGAAAAGCTATGGCGAGAAAATGCTCTTCGAAGACGTGACCTTTGGCGTCGAGGATGGAGATAAGATCGGCATTATTGGTGTGAACGGTACAGGTAAATCAACGTTTCTGAAGGTAATCGCAGGACTTGAGCCTTCGGATGCTGGCGGAATCTCGATCGGCAACCGTGTGGTTGTCCGGATGCTTGCGCAGGACCCGGTATTTGCACCCGGCGAAACAGCATTGGAGCATGTGCTTGGCGGCAACTCGCCTCAACTGCGCGCAGTTCGCGAATATGCGGCTGCCCTTGAGGCGCTTGAGCTTAAGCCAAGTGATGAGTCACTGCAGGATCGGCTTATTAAAGCGAATCAGAAGATGGATGAGTTTGATGCTTGGACGCTCGAAAGTGAAGCGAAGACGGCACTGGGCCGGCTGGGTATCTTGAATTTTGACGATAAAGTAGATACCTTCTCAGGTGGTCAGCGGAAGCGTGTCGCGATGGCGGCGGCGCTGCTGCAACCATCGGATATTCTTATTTTGGACGAGCCCACCAACCATATTGATAATGAGTCCGTTGCATGGCTCGAAGGTATGCTGCAGAAACGCAAAGGCGCTTTACTTATGATTACGCATGATCGCTACTTCCTGGATCGGGTCAGCAACCGCGTAATTGAGCTGGACAAAGGGCGTGCGTATTTCTATCAAGCCAATTACAGTCGTTTTCTTGAGCTGAAGGTGGAAAGGGAAGAGCGGGAGGCGGCTTCGGAAGATAAACGTCAGAACCTGCTTCGTAATGAGCTGGCTTGGATTCGTCGTGGAGCGAAAGCCCGGTCTACCAAGCAGAAGGCCCGAATCGATCGGTTTGAAGATCTGAAAGCGCAGGCTCCTAAGCAATCTTCTGGCAAAATGGATGTATCGGTTGCCTCGACACGGCTGGGTAAAAAAATCGTAGAGATGGAGTCGGTCTCCAAACAGTTTGGTGATCGTACCCTCATTAAGGACTTCAGCTATATCGCAGTACCTGAGGATCGTGTCGGTATTGTTGGCCGTAACGGCAGTGGTAAATCCACTTTGCTTAACCTCATTACAGGCAAGCTGCAGCCCGATGAAGGGACAATTGAGCTGGGGATGACCGTTAAGATCGGCTGGTTCTCGCAAGAGCATGAAGAGATGGATGAGTCACTTCGTGTGATCGAGTATATTCGCGAAGATGCGGAGCAGGTGCGCACGGCAGATGGTACAACAATCTCAGCGGGCCAAATGCTGGA
The DNA here is from genome assembly GCF_056269375.1 of Paenibacillus sp. J22R56. Taxonomy (NCBI): domain Bacteria; kingdom Bacillati; phylum Bacillota; class Bacilli; order Caryophanales; family Paenibacillaceae; genus Paenibacillus; species Paenibacillus sp. J22R56. Next base: position 135,685 of record NZ_JBWDNV010000011.1, read on the forward strand.
GCGGTTTCTTTTTCCGCCTGCGATGCAATGGTCGATCATTAGCAAACTATCTGGTGGTGAGAAGCGCCGTTTGCAGTTGCTTCGTGTCTTGATGAATGCACCAAACGTGCTGCTGCTGGACGAACCAACCAATGATCTGGATATCGCGACATTATCTGTTTTGGAAGATTATCTTGATGACTTCCCAGGTGTCGTGTTCGTCGTATCCCATGACCGTTACTTCCTGGACCGCACGGTAGATAAGATCTTCGCGTTCGAAGGAGAAGGCGTTATTACGCAGCATGTGGGCAACTATACCGAATACCAAGAGTACGTCGAAAAGTTTGGCAGCGGTGGCAGCTCATCTAGCCAATCGGCAGGAAACGGCAAACCAGCGCAGGCGGCAGCCAAACCAGCTGCTGGGACAAATGCTCCTTCCGCAGACAGCGGCAGCAAGCCTGCCGGTGAACGTGTAACACGTATGTCCTACAAGGATCAGAAGGATTACGAGCAAATTGATGAATGGATCGCGAAAGCAGAAGAGCAGCTGGCTTCTGTTACAGATAAGATGAATAACGCAGGCAGTGATTCTGTTTTGCTGCAGCAATTAATTGAAGAGCAGCAGCAGTTGGAGCAGAAGCTGGAGCAATTAATGGACCGGTGGACGGAGCTTAATGAGCTCGCCGAAATGATTGCTGCCCAGAAGAAGGGTTAGCAGGAGGAGGATTTCATAATGGCAAATGATATTCGAAACATATATTGCATCGGACGGAACTACCGTCTGCATGCGCTTGAGCTGGGTAATGAAGTGCCGGAGGAGCCGCTCGTCTTTACGAAGCCTTCCCATGCGGTTGTTCCGATGAACGGTAATGTAGTTGAAATTCCAGGTGGTCGTGGGGAAGTTCACTTTGAGCTGGAGCTCGTTCTGCGGATTTCCCGTTCCCTTGAGCCTGGCATGGAGCCGGACGAAATTATTGATGGACTTGCTCTTGGGCTTGATCTGACGCTTCGTGATGTACAAAGCAAGCTGAAGGCAAAAGGCCAGCCTTGGCTGGATGCCAAAGGCTTCAAAGCCTCCGCGCCGCTTGGCGAATGGAAGGTGTATCCGGGTGAAGAAGCATTGAAGGCACAGGATTTTGCCTTGCTTCGAAATGGCGAGCAAGCGCAAATTGGTAACTCGCGTGAGATGCTGTTCAGCATCTCCGAGTTAGTGCGGCATATCGATGCGCGTTATGGTCTTGGCGCTGGCGATATTATCTTCACCGGCACGCCTGCTGGCGTAGCCGCCCTGCATGACGGCGACGTGCTTGAAGCGCTTTGGAGCGGTGAAAAAGCAGCCAGCTGCACAATCAAATTGGTTTAGTTCATACAGAAAGCGGTATGCCGAATCAGGCATGCCGCTTTTGTTTTTGCAGGGTATATGTATGTTTGAGTAATGCTGTCTAAGTCTTTAAATAACGATCAATAAAATTCAGAACTTGCTTAATATTATCTGCGGTCTCGAATTCCTTGCCGCCATGGCCGGCTCCTTCGAGCAGATCCAGCTTCACTTTATCTGCACCAATTGCAGCAGCAAGCTTCTCATAGAAGACAACGGACTGCTCCGTGGGAATAAGTGGATCATGTGTGCCATGTTGGATGAGGAACGGAGGTGTTTGCTCCGTAATATAGGTTTCAGGATTGGCCGCCTTCACTTTCTCCGGAGCCTCCGTAATGGTCTGTCCGATAAGTAGCGATTCTGGGGAGTCAGAAGCAATGTGCACCTGATGTGGGGCAACAACGCTATGAATGAACAGTTCGTCCATCGTGAGGAAGTTGGTTGGGCCAAACCAGTCAACAACCGCCTGCACTTCAGAAGAGTAGTCAGAGTTGCCCATGCTGAGATCCTCAAGCTCGGAGTTAAACGCAGAAGTACCTGCAAGAGAAGATAGATGACCTCCGGCTGAACCGCCCCAAAGAGCGATTTTCTCGGCATTCAAATGGTACTTATCTGCGTTTGCCTTCACCCAACGGATGGCCGCTTTTACATCATAAATTTGGGCAGGGAAGATAGCTTCACCGCTTAAACGGTAATTGATAGAGACAACCGCGTATTGTCTTTTCAAGCCTTTCAACATAGGTTTCAGCTGCATATCGGCTTTATCGCCAAATTTAAACGCTCCACCATGGATGGACATAATGACCGGGAATGGCCCATCGCCAGTCTCTGGTAAATAAATATCAAGCTGTTGAGCAGGGGATTCGGTGTAATAAGGAAGGTTAAGCCATTTTCGTTCAATATTATTCGTATTGATTTTGTCCATCGGCATGCTGTTCATTCCTCCTTTAATGTATACAATAGTATACGATTCAAGAGGGAATTGGCAAATGTTTCAAGTTTATCATCCGGCCGCTGTGCCACGTCCAACTACGTCGTCCAATAAGACCCCGGCAGGGTCTTAACTCAGCTACAGCCAGCGGTTTTACCACATCCAATCGCCATTCATCGTTGAATAAGTCCCTGACAGGGTCTTATTGGATCAAATCAGGCTAGTCCGGTACTCAATAAGCCCCCGGAAGGGTCTTAACTCAGCCCCGGCCAGCGGTTTCGCCTCAGCGGCAAAACAAAACCCCGCCAAAGCTCAGCTTCGGCGGGGTTACAATCAAGTATGTTTAAGCGTTAAAGGCGGTCAGCATCCATACGTGCTTCTCGAGTGTAGTATGAATCGCAAGCAGCATGTCGGCGGTTGTCTCATCGCCGGCCCCTTGGGCAATCTCCATGCCTTGCTTTAATTCAGTGATAACAGTGGTGAAGTCGCTGATCAACGTCTCGACCATCTGGGTGGCTGATTCGCTGCCGTTGGCTTCTTTAATGCTGGCGATCTTTAAGTATTCTGCCATTGTAGCAACTGGCGCGCCTTTTAAGGCAAGCAGCCGCTCGGCAAGCTCATCGACATGCAGGGCAGCTTCCTCATAGAACTCTTGGAACTTTACGTGCAGGGTGAAAAACTGAGTTCCTTTTACATACCAATGATAATTATGCAGCTTAATATACAGGACGCTCCAGTTGGCAATTTGTTTGTTCAGGACATCATTTGTTTGAGTCATAGGTTCCTCATTCCTTTCCTAGACAATAGTGTGTACGCAGGAAAGGAATTACATACGCCTTAGAGAGGGCGATTGGCTGCCAAATGAACGGATGATTCCCGTACAATCAGCCGGTGTGGAATCGTGACATGAGACTGATGAACAGGCTCGTCCAAAATAAGACGGATCAGCATTTGGGATGCTGTATATCCAAGCTGGTACGTGCCGATATCAACGGAACTGATAGGTGGTGTCGCAAGCTCAGACAGTGCAATATTGTTAAAGCTGACAAGGCTGATATCATCCGGAACCTTATAGCCGATTTCAGTTAATCCACGTAATACGCCAAACGCCACGACATCATCAATAACGACTAGTCCGGTAGGACGCTCCGGCAGTCCCATGATAAAGGACATCGCACGGAAGCCGCTTTCCTGCAGGAACTCGCCTTCCACAATCCATTCTGACTGCATCGGCAGTCCAGCCTCGCGCATCGCTTTCTTATAACCTTCCATCCGATCATGTGAAACGGTCAAATTCGTTGGTCCGCTCACAAAGCCGATACGTGAATGGCCTTGCTTAATCAGATGTTGTGTCGCATCATAAGCAGCCTGCACGTTATCGTTATTGACCGTCATCATGTGGCTGCTTTCTTCATCGCTTCGGCCGATCAGAATGCTTGGGAAATCCTGCTGGTTCAAATGACGGATGAGTGGATCGTTTACCCTAGCAGACAGCAGGATCACTCCGTCAACTCTTCTGCCGAATACGAGTCTGGAGATCGTCTCAGTCTCATCGTGTGCACTTGTTGCTGTTGTTAACAGCATATCGTAACCCGCTCTCGTAGAGTGGGTTAATATTCCTCTTAATAATTCGCCAAAGAAGAAGTCCTGGAACAGCTCTTCTGCGGGACGTGGGAGCATAATGGCTAACGTCTTCGTTGTTTTTGATACGAGGCTCTTAGCCATGACGTTTGGATGATAGCCCATCTCCTCCATAATCTTTTTAACCTTGGCGGTAGTCTCCTTACTGATGCGGGGATGATTGGACACCACCCGCGACACTGTCGAAGGGGAGACTCCTGCTGCTCTTGCAATATCTTTAATGGTTACCATCGTTATCGTGATCCCCTTACCTGTTATGCAATCGTTTGAACTATATGCATTTATGTTACTTGAACGGCTGTTTAAAGTAAACTGTCTGACTTGAGGTTTGTTGAACAAAAGATGAAATATTGGGGAAATATGAGAAAAACGAAGGAATCTTGAGATAACTACAAGAATGCTTGTGCAGATCATCTGTGCAAACGTTTTAACAAACGAGATGGGCTGTTGTATGATGAAATCATGGATATAACGCTTTCATGGCGGTAATTGGCGTGATATAGGCTGATTAAAAGTGAAAACGATGCATTCCTTTATTTTTATGCGGCCTATTAAACAAACGTTTGCACAAACTAACTAAAGGTGGCGACGATAGCCGCAGCGTAGAAAAAGGAGCTAAATCGGTGCATAAAGCGTTTTTTTCCAAGTCGTACATTACGGAAGGGGATCTTTAAGAATGAGAAAATGGTTTGTATCGACGATGATCACAGCTTTGTTCATTGTGTCTGCCTGTGGTGGCGGCAACAATAACAACACTAATGCAGCAACGAATGCTCCAGCAACAACGGAAGAGGCTGCTAACAATGCAGGTAATGCAAGCGCTGCACCGGCTGAAGAAGAAATCGCAGCAGAAGAAGGCGCAACGCTGACTGTATGGGATTCAAAGAACGAGCGCAGCTTTGTAGAAGAGATGGCGAAGGAATTTACAGCAAAATACAACATCCCAGTTAAGATCGAAGAAGTTGAGTCTCCGGACCAAGTGAAGAAGCTGACAACTGACGGTCCTGCCGGCATCGGCGCGGACGTTGTAACTTTCCCGCATGACAACCTTGGTCAAGCGGTAGCAGCGGGCCTTGTTCTTCCTAACGATTACTTCGAAGACGAGACAAAAACAGCTAACGCTGAAGCAGCTGTGAGCGCAGTAACGTCCGATGGTATCCTGTACGGCTACCCTCGCTCGGTAGAAACTTATGCTTTGTTCTATAACAAAGATCTAGTACAAACACCACCGGCATCATTCGATGATATCAAAACATTCGCAAAAACCTTCAATGATCCTGCAAGCAATAAATATGCGTTCATGTGGGAAACAGGCAACCTGTACTTCAACTACATCTGGTTCGCTTCGACTGGAGGTTATGTGTTTGGTGAGAACGGTACAAACCCTGCTGATATCGGTATGAACAACGATGGTGCAGTAGAAGGTCTGAAATACTTCCAGTCCTTGAAAGAAATTCTGCCGATCAAATCCGGCGATGCTTCTGCTGATATTATCCAAGGTAAATTCGCAGACAAATCGGTTGCGATGACGATTACAGGTCCTTGGAAAGTAGCGGACTTCAAAAACCTTGGCATTAACTTTGGCGTAGCTCCAATCCCTACCATTAACGGTAAGCCGGCTGTATCGTTCTCCGGTGTTAAAGCTTGGTACGTCAACTCGTTCACGAAGTATCCGAATGCAGCTCGTCTATTTGCAAACTTCATCTCTTCCAAAGAAGGCCAGCTGAAAGACTACTCGCTCACTGGTGCTATTCCAGCGAACAACGAAGCGGTGGAAGATCCAACGTTCAAAGCGGATGAAATCTCCAGCGGTTTCGCGGCTCAATTCGTGAACTCACAAGCTATGCCTTCCATTCCGGAAATGGGCAGCGTATGGGATCCAATGGGTGCAGCGCTTGCTGACATCTGGAACGAGAGCAAAGACCCGAAGGCCGCTGCTGATAACGCAGTAACACAAGTACAAGAGGCAGTTAAAGGCGCGACGAAATAATCGTTTTTCTTAATAAAAAGAGATAGACGGCTCGCCCGCCGAAGCGACTACGACTTCGGCGGGCGCAAGCTATGGAAAGGAGTGCACGGATATGAATCGCCGCCGCAATACTGCTGCTATACTGTCAGCTTTATCACTAGGGCTTGGCCAGCTGTACAACAAGCAATTGATTAAAGGTCTTCTACTGCTTATTACTGAAGCAATAGCACTTTTTTATTTCATTCCGCGTTTGGCACAAGATATTTGGGGCATTTGGACGCTTGGGGATACACCATCCAAGATGATGAAGGTTGGGAAGCTTTATAAGACGGTCCAAGGAGATCATTCGATCTTCCTAATGATTAACGGCCTTATTACGATTTTGCTGCTTGCACTTTTTATTGTCATTTACATTATGAATATTCGCGATGCGTATCGTACGGGTGAGAAGACGGATCAAGGTGGAATGGCTGCGACCTTCCGAGAATCCATCAGTTATGTATGGGACCGCAAGTTCCCGCATTTGCTGCTGACTATACCGGGACTCGGCGTATTGTTCTTAACCATTATGCCGATTATCTTCATGATCCTGCTGTCTTTCACGAACTACTCATTGCCTCAACATATCCCGCCAGCTAAGTTAGTCGATTGGGTTGGCTTTAAGACGTTTAGTGATCTGCTGACGCTCAAGTCGTGGAGCAGAACATTCTTTGGCGTATTTACCTGGACGATTATCTGGGCCATACTGGCGACGGTAACCTGCTATTTTGGCGGACTGCTCGTAGCTCTTTTGATTGAACAGAAGGATGTTAAGTTTAAAAAACTATGGCGGACGCTATTCATTCTGCCTTACGCTATTCCGCAGATGATCTCGCTGCTTGTCATGCGTAATCTGTTCAACGGCCAATTTGGTCCAATCAACCAATACCTATCTTACTTTGGTTTTGGCAAGCTGCCTTGGCTGACGGACCCAACTATGGCGAAGGTAACTGCGATTCTCGTTAATATGTGGGTCGGAATTCCCGTTTCCATGGTCCTCATTCTTGGTGTCCTTACTGCGATTCCGAAAGATTTATATGAAGCGGCTGAAGTGGATGGCGCTTCAGGCTATCAGAAATTCCGTATCATAACGCTGCCGTTTGTTCTGTTTACGACAGCGCCGATTCTCATTACACAATTCGCAGGTAACATCAATAACTTTAACCTGATCTTCCTGCTGACGAACGGCGAGCCGCTCAACGGCAAGTATCAATACGCGGGCAGTACAGATCTGCTTGTGACGTGGCTCTACAAACTGACGCTGAACAACAGCCAATTCAACATGGCTTCGGCGATCGGCATTATTATTTTCATCATTATCGCTACGTTCTCTATCATTAACTATCGCCGTACGAAGTCGTTCAAAGAGGAGGACATGATCCAATGAAGTCTAGAGGCAGATATATTCGTTTGGCGCTCAGCTATGTGGTGCTTGCCTGTCTGGCAATCTGCTGCATTTATCCTGCGCTTTGGGTGCTGCTGTCATCACTCCGTCCAGGCACTTCGCTGTACAGCGATTCGTTTATTCCGAAGTCTTTCACCTTATCACACTACACGGAACTGTTTCACTCCAAGGTGTTTCTCTATGGCAGATGGTATTTGAACACGCTGAAAATTGCGATCCTGTCGATGATCTTCTCGACGATTCTAGCGACGATTAGTATGTACGCACTGTCGCGCTTCCGGTTCAAGGGACGGAAAACACTGCTGACAACTTTGCTCGTCCTTGGTATGTTCCCTGGCTTTATGAGTCTTGTACCGGTTTATATTTTCCTGCTTCAGCTTAACCTGCTTGATACGCATACCGCGATTATCATCGTATATTCCGCAGGTTCTGTACTCGGGAACGGTTTTGTTATTAAAGGCTTCTTCGATACTATTCCACGCAGCCTTGATGAGTCGGCACGGATTGATGGAGCGAATCATTTGCAGATTTTTTACCGGATTATGCTGCCGCTTGCCCGTCCGATTCTGATCTACGTGGCGCTGACGACTTTTGCCGGAGCATGGGTAGACTTTATTTTCGCCCGGCTGGTGCTGCGTTCCAAAGAGAATTGGACACTTGCTGTCGGCATGTGGGATCTGGTCAGTTCGTATCAGAACTCGAACTTTACGATGTTCGCCGCAGGTGCTGTGCTAATTGCGGTTCCGATTACGCTGCTGTTTGTCTTCCTGCAGAAATTCCTTGTTCAGGGGCTTACCGCAGGTGCTTCGAAAGGATAAGGATGACCGGAGCAAGCAGTGTCATATTGAAATAGTTACTGACCAGCCCTCTTAGAGGGCTGGTTTTTTAGTTTGAGGAGAACTCCCCTAATGATCGAACTGAGTGGGAGGAAGCTGCGGGAGGTTGGATTACATCCAATCTAACTTTAATTGAATGCAGAACGTGTGGGCTATGTTGGATTCCATCTAATAACTAACGCCAACTTTGGCTTATTCGCCTCCAATGAGCTGATTCTGCTGGATAATATCCAATGTAGCTTTTAGTTAGTAGGCCTGGCGCATCATTACGTTTGCAAAATACAGTCTGTGAGGGGAAGGGGACTTGGAGATGTGGTAGTGCGGACTAGTATAGACATGCGAGATTTATATAGATTGGTGAAATTCAATCAGTGTGCAGAGATTGAATAGTGAAAAAATGCGGTAAACTAATTATCTATGGCATAATAAAAACATGGATATATTTGTGGGAGGGGGAGGTAAGGTGAATACAAAATCACTCAGGATCGCAACGTTGGTTGTTCTGTTCATCAACCTGATTCTCATCTTTCTCGTGAACCTGTTTACGATTGAAATGGAGCCAGGCAAAGGCATCTCGGGCAATGGGAATCCCGCGATTGTTTTGTGGTTTATTGAGTTACCTGCGTATCTGCTTCTATTAATAGGGATTGCTCTTATCGTACACCGTGAGCGATATCTGGAGCGCCGAAAGGGGATAGGGATTCCTCTCATGCTGCTCGCATTTTTGGCGGTATCGATCTTGCTTCAAATAGATAATGCCTCACGAATCAAGGAACAAATTGACGGCCAAATTAATGAATTCGGTTGGTTAAATCAATATACAAATACGATCTATATTAACTTCTACTCATTTCTTAGCGGCATTCTGCTAATGCTGCTTATTCAATCGGTTATCACCCTGATACGTATCCGCTCAAAAGAACGGATTTGAATACTTACGATTCAAATCCGGTACGTCGACGGACTAACGCCTGTTACTTTTTTGAAAACGTTGCAGAAGTAGCCTTGATCCTCGTATCCGACTAGCTGCGAGATGCGCGCGATCTTCAGCGTCGTCGTCCGGAGCAGCTCCTTCGACCGTTCGATACGCACCCGCGTGACATAATCGTTGTAGCTGATGCCAACAATGTTCTTAAACCGTTTCGAGAAATAATTAGGATGGATATAGTACTTTTCGCTGACCCATTGCAGGGACAGGTCTTCGTTGTAATGCTGCTGCACATACTGCTGTACACTTACAATAATATCGTCGCAGGAGCGCTCGGCGCCGCTGTCGAGTACGCTGCTCAGCCGCTCGAGCTGCTGCTCGATAATCACAATAATTTCGCGCCAGTCTGTAAAGCTTTCAAAGCTCGCGATAGGCGTACCGAGATTCCAGTTCGGCAGCTCGAAGGCCGTCTTGGCGGCATGTTTGCGGAGGATATGAATGATCTCGGTGTATAGATATTCCACGTGCTCATACCGTGCGTCAGGCGACTCCGCGAGGGTATGGAACAGCTGGCCGGCATAATCGAGAAACTCGCGGTGCTGCCCAGCATCCAGTAAAGCAGTTAAACCACGCTCCGCTTGGTTAAGCAGTGGAAATACCACCCCTGCGGGTGAATGGTTGACCGTATCCGTGTAGACGTTGCCGCCCCCGAATAGCAGCCGGTTCTGAAGTGCCTTTCTCGCCTCCATACAGGAGAGTCTAAGCAGTGTCAATTCTTCCTTCACACCACCGACACCAATGGATACGATAAGCCCGAGATGCTGGCGAATCCAGCTGACTGTCTGCGTTAACGTTTCTATAATGATATCGAGATCGAGAGTGCTCTTTCGAGAAGCGAGGAATACAACAATCTCCTCCGAGTGGTAAGCATGTTTGAACGCAATGACTTCAATCGGGAGCGCAGCGAGCGCATTCTCAATACTATTCTGGACAGCGAACCGGGCAAGCGGCTCTTCGTTCTCCTTAAAGCGGGAAGTCTCATTACGATAGACGATCCGTACGGATACTCCTGCGAAGGTGCAGCTTCGAACGAGCTCGAAGGGGAGTCCGTCGAGGTGAGAGTCCTGCTCCGAGATTAGATGTGTAAGCTGAAAATCGAGCGGCTGCAAATGGCTCTGGCGGATCATTTCGTCCAGTGCATTCAGCTTGGAAAGATCCGCTTCCTGCTGCCGCTCTGCCCGCAGTTCCTCCACCAAGCCGATAAGCAGCACATGCAGCTTTTCTTTGTCGATTGGCTTCAGCAAGTAGTCTTTCACATGATATAGCAGTGCTTCGCGTACATATTCGAATTCATTGAAGCCGCTAATGATCACGAATTTCACATTCGGGAAGAGGACCCGGCCCTGGTTAATGAACTGGAGTCCATCCATACCGGGCATTCTCACATCCGTAAGGACGATATCTGGCTGGCAGTGGACCAGTTGAGACATCGCTTCAAACCCGTCGCCAGCTTCTCCGGCAAGCGTAAGGCCAAGCGTCTTCCAATCGATTTTGCGAATTAAACCTTCCCGCAGCAGCGGTTCGTCTTCCACAATAAGTACCTTCAACCGATTCATCCCCTCATGCAGTCCGCTTCGGCAGCTCGAAATAAATCTTTGTGCCTGCACCTGGCTGACTGTATATTTCTACCCGCGGGTCGCTTTCATAGTACAATTGAATGCGTTTGAATACATTCGCTAATCCGATCATGGTTCTTGGCGATGATTGCCTGGATACGATATCGTTCGGATTGCTCAATTTGCGGTGAAAAAGCTCAATCATGGCAGGGTCCATACCAACCCCGTTATCCTCAATCATGAATTTCAAAGTGAATTCATCCACACTGCCAAGCGTGACACGAACTGTCTTTTTACCGACTTTTTGCTCCAAGCCATGAATGATGGCATTCTCAACCAAAGGCTGAATGAGAAACTTCGGAATAATGATGTCCTCAATGCCTGGCTCCACTTCAATCTCGTAAGCGAACTGATTAGCGAACCTGATTTGATAGATGGACAAATATTGATTAAGGTGCGTAATCTCTTCCTGGACCGTTGCAAGACTGCCGCCGTTCAAGTTGTAGCGGAGCATGCTTCCGAGTGCGATACAAATAAAAGAGACTCGCTCGTCCCCGTCAATCGATGAAATACTGTCGATCGTGCTTAACGTATTGTAGAGAAAATGCGGGTTAATCTGCGTTTGCAGTGCTTTAATTTCGGCTTCTTTCTTCAGCAGCTCTGTCTCATACACTTTGGAGATCAGCGAGCTGATTTCAGCGGTCATCTTATTAAAGCTATGCTGGATGGTGGACAGCTCGTCTCTGCCTTTTACCTCGATCGTAGCCCCGAAATCACCCATTTCAACCTGCTTCATCTTTTTGTTCAACTCTTTCAGCGGGCGGGTAACGCCCGCGGCAATCAGCGAAGCGATCAGCATCGCGGCAAGAAAGCTGATCATGGCGATAATGATAAGCGTATGGCGGAAGGAGTTTACCTTGCTTAGCACTTGATCGAGCGGAATGTTGCCAATCACGATCCATTCGCCGGCACTGAGCCGTTCGTAGAAGCCGATATAGGTTTTGTTTCGGTTCTCGTATCGGAAGTTCACGTAGTCGCTTGATCTTGGCGCCTTCTTGTAAGCCGCGAACAACGGGCTGCGCGCAATGGACTTGCCGATATCTTCCTTGTTCTGCGCAAAAATAATATGGCCGGAGTGGTCCGCGATATAGTACTTGCTGGCGTCGCTCTTCTGCGGCACCGGAAAAATTTTGTCCAGCACGCCGGGGTCGATATCGATCTTGATGTAGCCGATCGGGTGCTGCTCATTCATCGTAATGCGCTTGAGCAGTTGTATATAGCTGATTGATTTGACCGGAGTAACGGTTGTACTGATGGTCGTGTGCGAGACGGTCCAAAAGGGGGAGCCTTCCATCCGGAGCGCTATATCGAACAGGTTTGCCTGCTCCTCATCCAGAAGGGATTTGACGTTCCGGTTGTAATAGTAGTAGCTGGAAATTTGCTGACCGTCCAGGCGGGTTATGGATATGAACGAAACGAGAGGATTTTGTAGTTTATTAAAGATAAGCCGATTGCGATAATACTGTTCATTGTCGGTATTGGGGGGACCATCCAGAAACTTCTGCAGGGATGTATCACTGAAATAGCTGTAGCCAATATTGGAGATCGTCTTGAAATGAAGATCCAGCGTATCGACTGACTGCGTGGTCATCTTCTCAAGACCCTGCAGCGTGGAAGCTTCGAGCTCGCGGCTCATCATGCGGTAATAGGAGTAACCCATAATGAGTGCTGTAAGGCTGATGACGATGAAGAAGGAAAGAATCATTTTATTGCGGAACTGCATGTTCAGGTTGAGGAATCGAGACCACATGGAGCAAGCAACCCCCTGCAATGAATTATCACCGCAATGGCCTCTTAATAGGCATCATGATGATTCATACTTCGAAAGCATCAGCTTATTACGATTGTATTCGAGATCTTCATCTGTTTTCCTTTTAAAGTGAATGCTTTCGATGTAAGAATCATCACAAACAGCCTGAATATGGCTGTTAAGGTGACAATTCTTTTTAGGAGAGCCCTGATTCTAAAGCTGCTTAAAATATTCCTAATAGGAGGTTAAGATATTACATAGAAAGCGCTGTCATTTTAGAACTATACTGGATTTGTAAATGCGATATCCATTCGAGGAGGGCATTCAATTGAAGAACAAACAGCGGTTTAGGACTTGGTCAAGTTTGGCAATTGTTCTTGTCTTAATGCTAATGGCATCAGCTTGCAGTGGGGGTAATAACAACACGACAAACACTTCTGAACCGACGAATGACTCTTCCAGCACGAATGCGGCAACAAACAACGGGGCAGATAATGCGGAGGCAACGGCAGATAATACAGCCTCAAGCGGCGGTACCGTCGAAATTACAGTATGGGATCAGCCGAATCCGGACGACACGATGAAATCAATTAAAGAAGAGGTTTATGCAGATTTCGAAACCGCAAATCCAAACATTAAAGTAAAGCACGAATTGATGCCGCAAGGTACAAATGACCGTGAAGTATTCGTAACCGCGATGGCAGGCGGCAATGGCCCGGATGCTTACCATTCGGCTCACTTTCCAATCATTGCGGACTGGGTAGGCCAAGGTCTTGCGCTTGACCTGTCGCCTTACTGGGACAGCTATGCAGACAAAGATAAATTCATTCCTTCCTCGATGGAAGCAGGCACAATTGATGGCAAAGTATATGGCATTCCCCACGATATGTATGTAACAGGACTGTTCTGGAACAAAAAGATGTTCGAAGAAGCAGGACTTGATCGTGATACGCCTCCGGCGAACTGGGATCAGCTGGTTGAATTCGGCAAAAAGCTGACGGATACAGGTAAGAAGCAATACGGAATTACGCTGCTTGGCATGGAATGGGCTGACTGGTGGTTTGAATATTATGTATGGCAAGCAGGCGGCGACCTGACACATGTCAATGCGGACGGTACGGTTCAATTGGCATTTACGGAAGAGCCTTCTGTGACCGCACTGCAATTCTATAAAGATCTGAAATGGGTGCACAAAATCGTACAAAACAACGTTCTCCAAAGCTACCAGGATAACATGAATGATATTTTCCAAAGCCGCGCAGCGATGTCCAATGCAGCTTCCGGCGGGTTCGGCGATTATGTAGCACAAGGGATGGACTTGAACGACGTTGGTTTTGCGCCATATCCGGTAGGTCCAGGTGGCAAAGGCCCAGGACAAATCGGCGGCTCTTACTGGATCATTAATCCGAAGACATCCAAAGAGAAGCAAGACGCAGCTTGGCAATACATCACGTACATTAACTCCAAAGAAGTGGCTGAGAAGTACCTTCAGTTCCAGCAAGACAACGGGATCTTCCCGAACCTGCTGTCTGTTCGCTCTGACGTCGATCCTTCTCAGTTTGCAAAAGACATTTCGCCTGAGCTTGTAGAGGCCGTGAACAAAGCAGCTTCCGACACGCATCTGGAGTACTTCTTGAAAGAACGTCTCACTCCATATGTCGTTAAAGCGGTTCAAAAGGCGCTTACAGACGAGAAATCCGATCCGAAGCAGCTACTCCAGGAAGCGCAGGATGCAGCGCAAAAAGAAGTTATCGATGCGTATAACGCAGCTGTGAAGAAATAAGAGGCTTGAAGAAAGGCGGAGTTGATTAACGGGCATGAAGACGCCGTGAACTGCTCCGCCTGCTATTTGGAAAGGAGGCGTCACAACGTTGAAAGCAGCTATAGAAGGCCGGAAGCCTCAGGTGCAAGTGCGGGTTAAACCTCGGTTTAAGATCTCTTGGACAGCAGTCCTTTTCTTGACTCCTGCTATTGTATGTTTCCTGTTGTTCAAGTACTACCCGCTTCTTCAAGCCGTGTATATGAGCTTCTTCGATTACAAGGTCATCAACCCGCCGGGCAATTTCGTCTGGCTGGATAACTATAAGTATTTAATCCATTCGACCGAGTTCTGGAATGCACTCCGAAATACATTTGTGTTCTTCTTTATCTATTTCATTCTCACGTTCTGGGTGCCGATTGTACAGGCGGTGCTCCTCAATGAGATTAAGTTCGCGAGCAAGACTCTGCGGTCCTTGTATCTGCTGCCAACGGCGGTTCCCGCAGTTGCCGGCTACCTGTTGTGGAAGTGGCTCTATAATCCGGATTACGGCTTATTGAACTACCTGCTCCATTTCATCGGACTTGGCCCGTATGGCTGGCTGAATGATCCTTCCATGGCCAAGTGGTCGATCGTGCTGCCAGGCGTATTTGCAACGGGAATGGGGATGCTGATCTACTATTCCGCGCTGCAGGGTATTCCGAGCGAGAACATCGAAGCGGCGAAAATCGACGGTGCCGGACCTTGGCGCCGGATGCGCTCCATCGTGTTCCCAAGCCTCAAATTCGTTATCGGCATACAATTTATTTCGTTTATTTGCGGCGTCTTCTTAACCTTCGACCCTATGTATATCATGACAGGCGGCGGCCCGGCCAGCAGCACAAAAACACTCTCCATGCTTGTTTTTAACAGCTCCTTTAAGGAGTTCCGCTTTGGGGTGGCAGGCTCGATCTCGTTTGTAATGTTTGTCATTATTGCAGTCATTACTTATTTGCAAATCAAATTATCGAACAAGGATTAATCGCTCTTTAGAACTTTGCTAAGCAGGAAGGAGCATTTCATGGCTGGACGCGGACGTATTAAGGAGAAAGGTTCAATGTCGGTCAAAATCGTTTCTTATTCGGTTGCCCTATTTTTTATCCTGGCTTCAATCGTGCCGCTGTTCTGGATGGTCAGCTCCTCAATGAAAGACAACATCACCATCTACAAGTTTCCGCCGACATGGGTTCCGGAGGTGCCAAAGTCGGTCAGTATAACGCTGAATTATGACGGCACGGATTTGAAGAAGGAAGATTACGAGCTTGATGCGATGGAAGCGATCTGGTTCACATGGAAACGAATGCAAAATGAAGCGGTTGGTGCGATGAAGGTTACAGGTGTTAAAGACGGTGTCGTGGTCTATAAAGCATCCATGCCTTCCTACAAGTTTACGGTGGGACGCTCCGAGATTGTCCCTACGATGGTCGCAACCCATGCCACGATGAAAAATAAGCTGCAGAAGATTCGAGACAACAAGTATACGACCTTTGACTTCAAGGGCGAAGGCGGCAAGTACAGCGGCGAAACGGCGATTCCTGCAGAGCTGCCGGAGCAGGCGGCTAATGCACTAAAATGGCTGTCCGAGTCCAAGGTGGTTAAGGGCAAGGTGCAAACCATCGATGAAGTAAACGACTGGAAGCGTCTGTTCGATAACTACATCGTACTGTGGGAAATGTCCGGCAGTTCGGACAGTAAGTCGAATACCGCATCGTTCGGCTTCCCTCACTTCTTGCTCAACAGTGTCCTTGTCACTGGTGCAACGATTATCCTTCAGCTTATTATCGGAGGCACGGCGGGTTATGCTCTGGCGCATCTTTTGCGAAGCAGAACAAGCGGTTGGCTTACGCTTTTCTTCGTCGCAACAATTATGATTCCCGAGATTGCCATTCTCGTACCGCTTTATCTAACGATGGATAAGCTGCATCTGGTCAACACGCTTTGGGGGATTATTTTACCGCATACCGCTTGGGGGATTGTTATCTTCTTATTCAAAGGATTTTTTGAGCAGCTGCCAAACGAGCTTCTGCAGGCGGGTCGGATTGACGGGGCGAGTGAAATGAGGATCTTCTATCGTATTGTTGTGCCGATGTCAGCGCCGATCTTCACTGTTGTTGCCGTTATGACGTTTATCGCGGTATGGAACGAATTTCTATGGCCGCTTGTCATTGCGCGGACACAGAATGTATGGACCTTTACCGTTGCACTGAATGACTTCCAGCAGCGGCGAAGCTTAGGCTCCAACGTAATTATGTCAAGTCTCGTCATCGCTACAATACCACTTATGCTCATTATTACGTCCTGTCAGAAACTGATTGAGAAAGGTGTTTCTTTCACAGGGCTGAAAGGGTAGGGGATCGCTTGGAACGTAAAATTGTTTTAGTAACAGGCTCCGGACGTGGGATAGGTACAGGGATTGCACATGAATTTGCCAAAGCAGGATATGATGTGTGCGTCAATTACAATAAAAGCGCTGAACAGGCGGAGGAAGTCGTCCGGCAGCTGCTGACCTATGGCGTGAGGGCGGAAGCGGTTCAAGCGAACATCGCCGATCTGGCTCAGATCGCTTCGCTGATTGAACAGGTGGAGAGCAGGTTTGGTGGGCTCGACGTGCTCGTGAACAACTCGGGTATTACGCGAATGCAGCCTTTCCTGGAGACTACACCAGAGCTGTTTGAAGAGGTTATGCATACCGATCTGCGTGGTTTATATTTCTGTTCGCAGCATGCGGCGCGCCTGATGGTCAAACAGGGCAAACGTGGTGTAATTATTCATATTAGTTCGAATCATGCAGAAGGCAATTGGTCAAATTCAACGGTGTACGCGGCGGCGAAGGCTGGAGTGAACAAGCTGGCGAAAAATATGGCACTTGATCTCGCGCCTCACGGTATTCGGGTCGTCGGGATCGCTCCCGGCTACACGAGGAACAGCAGGACCGAAGGCAATGAACGCGTCCAAAAGGCAATCGAGAATATTTCTTCCCGCATTCCTATGGGACGATTCTGCACGCCGGAAGAGGTCGGAGCAGCTGCAGTATTCCTCGCTTCGGACAGCGCGGGTTATATAACGGGAACGACACTTTATATGGATGGCGGTGCTCTTCTCCCGGTATGGGCGGAGAAAGGATAGCGCACTAATCGGCTGAAGCCAAGTATAGCGAAGTAAAGGAGTCCTAATCGTGAAAATAACGGATATGAAGCTTTACCATGTTAAGCCTCGCTGGCTGTTCCTGAAGATTGAGACCGACGAAGGGATCTCCGGATGGGGTGAGCCAATCGTAGAAGGCCGCGCTTTGACGGTTGCGACAGCTATTGAAGAGCTGAAGCGCTATCTGATCGGCGAAGATCCACTGCGTATTGAGCATCACTGGCAAATCATGTACCGCGGCACGTTCTACCGCGGCGGCCCGGTTCTCGTCAGTGCGATTAGCGGCATTGAGCAGGCGCTCTGGGATATTAAGGGCAAGTTCTACAACATGCCTGTTTACGAAATGCTGGGTGGGCGTGTCCGCGATAAGATCCGCATGTACTGCCACTGCGGTGGTGCAACGCCGGAGGAATTTGCTGCGAACGCGAAGCAGAGAGTGGCTGCGGGTTTTGATGCCATAAAGACCGGTGTAGACGCACCTGTCCGCAATGTTGATTCGCTGGCTTTCGTGGAGAGCCAGGTGAACAAGTTCGCGGCCGCACGCGAGGCGGTTGGCAGCGGCGTCGATATTGCAATCGACTTCCATGGGCGCGTCAGCCCAACGATGGCTATCCGTTTGGCCGCCGCACTGGAGCCTTATTATCCGATGTTTATCGAGGAGCCGTGTCTGCCGGAAAACGTGGACCAGTTGCTGCGAGTCGCTCAATCGACGAGTATTCCGATTGCAACCGGTGAGCGTCTGTTCACGCGCTGGGGCTTCCGCGAGGCACTTGAGAAAGGTGCTGTTGCTATCGTGCAGCCCGACCTATGCCATGCCGGAGGCATCTTCGAAGGCCGCAAAATCGCGGCAATGGCGGAAACTCACTATGCTTCCATCGCTCCACATAATCCGCTTGGACCGATCTCGCTTGCAGCTTGTCTGCAGCTTGATGCTTGTACGCCGAACTTCCTCATTCAAGAGCATCCGTCCATGGCGGAGAAGTGGGACCTAGGTGAAGGTTACTTAAAGCAGTCCTTTGAGGTGATCGACGGTCATGTTGCGATTCCACAAGGACCGGGACTTGGCATTGAAATAAACGAAGAAGCGCTGATCGAGCGCAGCTTCGGAGGCGATTGGGATACACCACGGCTTGCTTATGATGACGGCTCATTCGCGGAATGGTGATTGAATAGGTGTAGGATTAAATTAATGCAAAAAGACGGAGCAGTCATGCTGCATCCGTCTTTTTGCATTAATTTAGCTGCTTCCAAATCCCATAGCCGTAGCCCGGGAGCAGCAGCTTCCCGGCCACCGGCTCAAGCCGCTGCTGCTCATCCAGCAGCGACACCCAAACGCCGCCGGCTGGCACGGCGGCAACAGCCTCGCGTCCTCGCGCATTCATCGCGACGAGGATGCGCTCAGCCCCATCGCGGCGTTCGTACACGATCACGCCGCCATCTTCACCATCCGCTGCCTGCAGGAAGCGGATGTCGCTGCTCCGCAGAGCGGCGTGCTCGCGCCGAAGCGCAAGTGCCTGCTTGTAGAATGCGAGCAGCTCGAGGTTCTGCTGCTCCGGCTCCCACACCATACATTTCCGGCAGTCGGGATCCCCCTCGCCGTTCATGCCTACTTCATCGCCGTAATATATACACGGCACTCCCGGATAGGTCAGCTGGAACAGAACCGCCAGCTTCATCGCATCTATCTCTTCGCCACAAATCGTGAGAAGCCGCGGCGTATCATGACTGTCCAGTAGGTTGAACGCCGTTTCCGTCACCTGCTGCGGATAAGCGGCAAGCTGCCGGCCAATCGCATCGGCGAACGCCTTCGCATCAATCGTCTGATGCCCAAAGAAGTCGAGTACCGCATTTGTGAATGGATAGTTCATCACCGAGTCGAATTGATCGCCCTCCAGCCACATCATGGCATCATGCCAGATCTCTCCCAAGATATAAGCCTCAGGATTCACTTGTTTCACAGCTTGGCGGAATTCGCGCCAGAACTGGTGATCCACCTCATTAGCCACATCCAGCCGCCAGCCGTCGACACCGATTTTCTCAATCCAATACCGGGCAACATTGAATAAATAGGCTTTTACATCAGGGTTCTCCGTGTTCAGCTTTGGCATCATAGGCTCGAAAGCGAAGGTCTCATAAGTCGGAATACCGTCTACTACCTGAAGCGGCCATTCCCGCACATGGAACCAATTTGCGTATACGGACTTTTCGCCATTTTTCAGCGCATCCACAAACGGTGGGAACGTCCGGCCCGCATGATTAAATACCGCATCGAGCAGCACGCGGATCCCACGCTTATGACAAGCCTGCACAAGCTCTTTCAGCTTCTCGTTCGTCCCAAAATGACGGTCTACCTGCATATAGTTCTCGGTATCATATTTATGATTAGTTGTCGCTTCGAACAGCGGTGTGAAATAGACAGCATTAATACCAAGCTCCACCAGATGGTCAAGATGATCAAGAACACCCTGCAGATCACCGCCGAAGAAGTTCGTAGGAGTTGGCTTGCCGCCCCAAGCTTCTGTTTTCGCCGGATTAAGCGAGGGATCGCCATTGGCGAACCGTTCCGGGAAGATCTGATAAAACACTGCGTCCTTCACCCAAGCCGGGGGAGCGAATACATCCACCTTATTGATATATGGAAAATCAAAAAATGTATTAGGGTTATCCGGCAGCTCAGCAGGGAAGCCGCTTTCCGTAAAATAAACTTCTCCCTCGCTGCCAGTCAGGCGGAAGGCGTAACGCAGACGGCGGAAGGGAGGCTCTATAACTGCTTCCCAATAATCGAATAATGCATCGGATGAGAGCACGGTCATCTCTACGATTGTCAACGTTCCGCTCCAGTTGTATTTATCACCGGCAATGAGTTCCACACGCTCTGCATCATAACGTTTTGTACGGATCCGGATATGTAGTGTAGTTTCGTTATAAGCATAAGCCCAGTTTTGTTTTGGTCTGTGATAGATCGCTTCCAGCAGCATAAATGAGGATCACTCCAATCGAATAATGGGTAAAAAACAGAAAAAGGCACAACCTGCTAATAAATCAGCGAGGTTGTACCTTTGTAGGTAGCATTGCCTTTAAATTATCGTTTAATCAAACTTCTCCCATTATACTATGGGGGACTACAATCTACCACAGGCAATTAAAATTATTTCTTAAGCATGTACCGCGTCATGGCTTTGCGCTTCAAGGAAACGCTCTGCATCAAGAGCTGCCATACAGCCGCTGCCTGCTGCTGTAATCGCTTGACGGTATTGACGGTCTTGCACGTCGCCGCAAGCGAATACGCCTGGAATGTTTGTCTCCGAAGTGCCAGGCTTCACGATAATGTAGCCTTGCTCATCCGTGTCGATTTGGCCGCCGAGGAATTTCGTGTTAGGCGTGTGGCCGATCGTTACGAACAAGCCGTCTGCTTCTACGAATTCTTCTTCACCAGTTGCGTTGTTGCGTACTTTCAGGCCTTTCAGACCCATTTCGCCTGGAACAACTTCAAGTGGAGTTTTGTTCAGGTTCCAGTTGATTTTCTCATTCGCACGAGCGCGGTCCTGCATGATTTTCGATGCACGAAGCTCGTCACGACGGTTAACGATCGTTACTTCAGAAGCGAAGCGAGTCAGGAACACTGCTTCTTCCATGGCAGAGTCGCCGCCGCCAACGATAATGAGTTTTTTATTACGGAAGAAGAAGCCGTCGCAAGTTGCGCAAGTGCTGACGCCACGTCCGATGTTTTCTTGCTCGCCTGGAATACCAAGATATTTAGCAGATGCGCCTGTCGAAATAATAACGGATTCCGCTTGAATCTCGCCAATGCCTTCTACATCAAGTGTGTAAGGGCGTTTGCTGAAGTCTACGCTCTTAACCGAGCCATTGCGGAAGGTTGCGCCAAAGCGCTGCGCTTGTTTGCGCATGTTGGACATCAATTCGCTGCCAAGAATACCTTCAGGGAAGCCTGGGAAGTTCTCGATCTCCGTTGTTGTAGTAAGCTGACCACCTGGCTGCCAGCCTTCAATAACGAGTGGTTCCATATTAGCGCGCGCCAGATAGATCGCCGCCGTTAAGCCGGCAGGGCCGGTACCGATAATTACTGTTTTATGCATAATGTTTTCCTCCGTCCTATATGGTGAATCATATTTCTAGTTTAAAATTATTATAATCTGTAAACTTTGTCAACACAGTTCATCTTATTTTCATCTAGATGTATTATTGTAGAAAGAGAGTGTACAGGAGGTGCTTGAAATGCCGAAAATACTAGTCGTAGATGACGATCCAAATATAAGGGAATTGGTTAGCTTATTTTTACGCAGGGAAGGTTATGAAGTTATTGAGGCGGCTAATGGGGAAGATGCGCTTACCCTTCTGGAGGCAGTGAAGCCGGACCTTGCTGTCATTGATGTTATGATGCCCAAGATGGATGGCTGGGCGTTATGCTCCGTCCTGCGCGAGTCCTTCGACATGCCGCTGCTCATGCTGACAGCCAAGGGAGAGACGGCTCATAAGGTAAAAGGGTTTGAGCTTGGTGCTGATGATTATGTCGTCAAGCCGTTTGATCCGCCGGAGCTGATTGTTCGGGTAAAAGCGCTGCTTAAGCGCTACCGCATCGCTTCTTCTCAAATCGTTGAGCTTGGCGGCTTGTTGATGAACCGCTCAGACTTCCAGCTGGTGGCGAACGGAGAGAAGATTTTGCTGCCGCCGAGGGAATTCGAACTGTTGTTTAAGCTCGCAAGCTATCCGGGTAAAACCTTCACAAGGGAGCATTTAATCGAGCAATTGTGGGGGATGAACTACGAAGGGGACGAGCGTACAGTTGATGTACATATCAAACGGCTTCGTGAACGGTTCCCAGAAGAAGCTTTCGGCTTCCGTATCGTGACGATTCGCGGTCTGGGCTACCGATTGGAGGAGCATGCATGATTCGCAGCTTGTATGTGCGAATAGCGGTGACATTTCTGGTCATCGTATTAGTAAGTATAAGTATTGCCTATTTTACGGCTAATCAGTTTTTTCGGCGTGATCTTCAGGGGCAGTTCGGAATGGAAGAGATGATGATTACCCGGCTGGAGAAGCTGTACAATGGTTCGCCGCCGCGCTCTCTGCCTGCCTTTCTAGAACAGGTGTCGAGCCTTCAAGAGATGTCTATTGTAGCGGTGAATAAGAATGGACTGGTCATTCAAGTCGGCCGGACAAGCCGGTCCATTGTGAATCATTTGAGCTGGAAGACGCTAACCAGTGTGTTCGACGGTCAGACACAGAAGGTCGACTTTGCGGACGAGCATCGAACCGGTCCATCATCGCCGCCGGCATTTGGACGTCTTGCACAGTTTGGGAATACGGAATGGGCGGTGTTTATTGCACCCGACCATGTGCGGCAGTTTAAGAGCTTCCAGCGGAATACGTTTACGATCCTAATTACACTGCTTGTAGTTGGCTGTATCTTAATTCTGTTAGCTGCCCGTTACCTTGTGAAGCCGCTCAAAATGATGACGGCTGCAACTACCCGCATTGCCAAAGGTGACTTTAGTGTGCAGCTCCCTATGTCTCACCGTAATGAGCTGGGAGAGCTGGCAGACAGTATTAACAAGATGGCTTACAGCTTGTCGCAGCTGGAGACGATGCGTCGTGACTTTGTATCCAATGTATCGCATGAAATTCAATCGCCTCTCACCTCGATCGGCGGATTTGCGGAAGCGCTTCGCAGCGAAGAGTTGACCGAATCAGACCGGAATCGGTATGTTGGTATTATTAAACAGGAAAGCAGCCGTTTATCCCGTCTTAGTGAAAACCTGCTCAAGCTTGCTTCCCTTGACTCCGAGCAGCATCCGTATGAACCGGCTTCCTACCGGCTGGACCGACAGCTCCAAGACGTTGTACTGTCCTCCGAACCTTCCTGGCTTGCGAAACGTCTGACTGTTGAGCTCTTAATGGAGGAAACGGTTATTAAGGCGGATGAGGATCAGCTCAATCAGGTGTGGATTAATCTGCTTACCAACAGCATCAAATTTACGCCGGAGGAAGGCAAGATTTCGTTCCAGCTGTCAGAGGAGAATGGTCATGCCGTCGTCCGAATCGCTGATTCTGGCAGTGGTATTCCAGAGGAGGAGCGGGAACGAGTCTTCGAGCGATTCTATAAGGTTGATCCGTCACGGGATCGCACAGAGGGTGGAAGCGGGCTAGGCTTGTCTATTGTAAAAAAAATTATCGACATCCACGGCGGAACGATCGACATAGAGGATGTGGAGCAGGGGACGGTATTTGTAGTACGTCTGCCTCTTCAGCCAGAGGTACAAGTAGGTTAAACTGCTTATATAGAGAGGGTGATCAGGATGGTACAACAGAAGGCCACGCAGCAGGTACGAAAAGCAATCATTCCTGCGGGCGGTCTAGGTACGCGGTTCCTGCCCGCAACGAAGGCACAGCCAAAGGAAATGCTGCCGATTATCGATAAGCCGGCTATTCAATATATCGTTGAAGAAGCGGTTCAGTCTGGCATAGACAGCATCATTATCGTAAGCGGCCGTCATAAGCGTGCGATCGAGGATCATTTTGACAAATCCTATGAGCTGGAGAAGGAGCTGGAGGAACGCGGCAATGAAGAGATGCTTACCATTGTCCGGGATATCTCCCATCTGGCTGATATTTATTATGTCCGTCAGAAGGAGCCGCTCGGACTTGGACATGCGGTTCTTTGTGCGCGGCGTTTCATCGGAGATGAGCCGTTTGCGGTGCTGCTTGGTGATGACATCCTGCGTTCCGAGCCTCCTTGCCTGCAGCAAATGATTGCTCAATATGAAGAAACGGGCTCTTCCGTTGTTGCGATGATGGAAGTGCCTTGGGATCAGACGCATAAATACGGGATTGCTGCTTTCGACGAAACCGATCCATCAAGAATTCGTGATCTGATCGAAAAACCAGCACCAGGACAGGCGCCTTCCAACTGGGCAGTAGTCGGGCGGTACGTGCTGGATCCGGCAATCTTCGAACTTCTGGAACATGCAAAGCCTGGTAAAGCAGGTGAAATTCAACTGACAGACAGTTTGCAGCGGCTTAATCATATTTCTCCAATTCTGGCGCATCGCTTTACCGGCAAGCGTCATGATGTGGGGGATAAGCTAGGCTTCGTGAAGGCTACCATCGATTTCGCATTGGAGCGGGAAGATCTTAGCGAGGAAATCCGTAAATATATGCGAGAGCGTCTAGGCTGAGAGTAACAAAAAAACGCTGCTATGCTGTGCAGGAGAAACCTCTTCACAGCATAGCAGCGTTTTTAATTTTACTGGACTCCTTCTCTGTTCTGTTAGCAGCTGCCAGAATGTACTTTATCCAACAGAATGGAGCATCCGAGCCAAGCAACTAAGCTGCATTGGATTCCATCCAGCGGAATCAGCACATTCGGACGAACAGCTCATGATGGGCGAAAGTTACTGGATGGAATCCAACATAACCTGCAGCCGTACACTGTCTAAGATCGATTCGTTGGATGAAATCCAACGAAAGGACGAGGGGGGAGTTTGGAGAATCAGCGTGTCTGGAGCTGCTGGAACTAATTCGCAGCTGAATACGGAGCAGTGACGGAATGTACAATGAAGGAGATTTATGGGATCGAAGTTACCATTCATAAGGATGAGCGTACGGGCATGTATATGGTACCAATTGGGGTAGAGAGTAAAATGGAATAAGTGGTTATAAGCTGGATCCTGCGAAAGTAGGACCGGCTTTTTTTGTGCTGAAAAGAGTTGGAGAAACTTTTTTTATTTTCCAGAAAGGAAAAATGGAGATCATTTATTATTTCATATAGAATAGATAAGAGATATATGAGATGAATCTGGAGGAGAATGAAATTGTATTGCCATCATTGCGTTAGGGAGCATGATGCGGATGCCGTATACTGCAGCAGATGCGGCAGGCTGCTCGAGCCTGAAAAACGAAATATACAGCATGGTACTGAGGCGCAGGCAGCGGCACTTGATGAATGGGATATGGCGAAGGATCAGGCCGGCCCTGCTCTCGAAACGAAGCAACTGCCTGAACGACCTGCAGGTAAACTAGTTGGACTTATTCCCCTCGTGTTATTCATTGGTATTGCAGCGTTGCTGTTGTCCTATTATTTATATGAAGCAAGATTAAATGACCGTGTACTGAATTGGCAGGAATCAGCAAGGCAGGAGGCGCTTGCAGGCAAGTATGAAGATGCGTTCAAACAGCTGAATAAAGCAGCAGATGCCCGTCCTGATTTTAAGCCTGTACAGGCGGATCTGAAGATTGTGGAAGAGGCTTTATCGCTGAACCGTTCGATTACGGAAGTCGAGCAAAGGCTGAATAGCGATGATTTAGACGAGGCATCCACCTTGCTTGAGCAAGTGAAGTCAAAGCTGCGCAGCCGGGAAGAAGCGGTTTTTGGCAACGTGCGGGAAGAAGTGGATAATTTGACTACTCGGGTAACGGTTCTTCAGGTATCTGCCGAGTTCGAGACTATGGAGAACATTGATGACCTTGCAAGGGAATACAATCAGGTGAAAAGTTTGACTGGTGATGAGGCGCTGGCATTGCGGAAAAAGATTGAGGCAAAGATTGCTGATCTTAGCTATGCAGAAGCGGATTCACTGCGGAAGAAGAAGAATTTTACAGCGGCGATTACAGCAGCGCAAAAAGGGTTGATCTACGCGTCAGACAATGAGAAGCTCACAAAGCTGTATGACCAAATTGTCGTGGAGAAGAAAAACTTCGAGCAGGCGGAGCAGCAACGGATTGAACAGGCGATGCAGATGGCGGCGGAAGAGGATCTGCTTAATCAGACAGCAGCTGTAAAAGTGAAGCATATTAATGCGGAGCTTGATGCTTTCGGCGACTTTAATGTGACAGGGGAACTGCTTAACGCGGCAACTCGGCCGATCTACTCCGTTTCGATTGAATATACGGTTCATGATTCAAAAGGAAATGTGATTACAACCGGGAAGGTGGATGCGACTCCATCTTATATTGAAGCTGGAGAGACGTTCAGCTTTACCTTCGTTGTACATCATGTGCAGGATGAGAATGCAACAGTGGCCATTGATCATATGACATGGTATTTGGATTAGGTAGGGGAAATAATCATGAAAAAAGGAACATGGATTAGCCTCATCACGTCGTTGGTAGTTCTATGTGTGGGAGCGGGAGCAGCTATTTTCATCCACACCGAGGTGCCTAAGCAGTTAAGTGGATTGCCACTGCTTGCAGATGCCAATGCAGGAGCGCCAAAATCACTGAAGGATATTATTTACGCAACACAAAAGCTGGTTGTAATGATTGAAACAAAGGACGGAACGCAAGGCTCAGGTTTCGTCTATAACGATAAAGGCGACCTTATTACGAATGCTCATGTTGTCGCGGGAGAGAGTAAGGTTACGGTAAAGACGGCAGATGCCCGGGAGCTTGAGGGTGATGTCATTGGCATCAGCACGGAGACGGATGTAGCGGTAGTTCGTGTGCCCGGATTAGCTGGTGTAGAGCCGCTTGTTATGGTGAGGAAGGAAAAGGCTGAGATTGGTGATGAAGTTATTGCGATAGGCAGCCCACTAGGCTTTCAGAATACAGTTACCACGGGTATGGTAAGTGGTTTGGGCAGGAGCTTTGAGATCAAGCCATACACCTATAAGGATTTGTACCAGATCTCAGCGCCAATTGCGCCGGGCAATAGTGGTGGACCACTCGTCGATAAGAAGACGGGTGAAGTGCTTGGTATCAATTCGGCCGGAATTGAGGAAAGCTCAATTGGATTTAGTATTCCGATCGTAAACGTACTTGATCTAGCTGAGGCATGGTCGAAAAATCCAATGAAGACGCTCCCCGAATGGAAGCCGGAAGAGGAAGATAGTGCGGTCAAACAGGATGCTTCGATTACGGAGTATGCGGAATATTTGGTTACCCACTTCTACGATAGTCTAAATAACGCTGACTATGTATATGCTTACTCCTTGCTCGGCGGCAATTGGAAGCTTGGCACGAGCTACGAGTCATTCCGTCAAGGGTACATGATGACTCGGAATGTGGTCATTGACAACATTCATGTCACCAAAGAAGGTGATGATGAAGCAATTGTAACGGCAATTATATCCGTTGATGAACGTTTAGACGGGGAATACAGGCTGAGCAAATATCAAGTAACCTACGATGTTGGTTACGAGAACGATCAGCTTAAGCTGATCAGCGGTAAAGGGAAAGCGATCAAGCAGGAAGAGGAAAAGGAAAAGAAATAACCCTGATTCAGAGCTGTGCAGATAAAAAGAAGGGCCATTTCCGGTTTGATGGAATGGCCTTTCTTTTTCTGTTCTTCATGCTATTTGTAGATTGTTTCTCCTACTACTTACTGGGGTGTCAGGAGTTAAGGTCCCTAAAGGGCCTTAACTATCCATGCAGAGCTGATAATGGAGCACTTAACGTCCCCAAAGTGCCTTATTGGTCGAAAAACAGTTTATATTTGGCATCCGACAGCTTTGCTTACGAGAGTTAAGGCCCCTAAAGGGCCCTAACTCATAACGAAGAGTCAATAATAAAGCATTTAAGGTCCCTAAAGGGTCTTAAGCTGCAGAGAACCAACTCATAAGCAGGAATAAAAAGGCGTGCTGGCAACTGTAAAGTGCTTTTCAACCTTTCAGCGGGAATGCCGTGATCAAACCGAGCAGTAAGGTCGTTTCGACCTTACTGCTCGGTTTGGTTTATTCTATAAAGTGATCAGCAATGTTCAAATGTGCAATGTCGGTCAGGTCTTGCGAAAGCTCATCCTCGGAGCGGCCTGTTAAATTAAAAATCAGCTCGAGAGAGACGGTATCAAACCTCTGTACTTGGGCATTCAGGAAGTTCTGCGGGATCACACGGCCATTCAAGCGCAATAAAGCCTGAATTGGTCCACCAAGTGGAATGCCGCTGACAGAAGCGATTTGGCCATTGAATCCGAAACGTACGACGCCGGTTGCTTGTAGGGCATTTCGAATCGTCATTCCAAACCGGAATGGTACTCTGTAGGAATTAGTTACATTCGGGAAGAAACGTCCGCCGTTAATAACTACCGTTACAAACGCTGGCCCTGGGCCTGGAGGGAACGGAGGGAACGGAGGGAACGGAGGGAACGGAGGGAATGGCGGAAATGGCGGGAACGGCCCTGGCGGGAATGGCCCTGGCGGGAACGGCCCCGGCCCTGGCGGGAATGGCCCCGGCCCTGGCGGGAATGGCCCCGGCCCTGGCGGGAATGGCCCCGGTCCTGGCCCCGGTCCTGGCCCCGGTCCTGGCCCCGGCCCTGGTCCTGGCCCCGGTCCTGGCCCTGGCCCCGGTCCTGGCCCTGGTCCTGGCCCTGGCCCTGGCCCTGGTCCTGGTCCTGGTCCTGGCCCTGGCCCTGGTGGTGGCATAAACATGCGAGTGCCGCCGCAGCCGCAGTTACTAACAACGTTATTGCTGCCTTTCCCTTCGATATACCTATAAGTATAGCTGCTCATGCGCTTTTGTCAGACTCCTTCGTATGACAGATTAGGCATTCATCCTCATCCATCTTATGCGGCGGATGCCTATTCGTGTGCACGATGCAGCTGGAGCTGATGATACTTTGCGACAAATTTCATAAATAAAACAAGGCTGCCCCATAAGGGACAGCCTTGTTAATTAAGCAGTAATTATTTAACTGCTGCTTCGTAACGTTTGCCAACTTCAGCCCAGTTTACAACGTTCCAGAACGCTGCAATGTAATCAGGGCGTTTGTTTTGGTAGTTCAGGTAGTAAGCATGCTCCCAAACGTCCAGACCTAGTACAGGCGTTTCGCCTTCGAAGATCGGGCTGTCTTGGTTAGGCAGGCTCGATACTTTCAGTTTGCCGTCTTTAACAGACAGCCAAGCCCAGCCGCTGCCGAAGCGAGTTGTAGCTGCTTTAGCGAATTCAGCTTTGAATGCGTCGAAGCCGCCCAGTTCGCTTTCGATTGCTGCAGCAAGTGCGCCAGTAGGAGCGCCGCCGCCGTTTGGTCCGATTACTTCCCAAAACAGGGAGTGGTTAGCGTGTCCACCACCATTGTTGCGAACAGCTGTTTTGATTGCGTCAGGAACGATTGCCAGGTTGTTAGCCAGCAGTTCTTCCAGCGATTTGTCTTGCAGCTCAGGAGCGGATTCCAGAGCAGCATTCAGGTTTGTTACATAAGCGTTGTGATGACGGCCGTGGTGAATTTCCATTGTCAGCGCGTCGATATGTGGTTCCAATGCGTTTTTCTCGTAAGGCAATGCAGGTAATTGATGAGCCATAATTAACAGCCTCCCATAAATAGGTTATGTAAAACTCTTCTCATATTATCCCTTATCCGAGTGCATAAATCAACATTAAGGTTTCAAAAGTCGACTGTTTGAGGACAAAGACATACGAACCCTATCATTTCACGAAAGAGGAGGAAATATGCAAAAACATTAGAAAACGAGCAGTATTTTAAGAAAATGGCTAAAAAGTCCTTGTAAGCGCTTAAAATAAAGCGTTTTCAACGTTATTTCGCAAATTTCTTTAAAATTTTTAAGTTTTTTTTAAGATGAAAGAAGGATTTCGTTACAAAATGTCGTAAAATATATTAATGCAGCACTATGACAAGGTATAGAAGGTGTATAAATAATGAACGTTCGTTCCTTCCAGTTGTCTGACTACAGACCGCTTACTACACTCCTCGAGGATGTATTGTCTGAAGAGTGTTACGAACAAACGATGGAAGCTTTTGCTCGTCAATTGTCATGGGACAGTGAGCTCGTACTAGTCGCTGTCGAAGAGTCGGAAGTTGTTGGTATGATCATCGGTACGATCGATAATAACAAAGGTTATTATTATCGCATCGCTGTTCATGCAGAGTATCAACGTCAAGGAATTGGAAAAGCGCTTATACAAGCCTTGCGGCAGCGCTTTGAACAACGCAACGTTTCCAAAATATTAATCACCGCCGACGAGCATAATGAACCGGTATTGCCGTTATATGAAGCGATGGGATATGCTTCGAACGACTTTTTCCGTTCATTCCAGAAATTAAGTATTGTAGCAGGCTAAGCAGCTCCGCCTCCACAGGACGGCGCAGCCATTACACTTGGCCGGCATTTTAGCACATATTGTGCAGGGCATATCTGCATCGCCATTGCTTTTGGCGGTCAGATATGCTTTTCTATTTAAAAGGACTATTGTTTGGAACATACGAATGCGGGCTGAAGGCAGACCGCGACCGTTTCACAATAAGTAAGGAGAGGCGTCATGGACATCTATAGGCACTGTGTTATCAAAAGCTTCAAGCACGATGGTCATATTCATCGAACATGGCTGCGCAACTACCTTGTGCCCACGGAACGGCTTGCACAGGTACATCGGGATCACAATATCATTGTGCTTATTAATCGTCAGACGCCTATTTTGGAATCTGACGGCAAGCAATGGATCAGCCGTGTACCAGCGGTGTCGTTTTTTATTCCCGGTGAATGGTTTAATGTTGTAGCTCTGCTTGAAGACAGTGGCATTCGTTACTATTGTAATATCGCATCTCCTCCTTATATGCAGGGGGATGTGCTTACCTATATCGATTATGATCTGGATGTGATTCGAACAACTGATGGTAACCGTTATGTTGTCGATCAAGATGAGTATCAGATGCACAAACTAGCTTACCATTATCCGCAGATGGTGGAGGACAAGGTACAGCAAGGCTTGTCCGCTCTTCTGAAACGAATGGACGAGGGAGCGGTTCCGTTTCAGGATGAGATTGTCCAGGGCTACTATACAGACTGGCACAACAGCTGTGGGGAAAGTGAGGGGTAAGCCTGTGAGTGTATCCCCTTCGGAAATCAACGATAAGGTCGAACAGAATGCTCTTGATAACAAGTCCCGCTGGCTAAAAGAACTGCTGGAGTGGGGCAAGACCATTACGATTTCATTTCTTATCGTTATGGTACTTCATCTGTTCGTCTTTAACCTGTCGACGGTAGAAGGCCATTCGATGGAGCCAACGCTTCAGGACAAGGAATGGCTGTTCGTGAATAAGTTCGCCTATCTCGTTGGAAATCCGAAGGTAGGGGATGTCGTGATCCTTGAGGATCCTTCTGATTTTGGAGGGGACAAGGATTATTTGGTGAAGCGGGTTGTTGGAGTAGCTGGTGATCGTATTGAGATTTATAATAAAGAGCTGTATCGCAATGGGGTAAAAGTAACGGAGAAGTATACCGATGTTGAGATCGAGGATCTGGATTTCATGCCAGTAATCGTTCAGAAAGGTCAATACTTCGTTATGGGAGATAACCGTCACGCCAGAGCAAGCAAGGACAGCCGAATTTTTGGTACGGTGCCGCGGTCGATGATTCATGGGAGAGCGGATTTTATCCTATGGCCTTTTAAGCAGGCGAGCACTCTATAAAAATGTAACTGCTTCGCAATTCTTTAAGCTAATGCTTTCGAAGTAAGAATTGCTACGCAATTCTTTTTAGGAGATGAATGATGAAAGATGTAACAGTATATACGGACGGTGCCTGTTCCGGTAATCCGGGGCCAGGAGGCTGGGGAGCTGTACTGTTCTATGGAGCTCATCGGAAAGAAATATCCGGGGGAGAGAAACACTCCACGAACAACCGGATGGAGATTCAAGCGGTTATTGAAGCGCTGAGCCTGTTGAAGGAGCCTTGCAAAGCCAAGGTATATAGTGACTCTGCCTATGTCGTGAATTGCTTCCAGAAGGGCTGGATTCA
Source organism: Paenibacillus sp. J22R56 (assembly GCF_056269375.1). Taxonomy (NCBI): domain Bacteria; kingdom Bacillati; phylum Bacillota; class Bacilli; order Caryophanales; family Paenibacillaceae; genus Paenibacillus; species Paenibacillus sp. J22R56. The sequence continues at coordinate 167,867 of NZ_JBWDNV010000011.1, forward strand.
TGGCTGGCTGCGCAACGGCTGGAAGAATAGCAAGAAGGAACCGGTTGAGAATCAGGATTTATGGCAAGTATTATGGGATCTGATGAAACGCCACCAGGTGGAGTACATCAAGGTGAAGGGGCATAGCGACAACGAGTGGAATAACCGCTGTGATGAGCTTGCCCGTGAAGCGATCAAACGACTGTAATAGGAATAAATAGGATGGGAGCACGATATTGATGGACTGGGCGAAGTTAAAAGAAGACATTCGTGAAGCGGCGCCAAGCCTTGGTATCGATAAGATCGGCTTCGCTTCCGCAGATCCGTTTACAGAATTAAAAAAGAGGCTGATCCGGCACCGGGAGCTTGGCCGGGAATCAGGCTTCGAAGAGCCGGATTTGGACAAACGGACAAATCCGGCTTTGCTGTTTGAAAATCCCCAATCGATTATCGCGATTGCTGTCGCATATCCTGCGAAGCTGCATAATCCGCCAAAGTCGGAACCAGGAGCACGGCGCGGTATTTTGTCGCGTTCGGCTTGGGGAGAGGACTATCATAAGGTGCTGCGGGACAGGCTGGCGCGTCTGGAAGCCTGGCTGAAGGAACATGTACCAGGAGTACGTGTGGAGAGTATGGTGGACACGGGAGCGTTATCAGACAGAGCAGTTGCCGAACGGGCAGGAATTGGATGGAGCGCGAAAAATTGCTCGATCTTAAGCGAGGATCTTGGCTCGTGGATTTATCTCGGCGAGATGATAACGAATATCCCATTCCCGCCGGATACGCCGGTAACAGAAGGCTGCGGCGAGTGTACGAAGTGTATCGACGCTTGCCCGACAGATGCGCTAGTTGGCCCAGGTCAGCTGGATTCACAGAAATGTATTTCTTTTGTTACGCAGACCAAAGGGTTCGTATCTGATGAGCTTATGCGTAAAATCGGCAACCGGTTATATGGCTGCGATACATGCCAGACGGTCTGTCCGGTGAACCGGGGTAAGAACTGGACGCATCAGCCCGAGCTTCAGCCGGATCCTGAGCTTGTGAAGCCATTGCTTGTCCCGCTGCTTACGATAGGTAATCGAGAGTTCAAGGAGCGCTATGCTTCTAGTTCCTCCGCTTGGCGGGGCAAGAAGCCGATTCAGCGTAATGCGATTATTGGACTAGGTAACTTCAAGGAGAAAAGCGCCGTACCCGATCTGATCGGTGTCATGAAGGAAGATACAAGGCCGGTACTGCGTGGTACGGCAGCTTGGGCACTTAGCCGAATTGGCGGCGAAGAGGCGTTGGATGCTTTGCGTGAAGCCCTGCCGAGTGAGTCTGATGAAGAAGCGAGAGTTTATATGGAACGAGCAATTGCTAGTCTTGAGGCGTTACAGATTGGGACTGACGATGCGCCTTCGATCCCGCGTGAAAGCTAGGAAAATTTACTTCTGCGGGACGTTTGCGAATGCCCGCTTTACATGCTATTATAGTGGTCATTATAGACTATAGGCAGCAATGATAGAAAGGGTCGGGTGAATTATAATAATGTCGGCATGGAGCATCATTATTCCGATTGTAACGTTAATCGTAGGAGCTATAGGCGGCTTCTTTATCGGGGTATTCTACCTGCGCAAGCAGCTTGAGAAAATGCAGAATGATCCTGAAATGATTCAAAAAATGGCGAAACAAATGGGCTACAACTTGAACAAGCAGCAAATGAATCGTGCACAGAATATGATGAAAAATCAGAAAATGCCACGAAAATAAAGTGCGGTTAGTTGGAAGTAGCCGGAGAGGTGGTTCGAAATGGCGGGTATGAAAGACTACGTCAATTCGGCGGTATCGCGCAACCGGGAACAAATTGAGCATCATGTGAAAGAAATATTGAAGCTGGTTGGCGAAGACGTTGAAAGAGAAGGGCTCTTGGAGACTCCGGCTCGTGTTACCCGGATGTATGAAGAGATTTTTGCAGGCTATGAGGTAGATCCACGCGAAGTGCTAGGCGTCACCTTTGACGAGCAGCATGAAGAGCTTGTTATTGTCAAAGACATTGTTTATTACAGCCAATGCGAGCATCATATGGCGCCTTTCTTTGGAAAGGTGCATATCGGATATATTCCAAGCGGTAAAATCGCAGGTCTCAGCAAACTTGCAAGACTTGTTGAAGCGGTAACGAGAAGACTTCAGGTACAGGAACGGATTACTACGCAGATCGCTAATATCATGCAAGAAGTGCTGAAGCCACAAGGCGTGATGGTTGTTGTTGAAGGCGAGCATCTGTGCATGTGCGCGCGTGGCGTTAAGAAGCCGGGCAGCAAGACGGTTACGTCGGCAGTCCGCGGTGTGTTCTCGGACAGTGCGCTTCGTTCGGAGTTTCTGACTCTGCTGAAGCAATAATAAAAGAAAAGCCTCCTGTGTAACAAGCGTGTATGATTCGCTTGATGCACAGGAGGCTTTTTGTATAAGTGCTGGATACTTATTATAACGTTTGATTAGTGGACGAGTTTGATTCAGATTCAGCTTGAGCTTGGAACTGTTGGTCCACTTGGCCTAAGAATAGGGCTGCGCGCTGAATATATTCAGTTGGTGAAGCTCGGAACAGCATTTCGTGTTGACCGTTTGGCACGATCCACGAACGGGACAGCGGATTCGACTGACCAGCTGCGATTTGCTCTGCTAACTGGTAAGGCGCCTTTGCGTCATTTGTACCATGCATAATGTAAAGCGGGATATTAAAGGATTTCGCTAAAATTTGTTTGACGGGCACCTGCTTCAAATTCGCACCTGACCAGATCGGCAGCAGAGTCTCGATCAGCGGCATAGACGGGAACTTAGGAAGCGGCAGGATTTGCGTCACGTTATGGAACATCGTATCTGAACTGGCAAGGAAAGTGCTGTCCAGAATCATGGCATCAATGTCATTGGTTTGGAGTGCCGCTTGGAGCGCTGTTCCTGCACCCATCGAGAAGCCCCAAACCACGATCTCTTGTGCTCCACGGGATTTGGCAAAATTAATCATGGCAAGCAGTTGCTGTGATTCTTCTATGCCTCCGGTTGCTGGAGCTTTGTACTTCTGGGAAGCATATCCGTAGTCAAAAAGCACCACATTATAGTGAAGCCCGTGCAATAGCTTCGTCAGATCATACATCGGTACCCAGCTTTCTTCCCGGTTCGCGCCATAACCATGGCTGAAAATAACGGTCCGTTCCGAGGATTGGGTCGAGCTTGCCAAGACAGCGTCTGAATCATTGTCCGCAGCAGGGACATACCAGCCGCTGACGGTGGTCTTACCACTTACACTAGGTAACATGATATCCTCATAATCGAGGCCAACTGCGGCCTTCGGGTTAGATGTGAGTGGTGCAACATAGGGATAAGTCAGCATCCATGCGATATATCCGTAAAAGACGAGAACAAGCAGCAAACATAGTGCAGTAAAAGAGGCGACAAGCGCAATTAAGAAATGTTTGCGAGTCTTCGCTTTAGGTCGTTGTTTCTGCAGTCCGCCTTCGAGAAGAGGAAAAGGCTGCAAGGATTGAGGAAAGCCGGTTTCAAGCGGCATCGGTGTCATAATAGTTGTGCTCATCGCAGTGTCCCTCCCCACAAAACATAAAACTATGTAAGCGCTTCTACGCTTCTAGTACTTTTATCGTAGACCGATAGGGTGAGCCTGTCAATTGATGTCGATGTAATGTTAAGCATTTGTAATCATGTTGTAATGAACGAACTTTTCTTTACCACTCTTACTTTATTAAGGTATACTAGATGATAATAAGTTTCATTGTACGGAACTAGATTTACAGCAAAAGGAGGACGGACTTCATGGAAGAAGGCAAAGCAAATGTACGGGCAGTTGAGCGGGCGCTGGATATATTGCTATGTTTTACGACGGGAACGGATCTGGCCATGTCAGAGATCGCGGAGAAGGTCGGTCTGCATAAAAGTACCGTCCACCGTATGCTGGCTACGCTGGAGGATCGGGGTTTTCTAGAGAGGGATCCTTCGTCGGAGCGGTATCATCTTGGAATGCGGATGTGGGAGCTGTCGGCGCATTTATCCCGTTCGGATGATCAAGCTGTTATCTGGCAGCCGGAGATGGAGCGTTTGCGTGACCGGCTAGGAGAGACAGTAAGTATTTATGTGCGTGATGGCTCGGAGCGCGTTCGGATTCAAGCCGTGCAGAGCAATCAGCCGGTTCGTCGGGTAGCGCCGGTTGGTGCCAGACTACCGCTGTATGCTGGTGCTTCCAGCAAAGTATTAATCGCTTATTCGGACCGTTTTGTGCAAGAACAGATTTTCGGCGACCCAGCATGGTTGTTAACCATCGATCTGGATCAATATAAGCAGCAGCTTGAGGAAATCGTAGAGCAAGGCTACGCAACGAGCTTTGAAGAGCGGGAGCCTGGTGTGGCGGCTTTGTCCGCGCCAATCTTCAATCGGCATGGCCAGGTAGCAGCAGCGTTATCAGTATCTGGACCGGCAAGCCGGTTAACCATGGAGAGTATGCGTGAATATTCGTCTGTCTTGATCGAATATGCGAAGCGTATGGGGACGATGATAAAGTGACGGTTAATTGGGAAACTGCGCATTCGAATGTTCTTCCGATCGCCATTGCTCGGGGATTTCTTGGAACAATTCCAATAGGATTGGAATCCCCGAGCAAAAGCGAACGCTTCACTTCTCCAGAATCATTCGAAATGCTCCGTTTTCCATTAACGTAACTTTTGGAAGAAATAAAATGAAAAAGAAAAAGCGACTGTGCAGGCTTGAAGCCTTGCACAGTCGCTTTTTTTGCGAAATTACATGATCTGGCGCAGTACGGTTTGAAGGATACCGCCGTTGCGGTAGTAGTCGACGTCGACCATGGAGTCGAGTCGTACGGTTGTACTGAACTCGGTTACTTTGCCGTTCTCATCGGTGGCTTTGACGCTTACCTTTTGCCCCGGCTTTACGTCATTGGACAGCCCTGAAATATCAATCGTCTCGCGGCCGGTCAAGCCAAGGGATTTCCAGCTTTGACCTTCCAGGAACTGCAGCGGAAGGACACCCATGCCTACGAGGTTCGAACGGTGAATTCGTTCAAAGCTTTCGGCGATGACGGCTTTTACTCCGAGCAGGTAAGTACCTTTGGCCGCCCAGTCACGGGAGCTGCCCGTTCCGTATTCTTTACCGGCGATCACGACAAGGTTGGTGCCATCATTCTGATATTTCATGGAAGCATCATAGATGGACATCACTTCGTTCGCAGGCAGGTATGTGGTTACGCCGCCTTCTGTTCCTGGGGCTACCTGATTGCGAATCCGGATATTGGCGAATGTACCTCGCATCATGACCTCATGGTTACCACGGCGGGAGCCGTAAGAGTTAAAGTCGACCTTATCTACGTTATGATCGGTCAAATAGGTGCCGGCTGGGCTGTCGGTCTTAATATTACCCGCAGGTGAAATATGGTCGGTTGTCACTGAATCGCCAAGCAGAGCGAGAATCTTCGATGCTGGAATATCAACGATGTCGGCAATGTCTGCACCCAAATCCTCAAAGAACGGTGGATTCTGAATATAAGTGGAATCCGGATCCCACTCGTAGCTTTCACCTTTTGGAACTTCGATCGCGTTCCAGCGGTCATTTTGCGTGAAGACATTGGCGTATTTGTCACGGAACATTTCCGGACGGAGTGCGGCCTTAATTGCTTCCTGCACCTCTTGATTTGTTGGCCAAATATCCTTCAGATACACCGGCTTGCCGTCGGAGCCGATTCCGATAGGATCCTTCGAAAGGTCAATATTAACCGTGCCTGCTAATGCATAGGAAACAACAAGCGGCGGGGATGCGAGATAGTTCGCTTTTATCTGCGCATGGATCCTGCCCTCGAAGTTACGGTTACCGGACAATACAGCAGATACGGTCATATCGTTATCGGCAATCGCTTTGCTGACCTCGTCAGGGAGAGGACCAGAGTTACCGATACAAGTGCCGCAGCCATAACCGGTTACATGGAAGCCAAGCGCCTCAAGTGGTTCCATCAGACCTGCGCGGTTGAAATATTCGGTTACAACAAGCGACCCGGGTGTTAGTGACGTTTTGACATAGGCGGGAACCTTGAGCCCACGCTCGACGGCCTTCTTGGCAACAAGTCCGGCGCCAAGCATAACACTTGGATTGGAAGTGTTCGTACAGCTGGTAATAGCGGCAATTACGACGGCACCAGTTCTCATCTCACTGACCCGTCCCTCTTTGTGATGTACTTCTACTTTCTGCTTAATCTTCTCTTCGCTAAGACCATAGCCGCCCTTCTCAAGAGGAGTATTAATAATGTCATTAAACGCCTCTTTCAGATGGGTAAGCTCTACGCGGTCCTGCGGCCGTTTGGGCCCAGCTAGAGAGGGGACAACACTCGATAAATCAAGTTCCAGCGTATCCGAAAATACAGGATCTGGTGTCTCATCGGTTCGGAACATATCCTGCGCCTGATAATACGCCTTTACCAGTTCAATCTGCGCCTCATCCCGGCCTGTATCACGAAGGAACCGAAGTGCTTCTTCATCTACTGGGAAAAAGCCGATAGTTGCACCATACTCCGGTGACATGTTAGCCACGGTAGCACGGTCTGGCAGGCTGATATTGGACAGTCCTGGTCCAAAAAACTCGACAAACTTGCCGACAACACCTTTTTTTCGCAGCATTTGCGTAACGGTCAGGGCAAGGTCGGTAGCGGTCGAGCCTTCGGCTAGGCTGCCTGTCAGCTTGAAACCAATGACTTCGGGCATGACGAAATAAAGCGGCTGTCCGAGCATCCCGGCCTCTGCCTCAATACCGCCTACACCCCAACCCACAACGCCAAGTCCATTGATCATCGTAGTATGGGAGTCTGTGCCGACAAGAGAATCGGGGAATACAACGGTGTCTTCTCCGATTTGTTTGGTCGCCGCCACAGATGCTAAGTACTCTAAATTCACTTGATGCACAATACCTGTACCTGGAGGTACCGCACGGAAATTATCAAAGGCCGTTTGCGCCCAGCGAAGGAACCGGTAGCGCTCGCCATTACGCTTGAATTCTAGCTTGGTATTATACTCTAGGGCATCAGGGGTGCCGAATGTATCGATCATGACGGAATGGTCGATGACAAGATCAACCGGAACAAGCGGGTTGATCTTCTTCGGGTCACCCCCAGCACGCTTTACCGTATCGCGCATCGCTGCTAGATCAACAACGACTGGAACACCGGTGAAATCCTGCAGAACAATACGAGCTGGAATAAAAGGAATTTCCTTATCGACCCGGCCATTCGCCCAAGCGGCAATCTGCTTAACATGCTCTTCAGTTATCGCTCGTCCATCGAATTGGCGGACTGCCGCTTCAAGCAGTACTTTGATGGAGAAAGGGAGTTTAGAAACAGGGCCCAGCCCTTGCTTCTCCAGCTCTGCGATCGGGTAATACACATAGGTTTTGCCGGCAGCATCCAGCGTACTGCGCTGTGCAAAAGGGTTGTTCGTGGACATACGCTTTTTGACCTCCTAAAAAGTTTGCGAAGCAAACTTCGCTTCGAAAGCATGGGTTTTAAAGTTTGCGAAGCAAACTTACTTCGAAAGCATACGCTTAAGTTTGCGAAGCAAACTTCGCTTCGAAAGCATTAGCTCAAAGTTTACGAAGTAAATTTGCTTCGAAAGCATTAGCTCAATGTTTACGAAGTAAACTTGCTTCGAAAGCATCGGCTTAAGATTTTTACGAAGAAAACTTCACTTCATTAGCATCCTCTGCTGTTTACCTCAAGTAGTGTTCCCAAGCCCTGTGGTGATTGTTACATGAATTAATACATTTGCTCATATAATGAACCAGCAAATACAGGAATGGGAGGGGTAGCCATGTCTACGCGATCGGATCGACCAAGGAATCGTGCCGATAGGCAGCGGTCAAACAAAGCCTTACTGCTCCAGCCGGCGCCGGTACGTTCCGTCCAGCCGTCAAGCCAGGCGGATTCTCAGGAGAGACATTCGTTTGAGGTACCTAATAAAGCAGCCGTGCGTGAGCAGTCCGGCAATCCGACGTTGTCATCGTCCAGAGAGCTACCTGCCCAATCCACCCATCCAAAGTCTGCCCAGCCTTCTGCCGGACATACTGCTGAGAGGCCAGCCCGCCAAAAGCTTTCTTCCTTGCTTCGTTCCTCGGATCAGGCAGGAGCAAAGAAGAGAGAAGCCTCTGGTGAATGGAAAACGGCCATTTCGAAATATGTAAACTTATATAACAAGGCGGAGACAGATCAGCATTTTGCTGCCCTAGATGACTATATAGACGATAAAGATCACTGCTCACGACTTCGTTATCGACTCGAGAGACTAAGGGAAAGAGATTTGTATCGTGGTGTGCTGCCAGCAAGAGGCGAGACAAAAGCTGATCTGATAAGGGTGAATGAATCCCCAACGGAAGTATCCGTACTTGTGAAGCTGCATATCAAAAGGCAAATGGAGCAGTCGGGACTGTACTATCTGGAGGAGAGAACCGAATTCGAGCGGTTATGGCTGAATTTTACAGGAGAAGCCTGGCGTATTTTCCGAGTTGAGCCTGTCATTGCCGAGCGGAGACCACGATTTGGAATGGCGGAATATACAGGTGCAGTCGAAGAGGAGGTTCTGGATCAGACGCGGGAAGCATCTGTCTTCCGATCTACACCATTTCTGAATCTTGACCAGTATCCACAGTTGAAGCAGAGGGTGAAAGGAATCCCATACCGGCGTGAGATGGCGGCTGCTTATGCGGACAGATGGTGGAATGAAGGTAATCCAGCCTATGAAGAATTTGAAGTGAACTGTACAAACTATATTTCCCAGTGTCTCTTTGCAGGCCACGCGCCTATGAACTATACTGGTAAAAGAGAAAGCGGCTGGTGGTACAAAGGCCGAAATGGCGGCAAAGAATGGTGGAGCTACAGCTGGGCAGTGTCCAATGCACTTACCAATTATTTGTCCGGCAAACGAAGCTCTGGCCTGCATGCAACCGTTGTTGAATCGGTGGAAGAGCTGCAGCTTGGTGATGTCATTACGTATGATTGGAACGGGGATAATAGGTACCAGCACAGCACGATTATTACGGCCTTTGATGCGGCGGGTATGCCGCTCGTTAATGCGAATACGGTTCCCAGCCGGCATCGCTTCTGGGATTATCGTGATTCCTATGCATGGACAGAACAAACGAGATATCGTTTTTTTCATATAGCGGACCACTTCTAAAATTGATCATACCGGAGGATACCTAATGGGGAAGAAAGTACACTTAGGGTTGATTTACGGAGGGAAGTCGGGAGAGCATGACGTATCGCTGCAGACGGCATTTGCAGTAATGGGAGAGCTCGATTACGCAAAATATGAAATAACGCCTTTTTATATTACTAAGCTTGGCGAGTGGAGAGTAGGAGAGGTAGCTGGATGCCAGCCGGCGGCAATTGATGAACTCCGGCTTCTGCCGCCTGACGATTCGCAGGTACCTGTAACTCCTGCATTCCCGCTCGCTCCATTGCTTGGCAGTCTAGTTGGCGGGGGTGCTGCGGCAGGAATTGATGTTGTTTTCCCGCTGCTTCATGGTACTTTCGGAGAAGACGGGACCATTCAAGGAATGCTGGAGATAGCGAACATTCCATATGTAGGGGCAGGGGTTTTAGCTTCCTCTGTCGGGATGGACAAGATTACAATGAAGAAAGTATTCGCCTACGAGGGTCTGCCGCAGTGCGTATTCCGTTATTTTAACCGGGCGCAGTGGGAGAAGGATGCCTCCTTTTTTATTATGGAATGTGAGGTTGCATTAGGGTATCCCTGCTTCGTGAAGCCTTCTAATCTCGGATCCAGCGTAGGAATATCCAAAGCGAAGAACCGCGATGAGCTTATTGCAGCCATAGACTTTGCCTTTCGATTTGACCGCAAGGTCATCGTTGAAGAATTTGTTGATGCAAGGGAGATTGAGGTCAGCGTACTTGGGAATGAAGATCCGAAGGCTTCCGTACCGGGCGAAATTGCGCCTTCCAATGAGTTTTACGATTATAAGGCGAAGTACGTAGATGGCAAATCAACGATTCAAATTCCAGCGAATATCCCGAACAATAAGGCGGAAGTAATACGAGATATGGCGATTCGTGCATTTCTTGCGATTGACGGGTCGGGCCTGTCCCGCGTAGACTTTTTCTTAAGAAAAACAGATGGGCAGCTATTCATTAACGAAGTGAATACGATGCCGGGCTTTACGCCAATCAGTATGTACCCGCTTATGTGGAAGGAATCAGGTCTGCCTTACCGTGATCTGCTCGATAAGCTGATCGAGCTTGCTCTGAAGCGTTATGCGGATAAGCAAACGATAGATTATGGCGGTTGCGGCAATGGAGGTCCCTAATTCTAGAAGAAAGGAGGAGTTTAGAATGGGTTTTGCAACAGAGTTTAATTCCGTGTGTAAATTCAAATCGGAGCAAGAGCTGTATGAATTGCTTGAATACGGTAGGGGCAAAATGGTGAAGAGCGGGTTCCGCGTCTTCCCAGCCGGCCAGAAAGTAATCGCGTATACACCTAATAACGAAGCGATTGCGATCGTTCGCATCCTCGCCTCGATTGCGGAAATTAATTTCCAAGGCGAAGAAGTGACGGAAGTGGAGATGGAACTGGTGCGCAAGCTGAACGAAGAGGAAGCGCGCATTCAGACGGCTCTCGCCTACGAGATGTTTTTCGGAGAGAGGGTATAATTCATAATGATCGTCCGGTTCGGATTCGTCGCCATGAGTATGATTCTTGAGAATGCTTCACCGTCTCGGACGATGACATTTGCGAGCTTTAATAAGCTGAATGATCGAGAAGCTGGCATACGCAAAATGGAGCGGATCGCAGAAGATAATCTGCGAAGCACGCTTCGTATCATGAAACATGCTAATGCGCATGACATCCACATGTACCGATTCTCGTCAAAGCTTATCCCGCTTGCTACCCACGGTGATCTTGCAGATTGGGATCCGTTTGTTGTGCTTCGTCCTACGATGAAGGAACTTGGCGACTATGCAATTAAGACAGGGATGAGGACCTCGTTCCATCCCGATCACTTTTGCGTATTCAGCACGAATCGGCCAGAGGTTCTGGTGAATTCGGAGCGTGATCTCGATTACCATATCCGGATGCTTGAGGCAATGGAGCTTCCCGAGACCGTGAAATGCAATATTCATATGGGTGGAGCTTATGGCGATAAAAAGCTGTCCAGTGAGCGTTTTATCGAGCAGTTTGGTGCATTATCGCCGAGGTACAAGCATCGAGTTACGCTGGAGAACGACGATAAGACATTTAATGTTCGGGAAACGCTGGCAGCAGCGGAAGCCGTCGGCGTGCCGATGGTGCTGGACATTCATCATCATGCCGTCAACAGCGGTGATGTATCGATGGACGAGCTGTCTGCTGGCTTATGGCCGCGGATTGCACGTACCTGGAAGCTGGAAGAGGAGCGCCTTGGGCTAGAAGAAGGTGCACTGCCGCCGAAAATTCATGCTTCGAGTCCCAAAAGTCTTTCGGATCCTCGCGGCCATGCAGAGTTTCTGGAGCCAGAGCCGCTTGTGCAGTTTCTTCGAAGCGTTGCATCTACAACGCCAAGGATTGATTGCATGCTTGAAGCCAAGAGCAAGGATGCCGCTCTGCTCAAGCTGATGGAGGATTTGAAGGAAAGGGCCGCGCAGGAAGACGGGATCCGGATTCTTGATGGCGGAACCATTGAGATCGAGCCATAATCGTTAGCACCGTCAAGGTAGACTCCTTGAATTCTAAGCATTTATAAGTCTTGTCTTATAAACAGGTCTTAGGATTCTCCGGAATGAAACGCAGCTCGCCATCAGAAGATAGCGGGAAGCGTTTCACCTTGGCGGTGTTATTTTATGCAAGTACATAATTGATTAGCAACCAGAGACTTCAGAAAGCGGTGAAGCAAAAGTGTTGGAGTGGATTCTTCTAGCGCTGCTTGGCGTTGTTGCAGCGATGTTCGGGAGTATCGTTGGTCTTGGCGGGGGCATTATTATCGTCCCGGTGCTGATGCTCCTTGGGTCGCAGCTCACGGGCGATGAGATCAGTCATGCGACCGCCGTAGGTACATCGCTCACGATGCTGATTGTAACGGCACTAGCTTCAACTCTAAGTTATGCGAAGAAGAAACTGGTCGATTTCCGCAGCGGCTGGTTGTTTTTCATTACCAGCGGGCCAGCTGCGATGATTGGATCCGCTTTGACAAGCCGGTTCCAAGGTGCAGCATTCTCGCTTTCGTTTGGCATATTCATGCTGCTCATGGCTGGCTTGTTAATCGCTAAGGATTATTTGAAACCGATTACCCGAGAATGGCCGATCAAACGGACGGTAGTGGATGCCAATGGGCAGGAGCACACGTATGGCTATGCGATGGTTCCGGCACTTGGGATTGGTTTTGCTGTTGGGTTGATTTCGGGCTTGTTTGGGATCGGGGGCGGTTCTTTATTTGTTCCTCTGATGGTGCTGTTATTCCGCTTCCCGCCGCATACCGCTACCGCAACTTCCATGTTTGTTATCTTTCTTTCTTCCATTCTTGGGAGCGGGATGCATGGCCTTCTTGGCGAAATCAATTATTGGATTGTACTGGCACTGGTGCCGGGAGCGTGGATTGGCGGCAAACTCGGAGCCATGATTGCTAGCCGCATGAGCGGGAAAGGTCTGCTCTGGCTGCTGCGCATCACGTTATTGCTGCTGGCTGGCCAATTGATATACGAAGGTTTGACGAAGCTTTAACACTAGGTTAATATTTTTAAAATATACGAAGTGTAAGATTTCACCTATACTGAGCTACTATTTCATCGTGAAGTGTACGCTGCTCTTCCTAAGGATGAAGCAGCCGTTTTCACTTGTGTGAAACTTGCATAGGAAGTCATACGTATAAGTTACAAACATACAATTAAAGCATTCATGAGAAAACCTCTATCGAGGCTGCTCGAAGGTGAAGCGCCGCGTTTAGAGGTAGGTTTATTCGCCAAATAGATTTCAGTTTTCGACTGACATCGAAACTAATAAAATCTATTGTGGTTAAATTATGACGAGAGTAGAGTGATGGACTGTGACTGTAGGTGATCAGCAGGGCACCGTCGTCGGAGGCAAAAGCTTCGCCGCCGTGGCGATCAACTGCGCGGCTAAAGCGGGAGAATGGATAAAGTCTAAGCTAGGAAATTATGAGAAGCTTGATATAAAGTATTCGGCGCATGATTTGGTGACAGAAGTGGATAAAGGCTCGGAGACATTGATAAAACGTCTTGTGCTGACACATTTCCCTCATCATTCGTTCCTAGGTGAAGAGGGTGTAGAGCCAGGGCCAGAGGCATCCGCGCGTGCATTGGAAGAATTAAGCGACGCCGAGTATCTATGGATTGTTGACCCGATTGACGGGACAACCAACTTTGTACATGGCTTTCCGTTCTTCGTAGTATCGATTGCCCTTGCCCATAAAGGTGAAGTTATTCTAGGGGTTGTGTATGATCCGATGCGGGATGAGCTGTTTATTGCCGAGAAGGGCAAAGGCGCTTATGTACATGGCAAACGGATGAGCGTGTCTGGCGAGGATACTCTTAAGACGAGCCTGATTGCAACGGGCTTCCCGGCAGATGCAGAATTTGCACTGCCGCTGAATATGAAGGGATTACAAGCAATGGCGCCGCAAGTGCGTAACATTCGTTCAGGCGGTTCTGCTGCCCTTCATATGGCATATGTCGCTGCCGGACGCCTTAGCGGCTTCTGGGAAATTGGTCTAAACAGCTGGGACCTCGCAGCAGGCGCGCTGCTGGTACAGGAATCCGGCGGTATCGTAACCGATACGCTAGGTGGGGCGTACAATCTTGGCGTCCGCCATGTCGTAGCTTCGAATGGAAAGGTGCATCAACCATTCCTAGAGGCGCTTGCGAATGCGGAGGCAGTGAAATAGTAGACTGATTAAAATCAAAAATGGCGGTACAGGGATATCCCTGTACCGCTATTTTTGTTTGTGGAATAACCTTTAGTTAGCAACCTTATTCCGATATTCCTGAGGCGTGATGCCAAAATGCTTTTTAAATAATTGAATGAAATAGCTTGGCTTCTGATAGCCAAGCATGACCGAGATTTCATAGATTTTCTCATCAGTTTGGGCGAGCAGTTCAGCTGACTTCTCCATTCGGGCACGTAGTAAATATTCGCTGATGCCCTCCCCAGTCTCTGTCTTATAAATCTTAGACAAGTAGGAAGGATTTAAGTAAACATGAGTGGAGATGGAGTTAAGCGAAGCTTGCTCCAAATGGCCATGAATAAATTCCTGCACTTTACGGATGATGCCCGATCGTGAATCCTTATCTTCACTATTAACCGACTTCTGATAGGAAGTGATGGACCGGCTTGTCCATGCACGCAAATCCTCAACGGAATTGATCGGACTGCCATTCGCGAAAGCGTGGAAATCATCGCCGATCATGTCAGAGAGCCATTTCTTGTTCTTGTGAGCTAATGCAGCAAGAGAGGCAGCGATAGAGAAATAGGCTTCCAGCACATGCTCTTGTGAACCACGCCATTCTTCTTCGATCTCTCTGAAAATCGCCTCAAGCTTGTCGTTTGCAGTAGCCCATTGACCAAGCTCGAGCATCTGCAAGACGGATGGCGGGCGGTACAGCTCACCGAGCAGTTGAGGGGCTCCACGTGTAGGCTCTTTGGCAAGCGACACGAATAGTTCTCTCTCACCGCCGATGAACTGACGGAAGTTAGTGATGGAATTCTGGTAGAGCGGGTTTACATCTTGTGGGAATGTGCCGCCTTTACTCGTCAGAATGGAGATGCCGACCTTGAGATAGGACTTCACAACATGCTGCAGCTGGAAGGCATGGCTTTCGATCCAGCCGTCGAGGTCAGTTGGTATGCTAGAACCGGCTTTAGCTTTTAAAAGACAGACAATAAACCCGTTCGAGTCCTTGCAATGCCACATATCCAGCTGGTCCCCAAACACTTCTTCCGCCATATTGGATAGGGCATAATCAATGAGGCCTTCACTTTCACCATCATCATAGAGCCGATCTTCATCATCCAATCGGAGCAGCAAGACATGGAATGGATCTCCCTCCTGGAAAGGGATCGAATAGGTCGCCAGCTTTTTGGACAATCGCTGAAGCGATATCGATTGTTTGCCGCTTAAGAGATCAAGCAGCAAATACTCCCGCAGCTTAGGTAATTGTTCTCGAAGGGAGTACATGGCTCGCTGCATAGAGCTGATCTCGAGCCATTCCTGTTCGAGTTCCTTAATTGCCCTGCGGACCGAGGTGAGAAGCTCATCATCAGCTGCGGGCTTTAGCAAATAATCAGTAGATTTCAGCTTCAGCGCTTGTTTCGTATATTCAAAATCGGAATACCCGGAGAGCAGGATACATTTCGTATGCTTCCAGTTCTGTTTAATTTCCTGAATAAGCTCAAGTCCTGTCATGCCAGGCATCCTGATGTCGGTAATAACGACATCAATTGCGTGTACATGCATCAGCTCGATCGCATCTGGACCCGAATAAGCTTTATGTACGACATCGATCCCGGCCTCATCCCATGGCAGCATATCTGCAAGATCATCTGCCAGTATGGATTGGTCATCTACAATAAGAAGTTGGCGCATGTTAAGTTCCTCCTTAAAAGAATTGTGAAGCAATTCTTACTTCGTAAGCATAGGCTTAAAAGAATTGTGAAGCAATTCTTACTTCGTAAGCATAGGCTTAAAGAATTGTGAAGCAATTCTTACTTCGTAAACATGTTTGTCTCATTTGGCCAATACAACTCAACGGTAAGTCCGCCGTCATCACCACGGTAGAGTCGTACGCCTGCTTCTTGTCCATACTGGAGCAGCATACGCTGGCGTGTATTCCATAACGCGCAGCCCTTATCCTCGGTAGGAGGCATAGACATTTGCAGCTTTAGCTGGGCGAGCTGTTCCTCGGTAACACCAATGCCGTTATCTGTGACGGTAATGAGGTTGTAGCGGTCATTTTGCGAGCCAGTAATTTGGACTTCGCCAGTACCGATAGGCTCCAAACCGTGCACAACAGCATTTTCTACAATTGGCTGCAGGATAAGCCTTGGAATCTCGAGCTCTTCCATTGCCTCTGGAATTGTAATGACATAGGTCATATCCTGGACATTCATCGCTTGAATAGCTAGATAGCTTTTGACAAGATCCACTTCTTCGCGCAAGTAGGCCAGCTGTCTCTCGGATCTGGTTGTGTAACGGTAATAACGGCTGAGATGAAGAGCAAGCTCCATAACCGATTCTTTCTCTCCAAGTCTCGTTAAGCTGCGAATGAGAGAGAAGCAATTATAGAGGAAATGCGGATTAATCTGGGATTGCAATTGCTTCAGGTTAGCATCTCTTGAACGGATCTGTTCGAGATAGACGTTCTGGATCAGCTGCTCGATCTGGACGGCCATATCGTTGAAGCTGACGAGCAGGAAGTGGAACTCATTATTCGGATGGAAGACTTTCAGCTTCGGATATTCACCTTTCTTCAACTTCTTCACACCGCGAATAAGCTCCCGGATGGGTACCTGGACATTCGTATACAGGATATAGGCGGCAATCGTACTGCCGATAAGCAAAAACACGATACAAATATAGAAAAGATTGCTGTTTGCTGTAATCGGTCTGACAACATCATCAATCGGTAAATAATCAAATAGATACCAGCCCAGCTCGGGCATGTAGACGCTGTTCACGGTATATTCGGTCCCGTGCAGCTTAATACGAGAGTACTGCGAGTGAGAAAGCTTACTTAAATCAACTTTAGAGAGCAGCGTTTGCTGAAGCTCTTTGTCAGAGCCTCTCACGGCTAATATTTGCTGCTCAGGCGATACGAAGAAGGCATCTCCCTTGCCGCCTTGTTTAAAGCGTTCAAGCCCTTTCACTAATTCATCTGCTGCAAAGCTGACTTCTACAATAACCCCTGCGTTACCGGAGGAGCTGTCATAAGGTTCGGTCAGAAATCGGACAAACCTAGGATTATTTTGATAGTAGGGGGCGACATTCTCGGTATATTTCCATACCTTTGAATAGTTTTTCGTTACGAGATCTTTATTGTATTCCAGGTGGAAGTCGGTTGAAACGAAGGTATTGGTTGCAGGCGCATAGATGCTGATCGTTGTGTCCCAATCGGAGGAGGCATTGATCAGCCGAAGCTTGTCGGCAATTCGAATCTTCTGATCCGTTTGTTCATATAAGGTGGCAATCTCAAGAAACTCAAGGGTACGAACGTTGATATCTTCCGTGATCATAAGACCACTCTTTGCAAGCTGTTCTGCCGTTTCATCCGTCTTATCAGCAAAATAGGACAAGTCCTTATGCATGGATATTTCGACTTCATTCATAACAACATCCATACTTGTTTTATTAGAAAACCAATAGAGCGCGATAATCGGAATAAGCAGCAAAACGATAATGCCGACTATTTTTGTAAACGTATTCAATCTAAGCGACATCCTTGTCCGTCTCCCCGCATCAATGTGGATGAAAACAAAAGAAATGGGTATCGTTCTAAAATCATTGGCGCAGACTTGCCGATTCCCCGATTGCTATACTTACTATACATCATGATGAGACTCTGTCAATCGACAAAAAGAATAGCGGAAAGGACAATGGGGATGGGGACAACAACAAAGGCGATAGCCCGTAATGAGGTCATTGGAGAGAACACTGAAAAAACAAAAGCAAGAGGTTTCCTGAAGAGGACATGGCCGCTGCATCTCATGTTGCTTCCGGCAGTAATCTTGCAATTCATCTTTGTGTACGTACCTCTCGGGGGATTGGTAATCGCTTTTCAGGACTATAAACCTTACGATGGTATTTTCCATTCCAAGTGGGTTGGGCTTGAGCATTTCAAGTTTATGTTCGATTATCCGGACATTCAGCAAGTGATCACGAACACGGCGTTTATTGCATGCTTGAAGATTATATGCGGTATTATTGTACCGTTCATTTTCGCGCTTCTACTGAACGAAGTGAACTTTAATCCATTCAAACGTACTGTTCAAACCTTGGTATATCTACCCTACTTTATTTCCTGGGTATTCCTCGGCGGAATCCTGAACGATATGCTGGCTTCGGATGGTATTATTAACTCCATCCTTCATGATTGGTTCGGGGTGAAAGAATCGATTTTGTTCCTGGGAGATGGGGACTGGTTCCGATTTGTAGTCGTTCTTAGTGATGTATGGCAGCAATTTGGCTACGGTACAATCGTCTACTTGGCAGCGCTTGCGGGGGTTAATCCTTCTCTCTATGAGGCAGCAGAAGTGGATGGTGCAACTCGCTGGAAGCAAACCTGGCATGTTACGATTCCTTCGCTCTTGCCAATTGTTATCGTTGTAGGTACGCTTGCACTCGGTAATATTTTGAACGCAGGCTTCGACCAAATCTTCAACTTGTATAATCCGCTTGTCTACGATAAAGGCGATATCATTGATACCTTCGTCTATCGGACGGGCATTCTGAATGGGCAGTACAGCTTGGCAACAGCAGTGGGCATATTCAAATCCTTGATTGGTTTCGTGCTCATCATTGTTGGCTACAAGCTCGCTCATAAATATGCGGATTATAAAATCTTCTAGAAAGGGGTACCTGCGTACATGTATCAGAAAACATTTGGCTATCGAGCATTCTCTATTTTTAACTATCTCATCCTAAGTCTCGCGGGACTGCTGTGTATTATACCAATCGTTCATATTCTTGCGATCAGCTTTAGTGCCAGTGCCCCTGCGAATGCGCATTTGGTCGGCATGTGGCCGGTAGACTTCAATACCGAATCGTATACGAAAACAATGAACAATCCGAACTTCCTTCGGGCGTTCTGGATATCCATCGGACGTACGGTGCTGGGCGCGTCGATTACATTGGCCGTTATTACATTAGGCGGTTATGCACTGTCGAAGGATACAACGGTATTCAAGAGCCGGTCGAGATACGCTTGGTATTTCGTATTTACGATGTGGTTCAGCGGTGGTATCGTTCCTCTGTATATCGTCATTCGTAACCTCCACATGATGAATACGATTTGGGCGCTCGTTCTTCCAGGCTCGGTTGCTGTATTCAATATGATTCTCTTGATGAACTTCTTCCGTGCAACTCCAAAGGAACTGGAGGAAGCAGCCTTCATCGATGGAGCGGGGCATTTCTCGATCTTGTTCCGGGTCTATCTTCCTCTAGCAATGCCAGCTATCGCGACGATGTCCTTGTTCACCATTGTTGGTAACTGGAATGCATGGTTTGACGCTTTGCTTTATATTAACGATTACCGTAACTATCCGCTAGCAACCTTCTTGCAGACGATTATCGTACAGCAGGATTTTAGCAAGCTGAACCCTGACCCGAATGAGCTGAAGAACATCTCGCAGCGTACGGTTAAGGCTGCACAGATCTTTATCGGGATGCTTCCAGTACTTCTGGTATATCCGTTCCTGCAGCGCTTTTTCGTCAAAGGGATTGTCCTTGGTGCGGTAAAAGAGTAATTGTTTCAGGAAGATAAAATAATGGTATGTTACTCAAAATTATGGTATTTATAACAGTGAAAACCAAGACTATAGTATTACTTGAGAGTAAATAAAGCGCTCTCATCTATGAATAATCATATTACGGGGGGAAAACAATGCGTAATTCAATGAAAAAGCTTATGCTCGTTTCGTTGACTGGTGTACTTGCAGCAAGCCTCGCGGCATGCGGATCGAACAATAATAACGGCAACAACCAGCCAGCTAGCGAAAAACCTTCAAACTCTGGCAACGCAGCAGCTACAAACAATGCGGCTACTAACGACGCGGGCAGCGGCGTAGACGAGACAGGCTGGGACGGCACGAAATATGCTGAGCCTATTACTCTTTCAACAGTAAAAGGCGTAGGTACAAACTACTTCTTCAAGACTGGCGAAACGATGGAAAACAACGTTTTGCAAAAGTATATGAAAGAAAACCTGGGCATTGATGTGAAATATGACTGGGTAGTAACGGATACAAACGACGCTTACAAAACAAAGCTTCGTCTGATGCTTTCTTCCGGCGAGAAAATGCCTGACGTTATTACTTACCGTGGTGACATGGAAACAGTGAACATGCTGATTGACTCCGGTCAATTCATGTCGGTTAATGATCTGTTCGATAAATACGCTGGTGACGAGTACAAAAAAGCAGCTGCTCTGAACCCGGATACATTCCTTCCTGTAACACGTGACGGCGAGAAAATGGCTCTTCCAGTTCTCGACTACGCATTCAACGATGATATGGTGCTGTGGCTCCGCCAAGACTGGATGGATAAATTAGGTCTGCAAGCTCCAAAAACAGTTGCTGATCTCGAAGTCATCATGGATGCCTTCACAACCAAAGATCCAGACGGCAACGGTAAACCAGATACATTTGGTATGGCGCTTGGCTTCAAGAACGGCTTCCTGAACTGGATGACGGACGTAAGCTGGCTGTTTGGTGCTTACGGTACAATGCCTGGACAATGGAACAAAGCCGCAGACGGTACGCTGGCATTTGGTTCGGTTGATCCAGCTGCGAAGCAAGCTCTTGGTACATTGAAAAACTGGATGGATAAAGGCTGGATCTCGAAAGA
The DNA here is from genome assembly GCF_056269375.1 of Paenibacillus sp. J22R56. Lineage (NCBI taxonomy): Bacteria > Bacillati > Bacillota > Bacilli > Caryophanales > Paenibacillaceae > Paenibacillus > Paenibacillus sp. J22R56. Next base: position 188,444 of record NZ_JBWDNV010000011.1, read on the forward strand.
CTCCGGTCTGAAAGATGACACTTCTGGTTCTGAGTTCTTCACGAAAGGTCAAGCAGGCGCAATCGTAGGCCGTAACTGGCTGCCAGACTGGCCGTTTGGCGATCTGATCAACAACGTTCCAGGCGCGAAATACAAAGCATATGCTATTCCTGCTGGACCAGACGGTAAAATTGGTTCCCAAAGCGGTAACCCATCCGTTAACGGCTGGATGCTGATCAACAAAAAAGCAGAGCATCCTGAAGCGCTGCTCCGTTACTATAACTTCTTCTTCGATAACTGGGCTAACCCAGCAAAAGGCAGCCAGTTCGAGAATGGCTTCGCTGAAGGTTATGACTGGGCTAAGTTGCCAGACGGCACAATTACAAAAGATCCGGAAAAATATCCGGACCTGTTCCCGAACTATGCGGACCGTACACATCTTGTAGAGCCAATCTACTATTCGCTGACATTTGAAGGCGCTCGTCAACCTTCGCTGTATGCAGACACGATGATCAAGATTGCTAATGGTGAAGCGATGACGACTCCTTATGAAGAGCAAACTAAAGCGATTCGTAAGCCAGAGAACGTTGAAGCGATGAAGATTGTTATGGAGCAAAAAGATATTCGTATGAAAAACTACTTCCAAGGTCCTCTGACAGAAACGATGAAATCGAAGAACGAATTGCTCAACAAGCTTGTTAATGAATCGTTCTCCAAAATCATCTACGGTCAAGCGCCTATCGACTCGTTCGATACAATGGTTTCCAACTGGAAAAAATCCGGCGGCGACCAAGTGACGAAGGAAGTTAACGATTGGTACGCTTCGGCATCGAAATAATCTAGCAGTAAGCATAAGCATCTGCAACAGGATAAGGAACGCCATATTTATGCCAGGGCGTTCCTTTTCTATTGCCAAAATTCATTTTTTCAAGAAAGAATCGCTAAGAATAACGTAAGAGAGGGGAAACGGCGTTGATACAAAAAAAGAGAAAAGGCAGTCGTCTTCGTAGGAGACGGATGTTGTCACTAGTCATGTCGGTCATGATTCTATTAACCTATCTTCCATCTGCTGTATATGCATCATCAACAACTACAATGGACGTACCTAGTGCAGGAGCAGCAGATGTAACCGGTCACTGGGCTGCAGAACAAGTGAATAAGTGGACATCCAAAGGTCTGGTCAGCAGCTACCCGGATGGCAGCTTTAAGCCAGAGCAGCAAATTACTCGTGCAGAGTTTACGAAATTGATTAACAGCTTGTTTGGCTTCACTGTGAAAGGTGAAGATAGCTTCTCAGATGTAGCAGCAGGTGCATGGTATACGGATCAGGTTGCTATTGGTAAAAAAGCAGGCTTCATTAATGGTTACCCAGATGGAACATTCAAGCCAAATGCGGCCATTACGAGACAGGAAGCTGCGAAGATTGCAGCAGGATTGTTCCGTCTGCCTGCAGTAACGGGCAATGACCCTTTAAGTGCCTTTAATGATAAAGCGCAAGTTGGCGCATTTGCAGTAGAATCATTTGCCCAATTAGTAAGCGGGGGCTATCTGAAGGGATTCCCTAACGGCACCGTTCAGCCGCTCAAATCGATCACTCGTGCAGAAGCAGTTGTGCTGCTAGATCGTTTGGCAGGCGAGGCTTACACGAAAGCTGGTACTTACAAGGATCAGCAGCTGACTGGCAATGCGCTGGTTAATAAAGACGGAGTGACAATTGAGGATGCAGCCATCGGCGGCAATCTGTTCTTAACTGCGGGCATTGCTGAAGGCGATTTCACGCTGAAAGATTCTGAGGTGAAAGGCACCATCTATGTAAGCGGTGGTGGTGTTCATAGTATTCATTTTCATAATGTGAAAGCGCACAATATCGTCGTAGATAAGAAAGAAGGACCAGTACGTATCGTGATCGAGGATTCTAATATCGATGATATGGATCTTAATACGAATACGGTTCTTGAAACAGAAAATACGGATATTGATCATTTGAACAATCATTCATCTGATTCTACCTTGAATGGAAAGAAGCTGGACAAAGGGCAGAAGCAAGTGGGTAGCAACAGTAATAGCGGAAACGGAAGCACGAATTCTACACCAACACCAACACCGGACGAAGATGAGTGGGAGCTGGTCTGGAATGATGAGTTTGACGGAACAGGCAGCCATCTCGACACGAATGGAGTAAACCTCGAAAAGTGGGGATACCAGCTTGGTACAGGTTCGCAATATGGCCTTGATGGCTGGGGCAATAACGAGCAGCAGAGTTATGAAGCTGACAATATGAAAGTAGAAGATGGCAAACTTGTTATTACGGCGAAAAAAGAAGCTAACACCAATAATAAGCCGTATACTTCAGGCAGAATTTTCACACAGGACACTTTTACCAAAGCTTATGGCAAATTCGAAGCAAAGCTGAAGCTGCCGAAAGGCCAAGGCTTCTGGCCAGCCTTCTGGATGATGCCAGCAACAAGCGAATACGGCACTTGGGCATCGTCTGGCGAGATTGACATTATGGAGGCTGTAGGCAGACTGCCAGATGAAGTTTCCGGAACCATTCATTATGGTAAAGCCGCTCCTGGTAACCGCTACACAGGTAACAAATATACCTTCCCAGAAGGTGTAGACTTTAGCGGTGAGCATGTATATGCCGTTGAATGGGAACCAGGCGAAATTCGCTGGCTGGTAGACGGAAAAGTCTATCAAACGCAGAACAATTGGAACAGCTGGGGGATTGATCAACCGGCGAAATATGCTTATCCGGCACCGTTTGATAAGCCGTTCTACATGATCCTGAACCTGGCAGTTGGTGGTAACTTCGACGGTGGTAAGATGCCAACGGACGACAATGCCCGGACGATGGAAGTAGAATATGTCCGCGTTTACGATAAGAAAGGCGGATATTCAACTGCTGGTCTTGAGGAGCCGAAGGTAGAGCAGGAACCATTGCCGGCTGATCATAAAGAAGCGATTAACGGTAACTACTTACATGATGTTAGTTTTACCAATGGTTTCAAGACAGTAGCAACAGAAACGGATACTCTGGATCCGGAAAAATGGAATTTCGTTCACGTTCCGACTTATAATGGCGAAGGTTCTATCGGGACGGATAATATTGGCGGTACAACTTATGCGAAAGCAGAAATTACAAACGGTGGATCGCAGGATTATTCCGTTCAGCTCATTCAGAACGTAACGGTAGGTAAAGGCAGATATTACAAGCTGTCCTTTGATGCCAAATCCAGCACGAACCGGACAATGTCCGCTAAGATTGGCGGCGGGGCTGACCGCGGCTGGGGCACTTATTCGGATGTTTTATCTGTTAACCTGACTGATGAGTTTAAGAACTACAGCATGACCTTCCAGATGGCAGCAGATACCGATGTTCTCGCTCGACTTGAGCTCAATATGGGTCTCAACACGAACCCTGTCTGGATCGGTAATGTGAAGCTGGAAGAAGTAGATGCGCCAGATCCATATAATGAGGATGCGGCGAAAGAGCCTATTAACGGCAATCATGTCTACAACGGCAGCTTTGATCTTGGAAGATTGGACCGCCTTACGTACTGGCATTTCGATACGACAGACGGAGCAGCAGCAATGGCTTCGGTTGACCCAGATAATCGAGAGTTCACAGCGAATATTACAAACGGCGGTACCGGAGCTGCTTCGATTACATTGCTGCAAAAAGGCGTAAACCTCATTCCTAACAATGATTATGAAGTGAAGTTTAAGGCAAGTGCAGCATCAAACCGTACCATAAAGGTCGGTATTCAGAAGCAGGACGGCACAAATGTGGTTGATCCTATTGAGGTGAACCTGACCGCGTCATCAGCTGTACAGACGGTGAACTTCAACTCTGCTGAAGCAGCGGATGATAAAGCGATCCTAGTCTTTATGCTTGGTGGTAATGATGCAGATGTAACGATTGATAATATTGTTATGACCCGCCTCACGAACAATGGCATCGGTGATCTGCCGCTGGCGGATCAGTTCCCGCTCAAGAATGGTGACTTCTCGAACGGCAAGACTTCTTGGAACCTGCATGTTCAAGGCTTCTATGACGGCTGGGACAAGGTGACCGGATACACAGAAGATGCAGGCAGCATGAAAGTGAATGTTAGCAGCGTTGGCAACAATCCTTGGGACGTTATGCTGATGCAAAATGACTTCAATCTGCACAAAGACAACAGCTACGTCGTATCCGTCGATCTCAAATCGACGGCAGAACGTGACGTTGAAATTGTGGTAGATAATGCTGGCGGACGACTGCTCTCGAAGATGGAGCATTTGACGGCAGATTACCAGACGTTTACGTACGAACTGCCTGTTACGGCTGATACTCTAGCATCCTTTAAAGTACTGCTTGGCAAGCAAACAACAAATCCAGCTGGAGCACATGATGTGTACATGGATAATGTACGCGTAGAGATTAAAGGTGCCCGAGACAAAGCCTTCCTATTAAAGAACGGCTACTTTGCAAACGAAGGTGCTAATTGGTCTCAGCATGTGCAAGGCGTATACGACGGTAACTCCAAAGCAACCTTTGATTTTACAAGCGGCAGAGCCAAGGTGAACGTTGAGAATGTTGGTGCGAATCCTTGGGATGTGATGTTGTATCAACAGCCTCTGCTCGTTAAGAAAGACATGACTTATATCGTTACGTTCGATGCAAGATCTACGCTTGCGAAGAACATGGAAGTGATCGCAGAGAACGGTACCTACACACGTTATCTGAATGAGAAAGTAACACTTGGTGAAACGACCAAGAGCTACTCGTTTGAGTTCACGATGCCAAAGGATGATACGGTAGGACTGAAATATCTGCTTGGTAAGAATGGCGATGCTTTGGCCGTCCATGACGTCTTTATTGATAATGTCCGATTCGAACGGAAAGGCGCGAAGGATGCATTAGGCGAAAAAGCCCCATTAGTCAATGATATCCGGCTGACTTCCGCACCAATCGTAACGCCTGATGTAACGGACAACAGTCTTGGCAAAGACATTACGTTGACCTTCGCTTTCCAGCCGGGCTGGAGCAGCTCGATTAAAGCGATTACGGTGGACGGTACGGCAATTGCGGCTGAAGATTATACGGTTGGAACAAACAACATCACGATCACAGCAACTGTCTTTACGGCTGCAGGCAATCACGTCATTGTGTTCCAAGCTTCCGGTTATGAGCTGGGGCAGGTGACTCAAACGATTGAAGCAGAGCAAATGTGGAGCCTGGTCTGGTCTGATGAATTTAACGGTGATGCGGTTACTCCGGATACCAACGGCGTCGATCTGTCCAAATGGGGCTACCAAGAAGGTAACGGCTCCGAATATGGCGTAGCAGACTGGGGGAATAACGAGCAGCAATACTACCGTAAGCAAAATATTACCGTAGATCCGGAAACGGGAAACCTTGTTATTACGGCTAAGAAAGAGACATTTAACGGCAAGCCTTATACCTCCGGCCGTCTCTGGACCAGCAATACATTCACAAAGGCTTATGGTAAATTCGAAGCTAGGATGAAGCTTCCAGAGGGAACGGGCATTTGGCCAGCTTTCTGGATGATGCCTGCTGACAGTGAATATGGCGGATGGGCAGCTTCTGGCGAGCTCGACATTATGGAAGCAAGAGGACGCCTGCCGCAAGAAGTTGGCGGCACCATCCATTACGGCAAGAACGCTCCGAATAATAAAGCAACAGGGGCAGCTTATAACTTCCCTGAAGGTGAATCGATAACCGGCTATCATACCTACTCGGTAGAGTGGGAGCCAGGTGAGATCCGCTGGTATGTGGATGGCACTCTGTATCAAACCGTTAACAACTGGAACAGCTGGGGAGCGGATCAACCGGATAAATATGCATACCCCGCGCCGTTTGACAAACCGTTCTATATTATTCTGAACTTGGCAGTTGGCGGCCAATTTGACGGCAACCGTCTCCCAGCCGACAGCGGCCTGCCGGCGAAAATGGAAGTGGATTACGTCCGTGCTTATGATCTGACAGGCCGCCCTTACCGTACACCGGTAGAGCCGGATTCGAAGGATGAAATCCCAGCCAACGCAAAAGCGATCGTTGACCAGGATTTCGAGCATGGTCTGACAGATATTACGGACTCTACACAAGCGCTTGATGCGAACTACTGGAACTTCCTGCATACGCCTGATTTTGGCGGCACAGGCTCTGCAACCGTCGATAACATCGGTGACGATAAGTTTGCCAAAGTATCCATCACAAACGGCGGCAATCAGAACTACGCCCTGCAATTGATTCAATATGCGACGATTACGAAAGGCCATGCTTACAAAATCAGCTTTGATGCTAAAGCATCGGCAGCAAGAAATATGAGCTTAAAGGTTGGCGGCGATGCCGATAACGGCTGGGGCGCATATTCGGATAACTTCGATGCAGCTCTGACGACCAATTTGAAGCACTACGAATACCGCTTCTTGATGAACAACGATACAGATCTTGCTGCACGACTGGAGCTTAATCTTGGTCTCAATACGAATACGGTATGGATCGGCAATATTAAAATCGAAGAAGTAGATAGTGTCTCTCAAGCTAATGGTCCGAAGGCTCCGCTTGGCAATGGACAGCACGTCTATAATGGAAACTTCGATCTTGGTACGATGGACCGTATGTCTTACTGGAACTTCGCAACATCCGGCGACGCGAATGCATCTGCTTCGGTTGACCCTGCTGTTAGACAGCTTGAGGCAGCGATTACTGACGGTGGCAACATTCCAGCGGACATAACGCTGACGCAAAAAGGGATCAATCTGCTGCAAACCGATTCCTATAAGCTGACTTTCAAGGCTTCTGCGGATTCGAATCGTTCGATTAGCGTTTCATTTGTAAGTAAAGATGGCAATACCGTCTATGCTTCGGATGAATTTACACTTGGCGCTGCATTGGGGAATCAGGAGTTCACCTTCACGATGCCTGTTGGCGTAACGGATGAGGAAGGGCAGCTTGTCTTTGGACTCGGAGGAAATGACGCGGATGTTGTGATCGACAACGTATCCCTGATCCGTACAACCAATAACAACTTTGACTTCACAGGCGTAGATCTGTTCCCGCTGAAAAACGGAGATTTCTTCGCTGGCCTGCTCAGTTGGGAGCAGAATTCGCAAGAGGGTGGAGCAGCACAATTTACGACGGAGGATGGCGCTGCAAAGATCAATGTAACAAGTGTAGGTAACCAGCCGTACAGCAACATGCTGATTCAAGGCGGCATGAGCTTCAAAAAGGGCTTGACCTATACATTGGCGTTTGATGTGAAAGCATCCGTTGCGCGTGATTTGCAGGCAACACTTGAGAATGCATCTTACGTACGGAAATTTGATTCCGGTGTTCAATCTATAGGTACAGACTGGACACATCTCACCTTTACGGTTCGTCCGAATGCCGATGAGCTGCTTGCCCTTAAAATCATGCTGGGCAAAACACCTAACGCAGCAGTTGGTACCGTATGGATCGACAACGTTGTGCTTGAGGTGGAAAATGCACCGGTGAAACGTCCGCCAACAATGGTTGCGGATAGCACAAATAATTTGGCTGGCCAAGAAATCGTCATTCCTTTTGCAGATGACGCAGCTTGGAGAGGCGCTATTACATCTGTTTCTGTAAATGGTGTGGTATTAAATGCTTCGCAATATGCCGTAAAAGTTGGCACATTGACGCTTCACCCGGACGTCTTCTCGGTTGACGGGAACTATCCAGTAAAAGTAACAGCTAGTGGGTATGGCGATGCTGTGATCACGCAGCAAGTCTTCTCCGGGGATGGCAATCTGGTTCTGAACGGCAGCTTCACGAACGGCACGATGAACTGGGAGTCCTGGAAAGGCGCCGAAGATTACTCATCTATTTCCGTAGAAGGTGAGAAGGCGAAGATCCAAATCAATTATAACGGCGGTTTGGATCCGCAATGGCATGTGCCTTACACGTGGTCCACGCAGTTCATGCAATCCGGTATTCAACTGAAAGCCGGCAAAACGTATGAGCTTAGCTTTAAAGCTTCGTCTACGGTTGACCGTCCGATTCTGGTAGAACTGACCGGCTACAACAATAATCAGCAAGTGGTGTTCTTTATTACGGGTGATGAAGCTGTCTACTCGAAAGTGCTGAAACCAACCGCTGATATGACCTTAACCGTGAAGTACCTGCTTGGTAATGTGATTAATGGTGGTCAAGTGACACCAGAAGGTGAGCATACGATCACGATTGACGAGGTAGCTGTCCGCGAGAAAGTATCTCCACCAGCTGTAGCTGCCGATGCAACAGACAATAAACTGACTAATCCAATTGAGCTGACCTTTACAGACAACACAGCTTGGAGAAATGCAATTACAGGCATCACGATCGACGGCGCAGCTGTTGATGCAAGCAAGTATACGATTGCAACAGGCAAAATGACGTTCGACACATCGCTCTTCCCGTCTATCAAGACGTATGCGATTGTTATTCTGGCTAATGGTTATGCGGCTGCGGAGGTATCGCAGGAAGTGAAGACGAATGCGAAGAACGTTGCGATCGGAAGCACAGCAACGGCTTCATCCAACAATCAGCCTGCGGCTAATGCCATTGATGGGAAGACGGGTACAAGATGGGAGAGCGCTTCTCAAGATCCACAGTGGATTTCACTCGATCTGAAGAAGCTTTATAAGCTCGATAGTATTATGCTGAGCTGGGAAGGGGCTTACGGTAAGACATACACGGTTCAAGTCTCTACAGCGGCAACGCCTGGAGATAACGACTGGACCACAATCTTCACCGAGCCCTCCGGCAACGGCGGTATCGACAACATTACCCTGCATGGAGAAGAAGCCCGTCATGTACGTATCTATGGCACCGTAAGAGGTACGACTTATGGCTATTCACTCTATGAATTTGAAGTATACGGCAACCCGTCTAATCCGGATCCAGTACTGTCTCTTGGGCCAGTTCTGACAGCCGATTCTTCGGATAATAAAGCAGGCAGCAGCATCGATGTTACCTTCTCAAGCAATATCGCATGGGAAAATGCAATTACAGCTGTAAAAGTGAATAATACCGTACTTGCTGCCAATCAATATACCGTTGCAGCAGGCAAAATCACACTGAATGCCAGCGTATTTGCAGCCGCCGGCAGCTACACTATAACGGTAGTTGCTACGGACTACGCGGATAATGAAGTGACGCAGGTGATAACTGCGGATGTGAATCTCGCGCTTGGTAAGACAGCAGCTGCTTCTTCCGCACAAGGCCCTTATCTAGCTGCGGAGGCAACTGACGGCGATCAAGGCTCCAGATGGGGAGCAGACTGGGAAGCAAACTCGGATAACCATCCGGAATGGATTTATGTTGATCTCGGTGCAGTAGAGACCTTCAATAAGCTTGTATTGAACTGGGAAGGAGCGTACGGTAAATCGCTTGTCATTCAAGTGGCTCAGCCAGGTGCTGATCTGTCCAGCAATGACAGCTGGTCAACTGTCCATACCATCACGGGGCAGTCGCTTAGCGGGGAAGGCTTGAAGCAGACGATTAATCTTGCTGCTCCGGCAGAAGGGCAATATGTAAGGATCTATGTAACGGAGAAAGGTCTTGCTGCTTACGGTCCATCGTTATATGAAATTGAGATTGACTAAGAACTAGAAAAGCCACCTCATCGAACTGCCTTACGGCAGCTGGTGAGGTGGCTTTTTGATAGTGTTAGATTACAGCTTCGAGAAGGCAATTTCAGCGGCTGCGAGAGTAACCTCGATATCTTCCTTTGTATGCGCGGTTGTCAGGAACCACGCTTCATATTTAGAAGGCGCTAGGTTGATACCCTGTTCCAGCATCAGCTTGAAGAAGCGGCCGAATACTTCGCCGTCCGTATCCTGCGCTTCATCATAGTTGGTAACCGGATGATTACAGAAATGCGTCGAGAACGAACCGCGGATTTGGTTGATCGTAAGTGGGATGCCATGCTTGGAAGCAGAGGCACGAAGACCATCAGCCAGCATCGTTGCCAGATCATTCATATGGTCATAGATGCCAGCTTCCTGCAATACTTCAAGGCAGGCGATACCCGCCGAGATAGAGGCCGGATTCCCCGCCATCGTCCCTGCTTGATAAGCTGGACCAAGCGGAGCAACCTGCTCCATAATTTCTTTGCGACCGCCATAGGCGCCAATCGGAAGTCCGCCGCCGATGATTTTGCCAAGAGCAGTAAGGTCGGGCTCAATCGCTTTGAAGTCCGGGAACACGTTAAACGTCTGAGTTGTACCGTAATGGAAGCGGAAGGCTGTAATGACTTCATCATAAATAACGAGTGCACCAGCTTCACGAGTCAGCTTGCAGACGCCTTCTAGGAAGCCTGGCTCCGGCATAACCATACCGAAGTTGCCAACAATCGGCTCGATCATAACAGCTGCTGTATCATCGCCCCAGCGTTCCAGAGCTTCTTTTAAGGCTGACAGGTTGTTGAAGGGAACGGTAATCACTTCTTGGGCAATACTCGTAGGAATACCGGCGCTGTCTGGAATACCAAGTGTAGAAGGGCCGGAGCCTGCTGCAACAAGTACAAGATCGGAATGGCCATGGTAACAGCCGGCGAATTTGATAATCTTGTTGCGTTTCGTGAACGCACGAGCAACACGGATTGTAGTCATAACTGCTTCCGTACCAGAGTTGACGAAACGTACTTTATCAAGCGAAGGAATAGCTTCCTTTAACATACGGGCCATCTGGATTTCCAGCTCTGTAGGCGTACCGTATAGGGTACCGTTTTGCGCGGCACGAACGATTGCCTCCGTAATATGCGGGTGGGCATGTCCGGTAATAATCGGGCCGTATGCGGCCAAATAATCGATGTAACGATTATCGTCTACATCATAGAAGTAGGCGCCTTCGGCACGCTTCATAAATACGGGTGCACCACCACCAACTGCCTTGAAAGAGCGGGAAGGGCTGTTAACGCCTCCGACAATATGCTTGAGTGCTTCTTCATAAAGCGCTTCTGAACGTGTACGTTGCATAGACATAGAATAAATCCTCCGTATAAGAAATATGTAAGCCATCCTTAATCAGTCGAACGGCCTTAAGGGTTTTTAAATCGACACTCCCCATTATCGCGCAGTCTGGACAAAAAGCAAAGTGCCGTGCTTTCCTCTGTCTATGAACAGGCTAGGCTATAGGGTGGAGGTCAATTTCAGGTAGAGAGGTATCGGACGTTACTCAGGTTGGATTTCATCCAACAAAATGGGCTATTGAGAATGGTAAGCTCGGCTATAATGGATTCCATCCAATGAAATGATCCAGCTATATCCCCAGAAGTCCAAGTGAGGCTATTTTTGTTGGACAATCTCCAACATAGAGCGGACTCTATCTTTAGAGTTGCCATTTCACTGTACAAAATCCAACATAGGCAGGTTAGAGGTGACGAGTACTGCAGGATGAAAAGCCTGACCGATATACAAAAGGACCTCAACTCCCGCCGCTAAGCGTGAGTATGAGGTCCTTTATTATTCCGTATGCTATATTTTATTGTGTTGTGCTGCTATTATCAGTTGTTGCATCCGTTCCGTTCTCCGCACCAGGCGAAGTGGATGGAGGAGCTACTGTATCATCCGATGCGAGTGTATCTTGAACCGAAGCTTTCAGTTCATCCAGATCACGAACGCCAAGAACGGATGCACCACCAACATGCTCTTCCGCAATGTTATCCATTGGAGGCACTTGCTGCGTACCTGCCAGATGGGATTCAACGCCAAGCTGGCCAAGCTTCAGCATATCGGTAACCTGCAGGTTCGTTTCGATGTAAGGCGAGACACTGTCCAGAATTTTTTTCATCTGAACGATGTTCCAGCCAGATTTAAGCTTATCAGCTACAGCACCCAAGAACTCACGCTGACGCTCTGTACGTGTGAAGTCACTCATTGCGTCATGACGGAAGCGAACGTATTGCAAGGCTTTGTCGCCATCAAGCAGCTGGTAGCCTTTCTTCAGATCGATATCGTATTTGTTCTCATCCGCGTTGTCCGTATAATGCATATCCTTCTCAACATCGAAGTAGACGCCGCCGATCGTATCGACGAGGGCTTTGAATCCTTCGAAATCGGTATACACATAATACTGAATATCAAGGCCAAGCAGATCACCAACGGTCTTCATCGCAAGCTGTGGTCCGCCAAGCGTTATAGCTGTATTGATACGCCCTTTGTCATGCCCTTCAATATCAATATACGTGTCACGCAGGACGGAGAATAGATGAGCTTTCTTAGTCACTGGATCAAAGGAGGCGATCATGATTGAATCCGAACGCGGCACCTGATTTTCTTCCAAGCCGCGGGCGTCACCGCCAAGCAGCAGGATGTTAACGCGTTCTGTACCCTCCCATTTCGGAGGTGGTTCAACGGTTTCGTTATTAAATTGTCCGAAGCGGGATTCTTCCTTCGACTTGCTGAAGTTGTCTAATGAATTGTATACGCCTGTGCCCCAGTACACTAAGGCAGCGACGCCAAGGACTATAACTACGAGAAAACCGCTGAGAACCCATTTCCAAGGTTTTCTTTTCTTTTTTGCTTGTGTAGCCATGACTGTAGTAGTGCTCCTTTCAGCAACTCTCCTGCAAAATGGTGTAAACCCAAATGAGACAGGCGATCTGATTAACCTAAGATGCCTGCCATTTACGCACAACAATAACTAATGTAATATTACATATCATAAAATTATAAAGCGGAACGATGGATAGAAGCAAGTTTTATCGTTTCCCTTGGAAAAAACTCATAATTCCTCGGGAAATGTCGACCGTTGTAAACGGAGAGGAGATTATTTAAAGCTTATGTTAGCGATTGATGTCAAAGATTTGCGAAAGCAGTTTAAAGTGCAAAAGAACAGAGAAGGCTTGTCCGGCGCACTAAAAGACCTGTTCAAACGTGAATATAACGAGGTTACAGCCGTTAAAGATATTTCGTTCCAAATTCCACAAGGCGAGATTTGTGGTTATATTGGTGAGAATGGTGCAGGCAAGTCAACTACGATCAAGATGCTTACCGGTATTCTGGTCCCGACAGCGGGACAGCTGAAGGTAAATGGATACGTGCCGTTCAAAGACCGTGAGAAATTTGTAGGAGGGATTGGTGTTGTCTTTGGACAGCGTTCCCAGCTGTGGTGGGATATCGGTGTTATTGAGTCTTTCCAGTTGCTGCGTAAAGTATATCGGGTATCCGAACAGGATTTCCGAAAAAGATTGGACAACCTGGTGGAGCGCCTTGATCTAGGTGAGCTGCTGAACCGTCCGGTCCGTAAACTGAGTCTTGGCCAGCGGATGCGCTGTGAGCTGGTTGCTTCGCTGCTCCATAATCCTTCGATCTTGTTCCTGGATGAACCTACGATTGGTCTGGATATCGTGGTGAAGACAGAAATCCGTGAGTTTCTGAAGGAACTGAACCGTGAGGAAGGCACAACCATACTGCTCACCACCCATGACCTACAGGATATTGAAGCGTTATGTTCCCGTGTCATTATGCTGGATGACGGCCGCATTATATATGATGGTGGACTTGAAGAGCTGAAGAATCGTTGGAGCAAGGGGCGCGAAATTCAATTCCAATTCGGTACCATAACCCCTCTGACCAAGCTGCAGCTGCTGACGGCAGGTCTTGATGTCACCTGGACAATGAACGAGCAGGGGGCTTCCATGTGGCTGCCGCATACGATTAATGTATCTGATGCTCTTGGCATGGTAGTTGGCGGGGCGGATATTCGTGATATTAAGATCCTCGAGACGAACACTGACGATATCGTGCGTGAAATTTATCGCTCCGGTTCGGCTTCAGCGTCAGCCGCTGCAACGCTGCTTGAAACGGACTCCCCCAAGCAGGAGGCTGAGGTGGAGCCTGAGAAGGAGACTTCTCTCCGATGATGAGCGCATACGTAGATTTTATCCGAATAAGGTTTCTAACGATGCTGGCTTATCGCGTCAATTATTACAGCGGCATTATTATCTATGCCATCAATATTGGCGCTTATTATTTTTTGTGGAAGGCGATCTTTGGCTCGGCCGAGACGCTTCAAGGCTTTACATTAGCTCAAATGACGACGTACATTGCGGTATCCTGGATGGCCCGCGCTTTTTACTTCAATAACCTTGACCGTGAGATTGCGAATGATGTCCGGGATGGCAGTATTGCGATGCAGCTTATCCGGCCATACTCGTACCTTGTTGTGAAAATGATGCAGGGACTTGGCGAAGGCTTGTTCCGCCTCATTCTCTTTATGGGGCCAGGTTTAGTTATTGTCTGCCTGCTCTTCCCGGTTAAGCTGCCGAAGGATCCGGCCGTATGGATTATCTATTTCGTCATGCTGATGTTTAGTCTGTTTATCAATTCGCAGCTTAATATTCTGACCGGCCTTGCGGCATTCTTCGTGGAAAATAACGAGGGTATGATGCGGATGAAGCGGGTTCTTGTCGACCTGTTCTCCGGCGTCCTCATCCCGATCGCTTTCTTCCCGGGTTGGCTGAAGGCGACGATGGAATGGCTGCCTTTCCAGGCGATTACGTATTTGCCAAGTGCGGTGTTTACAGGGCGTACCCCGATGAGTGAGGCTTGGGGTGTTCTGGGGCTGCAGGCGTTATGGTTTCTTATTTTGCTTGTGCCTATCATTTTTACTTGGCGGGCGGCCCGTAAGCGGCTGTTCGTGCAAGGAGGTTAATTCTAGATGCTGTATGCAGTGTTGTTCTGGGAATACATTAAAAACTATGCGAAGACTCGTCTGACTTACCGTGCTGACTTCTGGGTAGAGGTGATCTCGGACCTGATGTTCCAGGGGATGAACCTGGTCTTTATTCTGGTCGTGTTCCAGCACACGCCAACGCTTGGCGGCTGGACGGAGTCCGAAGTTATCTTTGTTTACGGCTTCTTTATGATCCCGTATGGCTTATTCTCGACTTTCTTTGGGATGTGGAACTTCAGTGAACGTTATATTGTGAAAGGCGAGATGGACCGGATTCTAACTCGGCCGGCGCATAATCTGTTTCAGGTATTGCTGGAGAATGTCGATCCGCCATCCCTGATTGGTTCGGTTGTTGGGGCGATCATTATGGCTGTTTGCTGGAATGATCTTGGACTAGCTTTCCATTGGTACTACGTGCTGATCATGCTCCTGTTCGTGCTTGGTGCCGTGCTTGTGTATGCAGGCATCTACACGGCGCTGTCGGCTATCTCGTTCTTCTCGGATGCGCCAACGGGCATCGTTCCGCTTATTTATAACGTTCAGAACTACGGTCGATATCCGGTTAACATTTATAATAAAACGATTCGTTTTGTTTTGACCTGGCTGCTGCCTTTTGCCTTCGTAGGTGTTATACCGGCTTCGTATTTCTTGGAGAAGAAAACGGATGACTTGTCGCAGCTGGCTTGGTTCACGCCTGTTATGGGGATCATCGTATTCGCGCTTGGTCTTATCATTTGGAATCATGGCGTGAAGCGTTACCGTGGTGCAGGTTCCTAAGCTAGAAGCTTAGATCAGCAGGTTAGGAGAGGTATTGGAGGAAAGTAATAATGAATGCAATCGAGGTTGGCAAGAAGGCGCCGGATTTTAAGCTGCCGGCATCAAACGGAGAAACGGTGAAACTAAGTGATTACCGCGGGAAAAAAGTTGTCATTTACTTCTATCCGAAGGATAATACACCGACTTGTACGCAGCAGGCTTGTGATTTCCGTGATGCGTATCCGGCAATGGCAGACAGTAATACAGTTGTGCTGGGCATCAGCCCGGACCCGGTTAAGTCGCATGAGAAGTTTATCGGCAAGCAGGGCTTGCCGTTCCTGCTGCTCTCGGATGAAGAGCATAAGGTATGCGAGAAATACGGCGTATGGCAGATGAAGAAGCTGTACGGCCGCGAATACATGGGCGTTGTCCGCTCAACCTTTCTCATCAATGAGAAAGGCAAGCTAGTCCGCGAGTGGCGCGGCGTGAAGATTAAAGGCCATGTCCAGCAGGTAGCGGATGAGGCAGCAAAGCTATAAAAGATCGAAGGCGGGCCCTGAGGGGCTCGCTTTTTTGTTGCAGCAGGTGATAAACAAATATGATCTGCTGGGCATTTGCTAGATTTGCCGCTCATATACTCTATTAGATCGATTACGAGAATAGAGAAGGGTGGCAGATTCATGCGCTTGGTGAAGCAGACGGGGTTATGTTTGTTTATTGTATGGTTTGGGCTGCTGGGGATTGGTACGGGAAATGGAGGAAAGACGGCTCTTGAGGCGGCATTTGCAGGTTTATCGAGTGAAACAGCAACTGCTGCCGGGCGTTCGATAGTAACAGAAAATTTAGCTGCAGGGGAAGGTAACCTGACTCTATTAAATCAGTTAGCTGATTCTAGCACAGAAGTAGTAGTCCAAGCTGCGGATAAGGTCAAGCCAATTGTATATCTGACCTTTGACGATGGGCCAAGCGAGCAGACGAAGCAAGTGCTTGCGATCCTGAAGCGTGAAGGCGTGAAAGGGACTTTTTTTATGCTGGGCAAAGAGGTAAAGCGTTATCCGACTATCGCCAAGCAGGTTGTGCAGGAGGGCCATGCGATCGGCAATCATTCGTATGATCATGTATATGCAGATCTGTACAGCAGCTTTGGGACGTTCGCCAAGCAGATTATGGATACCGATGATGCGATCTATAAAGCAATAGGAGTAAGAACGAATCTGGTTCGTGCGCCGGGTGGGACGTTTGGTAACTTCGACCAAGGCTATTTTGACGCGCTTGCGAAGGCAGGTTATATCGTGAACGACTGGAATGTAGACAGCGGGGATTCGACGAGGCTGAATGTCCCGGCAAAAGAAATTATAAGTACGGTTGAAGGCTCGAAGTTATCCAGCAAAGTTGTTGTACTCATGCATGACAGCTCCATTCACGGAGAATCGGTGAAGGCTTTGCCGGAAGTGATTTCTTTTTTCAAAAAGAAAGGGTATCAATTCGCCGTCTTGACCGACAAAGTGAAGCCAATCCAGTTCCGGCTTGCGGAGTCTATCAAATGGAAACGTCCGAAGGTTACGGAAGCTGAGTCGCAGACCCTCGTTCAATATATGGCACGAACAAGAACAACTGTAGAAGCACCAAACCAACAAAGCTTGGTTGTTCATGCGGGCGATTATGAGATTGATTTTGCCCCAGCTGACTATCAAATGAGTAATGGAACCATCGAAGTTCCTCTTCGTCAATTGGTGGCAGGACTGAAAGGTATTATTCGATTAGACGTCTCAAACGGCATTGTCGAGGCTATGGTTAATAATCAAAGCGCGAGCTGGACAGCAGCTGAGGTGGGAGGAAGCGGACTATCGTTCCCGAGCCGGGTTATGGTGCCGCTTAGGGATACGCTGCAGCAGTTTAATTATAGGATTAGCAAAATTACGGTAACGACGGATAAAAGAGAGATTTGGGCAGACTCTATCACCATCTAGCAGGTCTAAATATAGCGGCGCGTGGCGATACTGAAAGATAGAGAAGCTATTTTTCAGGAGGTTGAATGGAAGAGATGATAGCGCCAAAATTCGAAGGATCGTCGCCCGGAAGACAGGAAGCTCAGCCATGGCCGGAACCACCGCAGGTGCTGCTGCAGAGACTTATTCATAGAATAGATCATGTTTTGCTAGGAAAAAAAGAAACGGTTACCCATCTTATCACAGCTATGCTAGCTGGTGGTCATGTGCTGCTGGAGGATGTTCCCGGAGTGGGGAAAACGATGCTGGCAAGCGCTTGTGCACGCGTTCTTGGCGGTGAATTCAAGCGGATCCAGTTCACATCAGATATGCTGCCTGCAGATGTCATTGGCGGTTCAGTCTGGGACAGCCGGATCAGTGAGCTTGTCTATCGGCCAGGGCCAATTATGGCTAATATTGTCCTTGCAGACGAGATCAACCGTACTTCACCACGTACACAGTCGGCTCTGCTGGAGGCAATGGAGGAGCGGCGCATCAGTATTGAGGGAGAGACGCGCAAGCTGCCTGAGCCGTTTGTATTAATTGCGACGCAAAATCCATTAAGTTATGAAGGAACAAATACGCTGCCGGAAGCGCAGCTGGATCGTTTCATGATGCGGCTGTCCATCGGTTATCCGTCTATGGAGAATGAAGCGAGGATGCTGGAGCAGTATGCAGCTGGCTCAAGACCCGAGCCTCATCAACTGCGGCCAGTGCTTATGCTGGAGGAATGGCTGCGGATGCAGCGCGAAGCACGCCTCGGTCATGTTCATCCAGGACTGCTCGAATATATGGCAAAAGTGACAGATGCGACAAGACGAGCACCTGAACTGGAGTTAGGCTTAAGCCCCCGTGCGGGACGTGACTGGCTGCGTGCAGCGCAAGCCAGAGCCTATGTAGAAGGCAGACGGTATGTGCTGCCGGATGATCTGTTTGCAACGGGAGAGGTTGTTCTGACGCATCGTCTGAACGGAATAGCTGCTGGTGGAAGAAGAGCGTCAGAAGCATTAACACGTATTATGCGAAGTACACCGCTGCCGGCATCAATTGCTCCTGCCTCTATGACAGGGAGACACAGATGAAGGCGCAGCGGAATGATTCGGATTTGGCAGTAACGGATCCCTCACAAGGGCATATGACGCAAGGAAGTCAGGCAGGTGCTTCTTCAAAAAACGTATCGCAGTCGCAGTTAGATGATCAAATCCCATTGTTTGAAAAAACAGGTAAGCTGTATTACCGCACGAGGTGGGTAGCTTGGCTGATCATAGCGATAGGCTGGTCTGTAAGCTTGGCAGCTGTTCTTACCAAGGGCGGAGCCGTGGAAATGTACATGCTGATTGTGCTTAGCTTCTTGCCAATCATTTCGATTGTGTTGCCATTGCTTTCAGTAATTGGCCTTTCCATCAGCCGGACCATTCAGGTCCAGCAGGTGAAGGACGGCGGTAAGGCGGATGTTCAGCTTACGATAAAGCGATCTGCCGCGATGCCATTTGCTTGGCTTGCTGTTCATGATGGCATGGTGAATACGAGCTCGAAAGAGAAAACACGTCTGGACTATCGCTATATTGTCATGCCTTTGTTTCAAAAAGAGGTGCAAATCAACTACTCCATGCTTGCAGTCAGACGTGGAGAGCATCAGTTCGATCAGGTAACGGTAACCGTTGGCGATTGGCTGGGCCTTACGGCCATTCATCGCAAGCTGGCATGTCCGGGTGTGCTGCTTGCACTCCCTGCACTGCCGGAAGAGATCGGAAAACGCGCGGGCCGATTACATGGAGCGATAGCTGAGCAGATATCTGGCGATTCCTCATCAGCCTATATAAGTGATAATGGAGAGATTAGCGAATCAGTGGTGGACAAGCTGATTCAGCAATCAGGGATTGGACCAGACAGCAGGCCTTACCGCGAGGGCGATTCTTTGCGTCATATCAATTGGCGTGCCGCAGCCAAAGGCCGTGGCATGTTCACGAAGCAGCATATGCTCGAACAGCCGGCAGAAGTGATCGTCATTGCGGATACATTTGGTGCCGCCTACAGTCAGGATGGTCGTCTGTTTGATGCCTGTCTCGGGTGGACAGCCCGTGCTATAGAGCGGGCGGCTTCAGAAGGCTGCGAAGTACGGCTGATCACGGCGATAGCAGGAGCAGCGAAACAACCAAAGAAGGATAACGAGGCAAAGGCAAAGTCGTCGCGAAAAGAGAATGCGCGGCGGGGAAGCTTGTCCCAGCAGACAAAAGCTCATTTGGAGCGACTGGCTAAGCTGGCGCTTACCAGTACGGCTGTCACAGCAGAGAACTTGCGGTCTGAGCTTGGCGGATTGAAGCCGGGCGGGATGATCCATGTTTTTACGGCTGAGTGGAAAAATGGTCAAAGCTGGACCCAGCTCGCTGCTTATGCCGCCGAACAGGGCTGCCGCTTGGAGCTGCATTTGGTAACGAAGCAGTTGGTGTTGACCTATGCGATGCGTGAGCAGCAAAGGCAACTCGAGCAGGCAGGGATGGTTCTGAACTGGCTTGCTTATCCAGAGCAGATGAACCAGCAGCCGCAAGTGGTGGAAGGAGGCGGCAAGTAATGCGAGGGATCAATCATGAGAACGGCTCACTTGGCTTCCGGCTGCTGACAACGGTTCTGCTGTTTGGCTTATTAGCTGAATGGATGCTTCCATGGCTCCGTTACGGGGAATGGGCGGATGTGTACCAGGTTGGTCCACTTCTTGTCGTTGTAGGCTGCGTGATGATAGCGGGGCTTTTCCGTCCCACTTGGTATATGTCGCTGCTGATGAATGGCGTATTATGCCTTATCACCCTTATGCTTTTATTTAAAGGGGACGACCAGAACGCTCTGCAATGGCTGGTCCATTATCCGCAGCAGCTTGTGGAGGATATCAAACAGCTGTTTACCTACGGCATGTGGACAATGAGTAATGAACTACGGACATTGCTGTTGTTCGTCGGTTGGGCGATGCTGGCTCCTGCTTTGCAGGCACTGGTATGGATGAGGCAGGTAGCCTTGGGGCTGACCGCTATTACGGCGGCTTACTTGCTAACGCTGCATATATGGGTAGGGATGGATGTTTTTGATGGATTGCTGCGTACGTCTGCGGAAGGACTGCTGCTAGGGGCAGTTGTCACCATTGCCAGGGTCAAACGTCTGCATGGCGGCAGCAGTGAGTACGATCGGCAGATTCATCCGAAATGGCTTGCCGCTGGTGAATTTCTCGTGCTGTTATGTGTAGGTATCGGCATGCTGATATCGAGCGGCCAGCCAAGGCAAACAGAGCCAGCTGCATGGACGGTAACAGCAGCGAATCGTCTCGAAGAGGCGATGGTTGAGCTTGGGAAAGCAGATTACTCCGCAGCAATGCAGGCAGCAGCCGGCACAGCGGGCCAAAAACTTTCGCTTACGGGGTATGGCTTTGACGATAGTGAACTTGGTGCGTCTATCACGCCGGATGATACGGTTGTGTTTAATGGTTTTTCCCCGGTTCAGACCTACTGGCGGGGTGAATCCAAATCCATTTATGACGGCCGCGGCTGGAGCAATAGCTGGAGCGGGAAAGTGCTGAATCCGGTAGAAAACGGCGATAAGCTCGATAAGCCATCGGAGGTTGCTGTCAGCACCGATTCGGGTAACCAGGTCATTAAGCAGACTGTTGTGATGAAAGAGCCTTCGGCTGCGCAAGGGCTGCCGCTCTTTTACGCAGGAAGCTCGGGGCGGGTTGTAAGCCTGTCTGCGATTGATCCAAATCGGCAGTTAAGCACGTATGTCGAAGATGAGCTGGCTGATACGCTTTACGCAGCAGATAAAGAGGCAAAGGTTGAGCGGTATACTGTTGAGAGCAGGCTTCCGGTTACCGATGTATCTGTACTCCGCAGCTCGGACCGCTCAACATTCGAAGGAAATACGGCGGCGCTGAATACAGCGGCGGATGAAGCAGATCTCTCGGAGTATTTGCAGCTGCCCGATTCCATTCCAAGTCGTGTAAAGGCATTAGCGGATGAGATTGCCGGAGCGGGCAAGACGAGTCAATATGACCGGGTCAAAGCGGTAGAGCAGTATTTGAAGAACAACTACAATTATTCGCTCGACAGCGCGGTTCCGCCTAAGGGAGCAGATTTCGTCGATTACTTCTTGTTTGAGCAGCAACGCGGTTATTGCGTTCATTTTTCAAGCGCAATGGTTGTCCTGCTCCGAGAAGAAGGCATTCCTGCGAGATGGGTAAAAGGCTTTGTGTCCGGCACGCCGGTATCTACGGCGGGCTTCGAGGAGACCAGCGCAGCCGGGACCCTCTATAATGTGCGTGCCAAGGATGCGCACGCTTGGGTAGAGGTATACTTCCCCGGCGTAGGCTGGGTGCCGTTTGATCCAACGCCAGGCTTTGCTGGCGGTATGGGGCCAGTGGATGTCGACGCCGGAATTAACGGGGCGTCGGATGGGGTGGCATCGGCGGGTAATGCCGATGCTGCTGCGCCAGAGTATGCCGGAACGGACGGCATGCTGGCGCGGTTTGAGGCTGCGGCGGAACGTGCAGCCTCGGCCGTGTCGCGAGGGGCGGATGCCCTCGCGGAGGCGGCGCAGAGCGCCGCAAGCGGTGCGGCGGCGGCTTCGCCCGCCGCCATAGCCGCCGCAGGCGCGGCCGCGCTGGTGCTCGCGGCCGCTCTGGCGGCAGCGGCGCAGCGCAAGCGGCTTCGCCTCGCGCTGGCGCTGCGCCGGTACCAGGCGGCGCATGCCGCTGGCCGCGCCGCCGCCGTGCAAGAGCAGTTCGCGGCAGTATCCTCCGCGACTTGGATACTGCTCGGCCGCCGCATTCTCGTGCGGCCGCCGCAGCACACCGCGCGCGAATACGCGGATGCCGTATCGGCGTCGATACCCGGCGCGCGCGCCGATGCACTGAGGCGATTCATCGCTTGGGACGATGCCGCCAGATTCGGGCAGCGGGGCGACTGGCAAGCCCCGCCTCCGGAGGAGCTTGCCGCCGCGATACAGGCGCTGCTCGGCAAGCCCCGCAGCACAGGCACATCGGCTGCGGTTCATGCCGCCGAATAACACAAGCCCGTCCCCTGATTGACTGGGGGACGGGCTTTTTGCGTTGAAGAGAGCAGGAATAAGCGAGTTAAGGTCCCTGAGGGATCCTAAAGGTGAGAAAAAGGGAGCAAGCTTGGTGTTTAAAGTCCCTAAGGGACCTTAAACACGGCAAAGAGGCGACTTCGAGCGCAAGGTATGGACTTTTTGCCTATCATGCATAGACTCCCCGCCAGTTGCCATTCTAATAAAATGGAAAACTACGACACAACTACGTACAGAAGGGGGATTTTCCATGATTAGAGGGTTAGCGATTTTTATGATAGGCGGCATGTTAGCACTCGCGGCAGCAGGCTGCAGCAGTCATTCGGAGGCTGAGCGGAATCAGGGCAAAGAGGCGCAACCTCAGCCTAATGCTTATTCCGATGAAGGGATGCCCATTCGAATCCAGGAAGATGCGGATGATGATACCCCTGAGCTGGTGGATGGATCGGAAAAAGCGGTCCGCAAAGAGGAGCCTCTGACGCTCGCGGAATTACGCGAAAAATATAAAAGCACTTTTTTGCTGCAGGGCAGCTCCAAGGAGAAGCGAGTTGCTCTGACTTTTGATGACGGCCCGGATGAGACTTTTACTCCGCTGGTGCTTGACGAACTGAAAAAAGCAGGTGTTCATGCGACTTTTTTTGTCGTGGGTAACCGAATTGAAGCGAATCCGGATATTTTCCAGCGGATAGTCAATGAAGGACATGCCATCGGCAACCATTCCTACAGCCACCCGAATTATTTGAAGCTGTCCGATGAGGATTTCCGGGATGAAATTGACCGTACCGACAAGCTTATTCAAACGTATATCGGCCACCGGCCTTCGCTTATAAGACCACCTTACGGCGGCGTTACGGAGAATCAGATTGAATGGCTTGCCAGCATGGAGAAAAAAATTATCAACTGGAACGTGGATTCCCTGGATTGGAAGGGCCTAAGTGCAGACGAGGTGTATACCAATATTATGGATGCGACCAAGGCTGGAAGCATTATTTTGCAGCATTCCGCAGGTGGTGATGGAGAGGACCTGACAGGGTCAGTCGAAGCGCTTCACCGCGTGATTGCTGAACTGAAGAAAAAGAACTTGGAGTTCGTAACTGTACCGGATCTCATTCATTTGCAATAGGAGTTCGGAATATCGTCAACTCTAGGCGACATAAATCGAGTTTTGCCCTGCTCCCCTACCTTGACTCGTCCGAAGGGCTATATATATAATTACTACATTAATTGAGGGAGGCTCGGTAATGAACAAGAATGAAATTATCATTGTTCTCGACTTCGGAGGACAATACAACCAGCTGATCGCACGCCGCATTCGCGACTTGGGCGTTTACAGCGAACTGCTGCCATTTAACACGTCGGTAGAACGGATCCGTGAACTACAACCGAAAGGTATCGTATTCTCGGGAGGACCGGCTAGCGTTTATGAAGAAAAATCTCCGCTCGTTGATCCAGCCATCTACGATCTTGGAGTGCCAATCTTTGGTATTTGCTACGGCATGCAGCTGATGTCCCATCAGCTCGAAGGTAAAGTTGAGCGTGCAGGCAAACGCGAGTACGGTAAAGCTGAAGTTGACTTTGCAGCAGGCAGCCATCTGGCAGAAGGCCTCGAAGCACGTCAAACCGTATGGATGAGTCATAGTGATCTTGTTGTTGAGCCACCTGCGGGCTTCCGCGTCGACGCAAGCACAGAGCATGCGCCAATCGCAGCAATGAGTAACGCTGATCGTAAATTCTATGCAGTACAATTCCACCCAGAGGTTCGTCACTCTGTGTATGGAAACGAAATGATCCGTAACTTCCTGTACAACATCTGTGGCTGCGAAGGCAACTGGACGATGGAATCGTTCATCGAAGATACGATCCAAGAAATTCGCAACGAAGTTGGCGACAAGAAAGTTCTTTGTGCTTTGTCCGGCGGCGTTGATTCTTCCGTTGTAGCGATTCTGCTTCACAAAGCAATTGGCGATCAATTGACTTGTATGTTCATCGACCATGGTCTGCTGCGTAAAGGCGAAGCAGAAGGCGTTATGGAAACCTTCGTTGGCAAGTTCGACATGAAGGTTGTGAAAATTGATGCGCGTGACCGCTTCATGGGCAAATTGGCAGGCGTCGATGACCCTGAGCAAAAACGTAAAATCATCGGTAACGAATTCATCTACGTCTTCCAAGAAGAATCCGCGAAGTTCGATGACTTCGAATTCCTGGCACAAGGCACGCTTTACACCGATATCGTAGAGAGTGGTACAGCTACAGCTCAAACAATCAAATCCCACCACAACGTTGGCGGATTGCCTGAAGATATCAAGTTCAAGCTTGTTGAGCCGCTTAAAGCATTGTTCAAAGACGAAGTTCGTAAAGTCGGCGAAGAGTGTGGTCTGCCTTCCGAAATCGTATGGCGTCAACCGTTCCCAGGTCCAGGTCTTGCGATCCGTGTACTGGGCGAAGTAACAGAGGACAAGCTGCACATCGTTCGCGAATCCGATGCGATTCTGCGCGAAGAGATCATCAAAGCAGGTCTTGATCGTGAAATTTGGCAGTACTTCACAGCTCTGCCTGGCATGAAATCCGTTGGCGTTATGGGTGACGCGCGTACGTACTCGTACACTGTCGGCATCCGTGCTGTAACGTCCATCGACGGCATGACAGCTGACTGGGCTCGTATTCCTTGGGACGTACTCGAGAAAATCTCGGTACGTATCGTTAACGAAGTAGACAACGTAAACCGTATCGTCTACGACGTAACGTCGAAACCACCTGCAACAATCGAGTGGGAATAGAAAATAGCAAGCAATAGAGTAGGGGTTGTCCCAAAAGCCAATGGCTGAGGGGACAGCCCCTTCTTTCATCTATAAAGTAGCCCGATAATGCTTTGGCGTTGTTCCCGCGTATTTTTTAAACACTTTAATGAAATGTGCCTGATCGTAAAAACCAAGGCGAGTCCCGATGGAGGAAACCGAGTCACTTGTCATTTGAAGCAGCTTTTTTGCCTCCTCGATCCGCTCCTTTTTCATATAGCTCGTTAAAGTCTGTCCGGTCTCTTTCTTGAACAGATGCATAAGGTAGCTGCTGTTCAGCCCCGATAGCTCTACCAGTTTGTCTACCGTGATATCCTCGTAGAGATGGGTATAGATATATTCCCGGCACACCCTGACCGGTTTGGATAGAACATGACTCCGGCTATGGCTGACCCTCTCTGAAAAATCCAGCAGTGCGGTTGCCATGGCAGCCTCCACCGACTGGACATCATGAAGCTCTTCAATTTGTTGAATATACAAGTCACTCAGCATATAAGCCTGTTCCTCGTAGAGGCCTCCTGCGATGGCTGCACGCATCCCCAGCGCAATGCCGCAAATCGCCAGGTTTTTAGAACTCCGTATATAACTGCGTTTGGACAAAACACCAACCCCGTCTTGAGGAAACTCCGCTAATTTAATCATTAAACCGGCCGTATCGCCTACTCTGATCAAATGAAAGAACTTTCTTTCCTCCTCAATGCTTTGATGAAGAATCAAGGACTCTCGGTGAGCAGAGATGGTCAGCTCGACCTCATTCTTGAAGTCTTTTGGCTGAGCATACTTGAAGCCATATTGAAGCACATCGGTAATCTCCAATGTCTCTTGATTAACAAGCAGATTTGCCATTACGCAAATATGCAGCAACCGCATCCGGTTTACTCTCGGCAAGCTATTCCAATAGGCCGACCAGGCCGGTTTTTCTCGATAGGAGATTTGATAATCGCATAATTGCTTGGACACATGCTCCTCTGACGGAAGCTCTTGAATGGAAGGCCCGATGACGATGAACGCTTTATCCTGACCGCTATGGTTGACGGGAATAATAATGAATTGCTCCCAGAAGTTTGTCGTGCGAATCAGGGGATATACCGTCTCCAGCTTGAGAAGAGATTGAACAAGCTCCTCCAGACCGGGAAATAACGGACTTAACGGGATGCTAGCCAGGGCGGCAGCTTCAGCCGAAGGCTGATTGTTCTGGGTATAAAAGACGGGCAGCTGGCAGCTCTCCTGAAGGAGCTTGCATAAATGAGAAAGATCGCTTGAATGAATGGCAGTCTCCACGTTATATCCACCCCAGAACTGTACAATTTTTCTGACTATTATACCATAAAAGTAAGCGCATTCATGCGAAAATAAAATTGTAATTCGTGATAGCGATGGATATTAAGGGGGATTTCAAGTGAAGTGTGATATTCAGGCTATTCTGTCCGAAATGACATTGGAGGAAAAAGCGGGCATGTGCTCTGGCCTCGATTTTTGGCGTCTGAAAGGTGTTGAGCGTTTAGGCATCCCGAGCATTATGGTGACAGACGGACCGCATGGACTGCGTAAGCAGCAAGGAGGAACCGATCATCTTGGCATTTTCGAGAGTGTACCTGCTACTTGCTTTCCTTCTGCTGCTGGGATGGCAAGCTCCTGGGACCGCGAGTTGATCGGCAGCGTCGGAGTAGCGCTTGGCGAAGAATGTCAGGCAGAGGATATCGCCGTCTTGCTTGGACCCGGTGCCAATATTAAACGCTCGCCGCTTTGTGGACGCAACTTCGAATATTTTTCCGAGGATCCTTATCTCTCCTCCGAGATAGCCGCAAGCCATATTAACGGCGTTCAGAGCCAAGGCGTTGGCACTTCGCTGAAGCATTTTGCGGTGAACAACCAGGAGCACCGCCGGATGGGCGTAGATGCGGTTGTTGATGAGCGCACGCTGCGTGAAATTTATTTGGCCAGCTTCGAAGGTGCTGTGCGTAAAGCTCAGCCTTGGACGGTCATGAGCGCTTATAACAAGGTGAACGGTACATATGCATCCGAAAATCCTTACTTGCTTACTGATATTCTGAAGGATGAATGGGGCCATGAAGGTCTGGTTGTGACGGACTGGGGGGCGAACAACAACCGCGTAGATGGCCTCGCTGCCGGCCAAGAGCTGGAGATGCCATCGAGCGGCGGCGTCAACGACCGTAAAATCGTGGCAGCTGTCCAAAACGGCCAACTTCCTGAAGAGGTGCTCGACCGCGCGGTTGAACGGATTTTGAACCTCATTTTCAAGAGTGTGGATAACAGGAAACCGGAGGCTGATTACGACCGTGCGGAGCATCATGCACTTGCCCGGAAGGTTGCCGGGGAAACGATGGTGCTGCTGAAAAACGAACAAAACCTGCTTCCGCTCCAGCAAAATAAAAAATTGGCTGTGATAGGCGCATTTGCGCAAAAGCCAAGATATCAAGGCGGGGGCAGTTCTCATATTAAACCAACGCAGATCGATGTGCCGTTTGAGGAAATTCAAACACTTGCGGGTGATGCCGCTGCTATCGTGTACGCGCAAGGCTATCATGTGGATAAAGATGATACCGACGAGAGTTTGCTTGTAGAAGCGATTGAAGCGGCCAAAGGCGCCGATGCGGCAATTATCTTTGCGGGATTGCCGGACCGCTATGAATCCGAAGGTTATGACCGCAAGCATCTGCAGATGCCCGCGAATCAGAACCGCCTCATTGAAGCTATTGCCGGCGTGCAAAGCAATGTCGTAGTTGTTCTATTTAACGGTTCCCCGGTTGAGATGCCTTGGATCGGTCAAGTTGGATCGGTGGTGGAAGCTTATTTGGGCGGTCAAGCCGTTGGGGGCGCAATAGCGGATGTCCTGTTCGGCATTGTAAATCCAAGCGGAAAGCTGGCCGAGACATTCCCTATGAAGCTTAGCGACAACCCATCGTTTCTGTTCTTCCCTGGCGAAGGCAACCGCGTGGAATACCGCGAGGGGCTATTTGTCGGGTACCGTTATTACGACACGAAGCAGGTCAAGCCGCTGTTTCCGTTTGGACACGGACTTAGCTATACGACGTTTGCTTATTCCGATCTCAGGCTGAGCAGCAAGGCAATGCAGGATACGGATACTTTGAATGTACAGGTGACCGTGCAGAATACCGGCGCTCATGCGGGAAAAGAAATCCTTCAGCTCTATGTACGCGACGCGGAGAGCACCGTTATACGTCCTCAGAAAGAGCTGAAACAGTTCGCAAAGGTTGAACTGCAGCCTGGCGTGAAAACGACGGTAACACTGACGCTGGACAAACGCTCCTTCGCGTATTACAACGTGCAGCTAAAAGACTGGCATGTCGAGTCAGGGGATTTTAACATTCTGATCGGACGCTCCTCCGAAGATATTGTGCTGAGCGATACACTGTTCGTCGAGTCTACTGTTAAAGTGAAAACAACAGTCGACCGCAGTACGCTTCTTGCCGATCTGATGAGCGACCCGGACCGAGCGCCGGTTGTACAAGGGCTGATTCAGAGCTTCCAGTCTGGCATGGGTGCCTCGATGGACAGCGACTCGATGAAAGACGCCATGGGTGAAGGTACGGGCGAGATGTTTGCCGAGATGATGAAATATATGCCGCTGCGAGCTATGGTCTCTTTCAGCCAAGGTGCTTTTACAGACGAGATGCTGGATGGACTCCTGGCACAGCTCAATCAAATCTAATATCGTGATGTGCGGAAATTCAAAAGGATGATGTCGGTTACGTGAAAGAGAGTTTCGCTACAGTTCGTTATGATACAGATGAGCAACAAATCATCATTACTTCATAGTTTCACAATTCTTTCAAGTTAATGCTTACGAAGCAAGAATTGCTTCACAATTCTTTTAAGGAGGCAGGCCAGGAAATGACGATTAAAGCGGGCATTAATATTTTTTCGGTATACAGGGAGCTTGGCGAGGATTACTTTGGCACTTTGCAAAAGGTGGCTGAAGCTGGGTATGAGAATATCGAGCTTATCGGCTTCAATATGAAGTCCTTTACGCGCTATATCGACGAGATTTCGATGGAATCGCTTCGGGACAAATGCCGGGAGTTTGGCCTTAACCCTATGGCCGTTCACGAAGGTGCAAAGCCCGGGGAAGATTTGTTGTCCAATGATTGGGACGGTCTGATCCGGTATTACGGCGGTATCGGCTGCGAACGTATTGTGCTGCCTTCGGTCTGGATTTCCAATCGGGAGAACACACTTAGAGCCGCTGAACAAATGAACCAAATCGGTAAAAAAATGAAGGACAATGGTCTGCAATTTTATCTGCATAACCATGCTCATGAATTCAAATCGAGCGGCAATGAAACGTTGTTTGATATTTTGCTGGAAAACACGGACCCTTCCTATTTGAAATTCGAGGTTGATATGGCATGGGTCATGCGCGCGGGGCTGGATCCCGTTGCTGTTCTCCGGAAGCTTGGAGAGCGCTGCGATATTATTCACCAGAAGGATCTGGCTGCCGAGCTTAAAGGTCCGCTTAATATATTGGAAGCTGCCGAGCGGGAAGGCGACGATATGAGTAGTCCCTTCGAGGCTTATCAGAAGTATGTAGGACCTGGCGACTTTGTTGATCTTGGCACTGGCCAATTCGATTTCGCCGGCGTCTACGAGCAGGTTCTTTCTATGGGACATGTGCGATATGCCTTGGTGGAGAATGAAGGAGAGTCGGCCGACAAGTTCGCCAGCATCCGTCAAGATTTAGCGCAAATTCAACAATTCATAGTAGAGGAACAGGAGGTGTAATGAATATGACAAACCAAAAATTAAGAATCGGTATAATCGGCTGCGGCGGTATCGCCGTCCAAAAACATATGCCGTCACTGGCCAAGCTGCCGCAATTGGGAGAAATGGTCGCGTTCTGCGATATCGTGGAGGAACGTGCTCAGAAAGCAGCCAAGGATTTTGGCGGAGATAATGCCAAGGTTTATACCGACTACAAGGAGCTGCTGAAGGATAACTCCATCGATGTTGTTCATGTGCTCACACCTAACCTGCAGCACTCTTTTATCAGCGTGGATGCTCTTGAAGCAGGCAAACATGTGATGTGCGAGAAGCCGATGGCCATCAACTCCATGGAAGCGAAGAAAATGGTCGACGCTGCAAAGCGAACAGGCAAGAAGCTGACGATCGGTTATCAGAACCGGTTCCGCAATGATTCTCAGGCGCTCTATAAGGCCTGTCGAGAAGGCGAGCTTGGCGATATTTATGTGGCCAAAGCACATGCCGTCCGCAGACGCGGGGTTCCGACGTGGGGCGTATTTCTTGACAAGGAACAGCAGGGCGGCGGGCCATTGATCGATTTAGGCACTCATGCGCTGGATTTGGCGTTATGGTTCATGGACAACTATAAGCCTGTATCGGTATCCGGCTCTGTGTTCCATAAGATGGCGGATAAATACGAAGGCAATATGCTCGGCCCTTGGGACCCGGAGAGCTATAAGGTAGAAGATTCCGCTTTCGGATTTATTAAAATGGAGAACGGCGCTACTATCTTCCTGGAGTCAGCGTGGGCATTAAATACAACGGATTCGAGAGAAGCGATGACAACGCTCTGCGGCACAGAGGGTGGGGCAGAGATGAGAGCAAGCTCAGTCATGGGTAAGTCGGATGTCATCTATAACAGCGTGAAGCATGGGCAACTGGTGGAAACAAAGCCGTCTGTCAGCGGAGGCATTGCGTATTTCGGCCCTGGAGCCGAAGAGGATGGCGTGAAAGAAGCGAGACAATGGCTGGAATGTATTCAAAATGACACGGAACCGCTAGTGAAGCCTGAACAGGCTTACGTGGTGACGCAGATATTAGAAGCGATTTATAAATCGGCTGAAACAGGAAAAGTCGTAGAGTTATAACCAACCTCCCGTTCCTGGAACCTTCCATTATACGGGAAGGTTCCTTTGTTTTTTTGCGGGCTGTCTGTCCGTATCAATACTCATATTCCAGAGGCGCAAGGGGATGGATCCCGCATGAAACCATTCGACCGGACCGTGTTTAATTCGCTGCACATTAAGCTTATAGCCGGAATCTTCCTTATTATTGCTCCGATGGTTTCCTTTCTGATCTATAACAATTTCTATTCGATGGATGTTGTACGCAATCAGGTTGCGCAGTCGAACAGCAATATGCTCAATCTGTATATGGGGATCATCGACAATAAGCTGAACGATATCGACCAGTTTCTGCTTAAATTCGCTGCCGAGGAATCTGGATTAATTCATCTTGAGAGCTCCTCCAAATCGGATGTGGACGGGTATAATCTGGAGCGGATCTGGCTGTTCAGCAAATTGAGAGATAACACGATTTATTATAAAGGGCTTGATTATTTCTTCGTTTATTCGCCCGTAAACGATGATTTGCTGTTCGCACCAAAAGTTGCGGGGTCTGCTGATTCGGATAATGAACCGATTCAACAGGCTATTGTTGGGTTTGCGCGGGCTGCCTCAGCATCGGAGAACGAGAACGTTTCTTACGACCGCTGGGCTGTACTGCCCATGCAGCACCAGGATTATTTTCTCCACATCGTAAAGGTGGGAGGCTTGTACATAGGAGCCGGAGTGAATGCTTCCGAGGTCATGGGTCCGCTTGATCTTCTTGATCTAGGGGATGAAGGCAGAGCGCTACTGGTAGACGGGGATCATGCTGCTGTACAGGACAAGGCCTTTATTAACGAACATGGGATTAATTTGGCCTTTCAGTCAGACGACTACCGTCTTACCGGAGACAAACAGCAATATCTGGTCATTGGGAAGACATCAAGTATCGGGGATTTTGGTCTGGCGGCAGTGGTTCCTGATCATACGATTCTGGAGAAGCTGCCTTACCTGCAGCGGGTCATTCTGTTTATGGCTACAGGCTCCGTTCTTATCCTGCTTGCCTCGATCTACTTCCTCCGCAGAGTGGTCCTGCTGCCGATCCGCCGGATTGTTACCGCGATGCGCAAAATCAAAGAAGGCTACCTGGAGGCGAGAATACCCGATCGGCCAACCTCCAATGAATTCGAGCTGATGAATAAAACGTTCAATAGCATGGTAGGCGAGCTTCAGCAATTAAAGATCGACGTTTACGAGGAGCAGCTAAACAGCCAGCGTGCGGAGCTTAAACAGCTTCAGCTGCAAATCAACCCGCATTTCTTCTTGAACAGTCTGAATGTCGTCTACTACATGGCCCAGGAAAAGAAATACGACTTGATTCAGGAGCTTTCTCTGTCGCTTATTCGCTACTTCCGGTTAATGTTCCGCAGCCAGACCGATTATGCGCTGCTGCAGGACGAGCTTAGTCTGACCGAGCACTACTTGAAGATCCAGGGCTTCCGGTTCCCCGGCAGCTTGTCCTATTCCGTTTTTGCCGAAGAGGGTTTGCAGGACTGCGTTATTCCGCCATTGATTATCCAGAGCTTTGCCGAGAACACCATTAAGCATGCGGTAAATACGGATGAGCCGACTCATATAGAGATTGTGATCGGAACAACCGGAGAGACGGAGGCAGAGAAGCTGCATATCCGGATTCGGGACACGGGCTGCGGCTTTTCCGAGGAAATTCTAGGCAAGCTGAGCGAAGGAATGAATCTGACAAGTGAGGGCGGAGAACATATCGGAATCTGGAATGTCCGGCGCAGACTGCGTCTTTTGTATCGCTCGGAGGCGGAAATAACGTTCTCGAATGATCAGGGAGCCGTTATCGATATGATTTTGCCACTGTACAAAGAAACGGGGTAAGCGTATGTATCGATTATTGATTGTGGATGATGAAGCGATCATTGCGAGCGGCATAAAAGCAAGCGTGAATTGGAAATGCGTCTGGGTTACTTCCGTATCCATTGCGAACAATACCAGGCAGGCCAAAGAGAAATTCATGGAGCAGCCCTTTGATATTATGATTTGTGATATTGAGATGCCGCAGGGCAGCGGACTGGAGCTCTACGAATGGGTGAAGGAGCATCATCCGCAAACAGAATGTATTTTTATTACCTGCCATGCCGATTTCCAGTATGCCAAAAAAGCGCTGCAGCTAGGCAGCTTTGAGTATTTGTTAAAACCCGTGCCCCCGGATGAATTGATGCATGTCATGTCGAGGCTGATTAAGAAAATCAGGGATGAGCGGGAGGCGGCCGGCAGAGAGGCGGAGCGGTTCTGGCAGGATGTGCTGAATCAGGCGATTCCCTCGAGCTGGAATAGAATGATGGAGGTTATCCAAAAGCAAAAGCTGCCTTATACCGAATCAATGGCATTTCTGCCTGTCATTATTCCGATCTCGCATTGGGAGAAGCCGTTATCTGTCCGTGATGCGCAGCTGATGGAATATGCGCTTCGCAACGCCATGGAGGAGATTGTTGTGCTGCGCTCTCCTCATGCTAAAATTGTCCGGATCAGTCCGGAGTATTTCATGATTGTTTTCCCGCGTGAGAAGGCGGAGGACAATGATCACTTCCGGAAGGAAATTCAGAGCCGCTGCATCGATTTTATTAAAGGCTGCAATCAATATTTGGGCTGCCATCTGTCCTGTTATTTTGGCAAACCTGTACCGGCACATGAAGTGCGGAGTATGGCCGAGCAATTGATGACTTTTAAGAAAAGCCAGGTCAATATCGTAGACCGCGTTATATGGTATGACGGGCAATTGAAGGACGAATGCCAGATTCCTTTGCCTCCCATCCCCGTTTGGTCGGAGCTTATTAAGCAAGGGAATATGAAACAGGTCATCGATGAGGCGCAGCATTATCTTGATGCTTGGAAGCAGATCGATAACCTAGGCGTAAAGGGACTTCAGCGATTCTATCAAAACTTTCTGCAGATGATGCTTTATGCGCTGCAGCAGCATGGCATGCGTGCAGATGAAATCTTCTCGGAAGATTTGACGCCTGCACGTGCGCTCACCGCTACCCGCAGCGTGAACGATTTACAGCATTGGGTGAAGGGGATGCTTGAGGCAGCTCTTGTTCAGATGTACAAGGTTGATGCGAGCGAGACGATTATTGAGAAGATTAAGCGGTATATTGCTCTAAATCTCGATCAGGAGTTATCGAGGCAATATATTGCCGATTATGTCGGGCTAAGCCCGGATTATATCGTGAAGCTGTTTAAGAAAGAGACGGGTTTATCCGTATCCGATTATATTTTGACGCAGCGAATCAAGCTTGCAAAGGAGCTGCTGGCCAAAACGGATACAACAATCAGCAACGTAGCTCTTGCGGTTGGCTTTTGCAACTTTTCTTATTTCTCCACGCTGTTCAAGAAGGAAGTATCGATGACGCCCCAGGAGTATCGGAAGGCTGAGCAGCCGGCGATAAAGGCCTGCCTTTAGACTTGTCTCATGTCGGAAACTCAAAAACAGGATGACGGATTCTTGGAAGCCTGGGCAACGTTCATTAAGCTACTATGAAGCTATGAAGAACAAGTCATCCTAAAAAGAGGTGGTCAAGTCCGTGAATGCCAATACCAAGACGTCAGTTGCTGCCATGGAGCAGGTCTCGATGCGGACGAAGAAGCGTTCGGCTATTGCTGTGAAGCTGAAGAAGGTAATGAAATACCGGGCTCTCATTCTAATGGCGCTGCCAGGTCTGCTGTATCTGTTCATTAACAATTATTTACCGATGTTTGGCATCGTGATCGCCTTCAAAGACATTAACTTTGCAAAAGGAATCATGGGAAGCGATTGGATCGGATTTAAAAACTTCGAATATCTGTTCAAGACGCAGGATGCGTATGTCATTACAAGAAATACGCTGCTTTATAACATCCTGTTTATCGTGCTGAACACAACTATCGCATTTGCTCTCGCCATTATGCTTAATGAGATTCGCAAGCGTTTTTTATCGAGAACGTATCAGACGCTTATCTTGCTGCCGTATTTGATCTCCATGGTTATTGTCGGCTACTTGGTGCTTGGCTTTCTGGATGTCGAGAATGGCTTTATGAACAAAACCCTGCTTCCGATGCTGGGGATGGACCCGATCTCCTGGTACTCCGAGACGAAGTATTGGCCTTGGATTCTAACGATCGTTAACGTATGGAAAGGCGTCG
This sequence comes from Paenibacillus sp. J22R56, assembly GCF_056269375.1. Lineage (NCBI taxonomy): Bacteria > Bacillati > Bacillota > Bacilli > Caryophanales > Paenibacillaceae > Paenibacillus > Paenibacillus sp. J22R56. The sequence goes on from NZ_JBWDNV010000011.1 coordinate 223,758, forward strand.
GCAATTTGTGCATTATCTACTTGGCGGCGATCATCGGCATTGACCAGGAATATTACGAAGCAGCTACGATTGACGGGGCTGGCAGATGGCAGCAAGTGGTGAGAATTACCTTCCCGCTCGTGTTGCCGGTCATTACCATCATGACGCTGCTCGCCATTGGCCGGATCTTCTACTCCGACTTCGGCTTGTTCTATCAGGTACCACTTAATACGGGCTCGCTTATGCCGGTAACCAATACGATCGATACGTATGTTTACCGCGCCTTGATTAACCTTGGAGATATTGGGATGTCCTCGGCTGCCGGTCTCTATCAGGCATTGGTCGGCTTTATACTTGTCATCGTTTCTAATGCCATCGTACGCAAATTCAACAAGGACAACGCTTTGTTCTAGAAAGGGGAAGGTTATACATGCAATCATCCGGTAAAGTTTATCAATGGCTCCTCAACCTTGTCATGATTATATTTACTCTGTTCTGCCTCATGCCGATCTGGCTGCTGTTTTCTTCTTCCTTGACCGACGACATGGAGCTTGTCCGAAGCGGCTATGCTTTTTTCCCGGACAAAATCAGCTTTTCGGCCTATCAATATTTATGGAATACGTCTTCGGAGATTGCTAGAGCTTATGGTATTACAATCCTTACAACGGTCATTGGCACGGCAGCCGGCTTGTCGCTTACCGCCATGGTAGCGTATCCGCTCTCGCGAATAGAGATGCCTTTCCGCAATTCTCTCGCATTCTATGTATTTTTCACCATGTTGTTTAACGGTGGGCTTGTGCCTTCGTACCTGCTGTACACGAACTATTTTGATTTTAAAAACACGCTTCTTGCCCTGATTATCCCCGGTTTGTTGATGAACGGATTTTTCATTATTCTGATGCGAACCTTCTTTGCGACCTCCATCCCAACGGCGATTATTGAATCCGCCTATATCGACGGGGCGAAGGAATGGAAAATCTTCTACCGGATTGTACTGCCGCTTTCGACTCCGGTGCTGGCTACGGTAGGCCTCTTCTATGTCATTCTGTACTGGAACGATTGGTTTAACGGCCTCATTTATCTAACGGACAGCAAGTATTACAGCTTGCAGAATCTGCTTAACCGGATTTTGCTGGATATTCAATACCTGCAGTCTTCAACGCAATCAGGCAATCAGGCTAGCAGTCTGTCGGCTAGAATACCACTCGCCTCGATGCGGATGGCTATGGCGGTTATCGGAGTCATTCCGCTGCTCATTGCTTATCCGTTCTTCCAGAAGTATTTTGCGAAAGGCCTGACGGTTGGGGCAGTAAAAGGATAATGGCTCGACGGAAAATGGAAAGCAGCAGTGCGGAAATGTGAAAGCCCCGGTAATCGGTTTCCGTTATCCTAAGTCATGTAATCGCTTACAGATAAATAGTATTGGGAGGTCATTGGGATGAAAAAGATGCGTTCCGTAAATTTGGCTTTAGCGCTGACATTATCCATTACGGCACTTAGTGCATGCAGCGGAGGGAACAACGGCGGAAATGGCGGAAACAGCGGCACTGCTAACAGCGGTTCAGGCAAGGAAGCAAGCAGCTCCGATAATTCTGGAAGCCAGACGCTTAAGCCGGTGAAGCTCGTGATGGTCTTTCCGGCTGCCGGAGAGCCGAAGGACTTGCAGCTTGTCTCCGATGAGATCAACAAGATTACGAAAGAGAAAATCAATGCAACGGTTAAGCTGGTTCCCATCGGATGGGGTGCCTGGACGCAGCAAAGAACGTTGATGATGTCGGGCAAAGAGCAAGTCGACTTGATTCTGAGCGGGCTCGGAACCTACAGCCAGGATGTAGCGAAAGGCCAGTTCCTGGAGCTTAACGATTATTTGGAGAATGAAGGCCATGGTGTCAAGGAAGCGCTGGACAACCTTGATCCCGGATTTATTAACGCAACGAAAATCGAAGGGGAAATTTATGCGGTTCCGAGCATCAGGGATTTGGCAGCGGATTTCGGTATTACGATGCGCAAGGATTTGGTAGACAAATATAACATCGATACGACATCTATCAAATCTCTTGATGATTTGGATGCGATATTCAAAACCATCAAGGACAATGAGCCGGACATCGTTCCGACTGTGAAGTATGGCAATTCGATTATCGACATCTTCGTGCGAAGCGCGTTTGATACGTTAAGCGACGGGTTCGGTGTCCTTCCCGGCAATGACAATAACTTGAAACTCGTTGACATGTATGAGGCACCGGAATACAAAGAAATGCTGGAAACGGTAAGAAGATGGTATTTGGCCGGCTACATTGCGAAGGATGCTGCGACAAGCACGGAAACGCAATACAACATGGTGAAAGCGGGCAAAGCCTTCTCTTGGATTTCCCATATGAAGCCAGGCATTGAAACGCAGGAGTCCAGAAATACAGCGAAAGAGATGGTATCGGTCCACTTCAAACCGGCGATTTCAACTACGAGTGATATCACCTCCATTATGTGGAGCGTAGCAAGAAACTCCGCAGATCCTTCGCGGGCTATGATGCTGCTTAATCTGATGTATACGGACAAGGACCTGATTAATCTGTTTGACTACGGGATTGAAGGAAAACATTACACGAAAGTATCGGAGAACGTGATCGATTTCCCTCAAGGCGTCGATGCTACCAACTCCGGCTATAATCTTCAACTGGGCTGGATGTTTGGCAATCAGTCACTTTCTTACATCTGGAATGGAGATAGTCCGGATCTGTGGAACGAGTTAATGGCATTCAACAAGAACGCGACGAAATCAAAAGCAATGGGCTTTATCTTTAATGCGGATGCCGTGAAATCGGAAATCGCTGCCGTAACCAACGTTACGAATCAATATAAGGTCGCCCTTGAGACGGGGACGGTTGATCCGGAGACTCAACTGCCTAAATTTATTGATCAGTTAAAAGCAGCGGGTATCGATAAAATTATCGCAGAAAAGCAAAAGCAGCTGGATGCATGGGCTGCATCAAACGGCTAGGAGGTCCATCGAATGAAGAATCCGATTGCTGCAACGCTTGAACAGGCGAATATACAATATGTAACCAATGAAGGCGGTCCAACGCTGGGGTATTGCCCGGCATCCGGCATTAGCATTATTGAACAGGACGGTCTTAAATTCAAGGATTTAAGCAAGGACGGACAATTGCATCCTTACGAGGATTGGAGGCTGCCTGCAGATGAGCGGGCACGGGATCTCGCCTCCCGGATGACGATTGAGCAGATTGCCGGACTTATGCTGTACAGCAGCCATCAGAACGTGCCCTCTCCAAGCGGCGGGTTTTTCACAGGATCCTACGGCGGCAAGCCGTACGAGGAAGCTGGGGTGAAGGCTTGGACACTAAGCGACCAGCAGGCAACATTCCTCGGACTGGATTACGTACGGCATGTTCTGGTCATGGCGCTCAGCAGCAATAAAGACGGAGCGCTGTGGAGTAACCAGATGCAGGCGTTTGCGGAAGCCGAAAGCTTGGGTATCCCGGTGAACATAAGCTCGGATCCTCGTCACGGTATTGATATCGGCGCGGAATTTACCGGAGGAGCGGGAAGTCGCATTTCGAAGTGGCCGGAGACGCTTGGACTCGCAGCAACGTTTGACTCCAGCATCGTCAGGCAGTTCGGGGAAGTCGCAGCTCGGGAGTATCGTGCGCTTGGCATCACCACGGCATTGTCTCCGCAAATCGACATCGCAACGGATCCGCGCTGGTTCCGGTTTAGCGGTACGTTTGGCGAGGATCCTCTTCTGTCGACGGATATGGCCAGGGCGTACGTGGACGGGTTCCAGACATCGGAAGCCGGATCGGCAGACGGCTGGGGACCGGGCAGCGTCAACGCCATGGTGAAGCATTGGCCGGGCGGCGGTTCGGGAGAAGGCGGAAGGGACGCGCATTTCGGATTTGGCAAATATGCTGTTTACCCTGGCAATAACTTCGAGGAGCATCTCGAGCCATTCGTAAACGGAGCTTTTAAGCTGGAGGGCAAGACCGGCCAAGCTTCCGCGGTTATGCCTTATTATACGATCTCTCATGGACGGGATAACATAAATGGAGAGAATGTAGGGAATTCGTACAATAAGTATCTTATTACCGACCTACTTCGCGAGAAATATGGGTATGACGGCGTTGTATGCACCGACTGGAACATTACGGCAGACGAGGGAGTCGCCATCGAATCCATGTTTGGCGGAAAGTCATGGGGAGTAGAAGGACTTTCCGTCGCTGAACGTCATTACAAGCTTCTTATGGCCGGGGTTGATCAGTTCGGCGGCAATAATGATTCACTGCCTGTGCTGGAAGCCTACCGGATGGGCGCTGATGAGCACGGAGAGGCCTATATGCGTGAACGTTTCGAGAAGTCGGCGGTCCGCCTGCTGAAGAATATTTTCCGGGTAGGCCTGTTCGAGAATCCCTACCTCGATGCGGAGCAAAGCGAGAAGCTTGTTGCCAGCGAGCCTTTCGTTAACGCAGGCCACGAAGCGCAGCTCAAATCGGTCGTGTTAGTGAAAAATAAAGATCAGGTACTGCCACTTAAGCCTCGCAGCCGCGTGTATATCCCCAGCAGATATTCGGCTCCGGAAAAGCATTTTGTTGGGTTTACCATCCCCGAACGCAATGAGTCTCCAATAGATCTTGAGATCGCTGCCGAACACTTTGAAATTGTCGATGATCCAAGCGATGCGGATTTCGCAATCGTGGCGATTCGCGGCGCGAAAGCAGGATTGGGGTATAGTCAAGAGGATGCGGCTGCCGGAGGCAATGGTTACGTGCCGATCAGCTTGCAATACAGACCTTATACGGCTGATCATGCCCGCGAGACAAGTATCGCAGGTGATGCTAGAGAACATGATGTGTTAAACCGTTCGTATAAAGGCAAGACCGTAACGACGCATAACGAATCTGATTTGGATCTTGTTCTCGAAACGAAGCAATTAATGGGAGGAAAGCCGGTTATCGTCACGTTGTTCCTTATCAATCCAACTGTGATGGAAGAGTTCGAGCCTTGCGCTGATGCGATTCTTGTTCACTTTGGTTCCAGCGACAAGGCGATGCTGGAGCTGCTCTCCGGTCAAACGGAGCCGTCCGGCTTGCTGCCGCTGCAGTTGCCGGCAAATATGAGAACGGTTGAAGAGCAGCTCGAAGACGTGCCTCATGACATGGTGTGCCATATCGACTCTCAGCAGCATAAGTATGATTTTGGCTTCGGCATGAACTGGCAAGGCGTCATCGAAGACGACCGAACCCGTAAATACGGTAGAAATCATTCCTAACGACAAAAAAATCCCTTCGAGCTGTGATATAGCAGCCGGAAGGGATTTTTTTATTAGATATTTAAGGCATCAAGCAAGGTATAAGCGACTTTCACCGCTTCAGCGCGTGTCAGAGTGTCATCGGGTCGGAATGTGCCGTCCAGATAACCGCTCACGATACCCGCAGCTGTCGTTTGGCTTACGGCATCAAGTGCCCAAGCCGGGATAGACGACGCATCGGTGAATGTCTTGCCGGCGCCAGGCGGAGTGATACCAGCAGCCTTCAGAACACGCGCGGCCATTACCGCGATTTCGGCGCGAGTGATCTGCTGCGAAGCGTTGAAGACAGAGCCGTTTTTGGTATCAAAGCCTGTCACATAGCCAGCATCGGTGGCTGCTTTCACGTGTGCTTTCGCCCATGCTGGGATAAGGTTGTCATCGGAGAAGCTGGTTGCTCCGAATGCTGTCGGCAACCCAAGCGAATCAGCTAGCAGCTTTACCCATTCGGCGCGGGTGACCGACTGGTCCGGACGGAACTTTCCATCTTCATAACCGGAGATCACTCCCATGCCGATTAAGCGGTCGGCATAAGGTTTTGCCCACGATGTGGTCAGGTCTGAGAAGGTTTGAGGGACGTAGCCAAACACGCCGAATTTCGTGAAATGCTTAACGTCGACGGCAATGGTCGTTCCGTTTGCTTTACCTCCGAGGAAGATCCATTTCTTCAACTTTTCGTTGTAGTAGTACACGGCAGGGTGGCTGTTTGGTGCAGTCGATTTCATTGCGTAGTTAAATGTCAGTTCAACTGGCTTGCCAAACGTCGTGCCCGCATTGCTGGTCATCTCGACGATTGGGCTCAGCGCCTGCAGATTGCCAAGCGGAGGCTGTTGTCCTGAAGAGAGAACCTGCGCGCCGATTGTTCCGTTCGAAGATACGGCCCCTGCCGGTATCTTGAAGGAGATAACGTCTTTCAAGCTGCCCTCTGCGCCTTTTGTCGGATCAATGTTAACGGATACGGATGTTGCTGGCGAATTGTCCGGTGGATATGTGTTTCCGCCGCCCGGAGTCGAAGTTGAAGTCTGCGCCTTAATCGTCAACACAAAGGTTTTGGAATCCGATAATTCGCCGCGCGTTGCAGTTGCTTTGAGCGTAACGGAAGCGTTAGCTTGTCCCGCGCTTGGGCGGTTTACTTTGGCGATGCCATTCTCGATTGTAACGGCGTTTGATGAGTCGACTGTTTCTTCCCAGGCGATTGCCGCACCGTGCTCTCCTTCAGAAGGAAGAGTGATATTCTCAGTAATCGCGTCAACATTGCCAAGGGTCAGCTTGTCGAGCGTATCCTTAACTGCTTGCTCGTCGGTGTATGCAGCCGTATCCACAAAGATTGGATTCGAGTAGAACCACAGGTCCTTGTAGTTGCGGTCGTTAATCTCGTTGAAACGTGTAGTGGCATCTGCTGTTGTTGTTTTTGGATCGATCAGCGGGTTGCCGTCCTGCGTCTCACCCGGTACGTTCATACCGAGATTCGTACCTCTCAGGCGGAAATACTGATCTTTGCTTGCCTTCGGCAGGTCAAATGTAATGACGTTATAGCCGTTCTCATCCGTTGTCCAATCTTCGCTCGTGAACGTAGCAACGACGCGAGTGGAATCATTTGTATCCTTATCGTAGGCCGGCGTTCCTTTTTCCGCTAGTCCTGTCACATCGCCCGCAATTAGGTCGATATGATCGACAGTGGGTTTCATGTTGCCGGATTGGCCGCTATTGATTGGATTCTCATAGTTATTGGTCTCTGGGCTTTTGAATTTGATGGTAAGCGTAAGCTTATCGCCTTCTGTCGCCTGCAGGCTTTCGCCCATTTCGGCGTCCGTGCCGCCGTCTGCGATGTTGAAGTCCAGAGCGTTGATCAAATCGCCAAAGACAGAGAACGTTTTGCCCGATCGCATACCGTCCAGAATATCCTGCACGGATTTTCCTTCGCTCCAAATATAGTTTTTAGCGTATTCACCCGGCCAGTAGCCGCTTGAGTTGGTGTCAATTGTTTTGAAATGGTAGTCGGAGTTAGCGAAATTCCAGAACTTACGGCCTTCGCCAAGCAGAGAGTCCCAAACGCCGCCGACTTTTGCGACCATGTAATCGACACCGCCATACGAGCGGTTCTTATAATTGTCATTGGCCGTTGGGTTAGCAGGATCATACGCCGAGTTGTACCCGCCGCGGTCCGGCTCCATTTGGTTGCCAAGCATCCCCTCAAAGCCAAACGCGATATCAGGGGCAGCATTGTTGAAATCGCGGAAGTCCGAAATTTTGTATTTGCCAACACCACGGGAAGGGTGATTGACGATCATATAGCTTGATTCCGGGTAGTTCCGCTTTAACCAGTTGATCGCGGTCAAGCTGTCCGCGTGCGTGGAGTAAGCCCTGTCGTCGGACGCTTCCCACTGCAAAACATCAGCTGGATTGAACCAAGTCGCATCACGGTTCGTGAACAGATATTCGAATTGGTTAGCTGCCTTGAGTGCTGCGTCGGAGCCGGGCTCATCCGTCAGGATGCCAACGGAGCCATGCTCATGGGACGGGATATCCCATTCGAAGCCGGAGAAAATCGTCTTGCCGGCATATTTACCTGCCTCTTGAAGTGCCTTCGTCTTCGGAACCTGGTAATTAAGCAGTCCCTTCGATAGCGGAATTGCCCCGCCGGCAATTGGTGCGCCCGTGTCGTCTCGTCCAGAGGAGCGTAAATGATCGGCCAGCATAATGAAATCGAGGCCGTAAGTCGTCAGGCCATGGTCGAGTACCGATTCAAGGGAGCTTTGAGCATCGTCGGATTCAAACGTATGAGCGTGGAACTCGCCGGTCAGCCATTGGCCTTGTGAGGCGCTGTTATCGGCGGCAGCCGCTGCTTTAGGAAGTGGAATGGCGAGCCCCGATGATAGGATACTAGCCGAGAGAACCGCCGGGAATATAATTCGAGCTTGCTTGTTAAACTTCAAAATGTCATGCACCACCAGTCTATGAATGTGTTGCCCAAAGATGAAGTAGGGGCACTATGAGTGTACAAGCCCATTATCAGGGGGATGTTAGGATAGGCAGTAGATTTGTTAATGGGAGGTAAATCTTTGGAATCGATATCAACCCTCAGCTCTATCGCCCCATTAGACGCCAGTGCTATACTACAACCAACTACAATTACTATCCAGGAGGTATGCCCGTGAACCCAACCGCTCCCGTGACGCGAGATCTTATCGCTCTCCCGCCAACATTCCCCATTGTCATTTCTCAGACGGAAGGTGTGAGTCCGCAGTTCCAGCGGCTGCACTGGCATACGACTCTTGAGATTAACTATATCAGCCGGGGAAGCGGCTATTATCTGATTAATGGTATGCGGTACGATTTCCAGGAGGGCGATATTATCCTCATCAACTCTAATGATCTGCATCGTGCTTTTGAGAACGAAGAGCTGATCATGACCGTGATCATGTTTGACCCTGCGTATTTTGCGCTGGAGCAGCGTTATGATACGGAGCTCCTTATCCCGTTTCGTGAGATTGGCATGCGCTTCGATAACCTGCTGGACCGTGGACATCCGATGCTTACCCGCCTTGGCGGATCGATTGAGGAGATGCGAAGCGAGTTTTCGCGCCGGGAGCCTCATTATGAAGCGATCGTACGATCACAGCTTGTGCAGTTCATGGCTTTCGTGAACCGGTATTTTGCCAAGGAAAAGGACCGCCGTTCTTCTCATGTCCGGGGGATGGAGACCATCCGCGAGGTCTTGAATCAGATCGAAGCGGACATCGCTTATCCTTGGACCTTAAAAGAGCTTGCAGCATCCGCTCACCTCAGCCCCTCGCGATTTAGCGCCTTGTTCGTACAGACCGTAGGTACTTCGCCGATGGATTATTTAATCCAGCTTCGTTTATCGGTCGCAGTTAATCTGCTGGAAACTACAGACAAGAAAATTATCGAGGTAGCGGAGGAATGCGGATTCCGTAATTTATCGAACTTTAACCGGCTGTTCAAGCAGCATATCGGCAAAATGCCTTCCGAGCTCAGACCACATCACTAACTAAAAACAGTAAGATAGTATCAGAACATCGTTCTTTCTCAGTAGAGGAACGGTGTTTTTTCTTTTATGCTCTTAATAGATATAAGAAGACTATGTCATCAGGAGCGTGGCTATTATGTTGTTTCTTGGAATAGATGCCGGGGGAAGCAAGACACATGCTTTGCTTACGGATGAGAATGGCCGAGTGCTCGGCAGAGGAAACGGCGGCAATGGCAATCATCAGACGGCTTTCGAAGCAGCGCGGATCGAGATTGACCGGGCTTGCTCTGAGGCACTTCAACAGGCTGGAGCGTCAAAAGACGAAATTGATTTTGCCTACTTCGGCCTTGCAGGTGCGGATCGGGAACCAGATTATGCGATTCTCCGCCCGATGATCGCATCGCTTGATTTTCCTCGTCATGATATTGCCTGCGACACGATGATTGGTATGCGTGCGGGTACTCATCAATCTTATGGTGCTGTGATAATTAGCGGTACGGGCTTTAACAGTGCGGCTCGTAACGCCAAGGGAGAAGAGCTGCAGTATGGCGGATTTGGCTATCTATTCGGAGACGGTCAAGGGTCTGGTACGGATCTGGCGATCCATGCTTTTCGAAGTGCGATCCGAAGCTGGGAAGGAAGGGAGCAGCCATCCATTCTAACCGAGCTTGTGCCCGAGCAAATGGGGTATTCATCCGTTCAGGAGATGTATGATGATGCATTGGTTAATGGTATAAAGCCGTTAGAGTCTCTCTCCAAAACGATGTTCAAAGCTGCACTACTTGGTGATGACGTTGCGATAAGGCTGCTGGAGGAAGCAGGGGATGAGCATGGGAATGCCGTGAATGCCTTGATCCGGAGGCTCGGCATGGAGCAGGACAGCTTTGATATCGTGCTGACGGGAAGTGTACTTGCGAAAGGCAGCTCACCACATATGATCAATGCGATTAGGGCAGCAGTTGCTGGTACGGCACCACATGCCAAGATCGTGAAGCTGACCGTCGATCCAGTCATCGGTGCAGTCATGAGTGCCATGGACAGCTGTGGAATCAAGATTTCAGAAGATACGGATGCGGCATTACGCCGGATAACCTTTTAATATTCTTTAAAGTTAACGCTTACGAAGTAAGAATCATCATGGACTGTCTTAATGACTGTCTGGGTGATCATTCTTTAAAGTTAACGCTTACGAAGTAAGAATCATCATGGACTGTCTTAATGACTGTCTGGGTGATCATTCTTTTTAGGAGGCATGAGGCAGATGTCATCAATTATAAAGCAAGGTCTAAAGGTCGCAGTCATCGGCGGAGGCTCCTCCTATACACCAGAGCTGGTCGAAGGATTCATTAAACGATATAACGAGATGCCTATTCGCGAGCTGTGGCTCGTTGATATTGAGGAAGGCCGTCATAAGCTTGAGATTGTGGGACAATTAGCGAAAAGAATGGTCGAACAGGCTGGATTACCAATCGATGTTCATCTTACATTTAACCGGCGTGAAGCCATTGCAGGAGCCAACTTTGTTACAACGCAGATGCGGGTAGGACTCCTTGAAGCAAGACGCCGTGACGAACATATTCCGATCAAGCATGGTGTGATCGGGCAAGAGACGACGGGTCCGGGCGGTATGCTGAAGGCGCTTCGTACGGTTCCGGTTATTCTGGATATATGCCGAGATATTGAGGAGCTTGCACCCAATGCCTGGATGCTGAACTTCACGAATCCAGCGGGTATTGTGACGGAAGCGGTGCTGAAGCACAGCAAGGTGAAGACGGTTGGTCTATGTAATTCGCCGATTAACTTCCAGAAGTTTCTCGCGAAGCAATACGGAGTTACCGAACGTGAAGTTCTTCCGGAGTTCGTTGGCATCAATCACCTCCACTGGATTACGGCAGCTTATGTGAACGGGGAAGACAAGCTGCAGGAGATGATCGGCGGCGGTAAGGATTACTCGGCAACGAATGTCACAGCCTTCGATTGGGATGCGGATTTCCTCCGTTCGCTAGGTGCCCTTCCGACCTACTATTTGCGGTATTTCTACATGAAGGATACGATGTTCGCCGAAATGAAAGAGTCGCTTGAGAAGGATGGTACTCGTGCTGATGTCGTAAGCAGGGTAGAGGAGGAGCTGTTCGAGCTCTATAAGGATGTTAATCTGAAAGAGAAGCCCAAGCAGCTGGAAAAGCGTGGCGGAGCCTTTTATTCCGAGGCGGCACTTAATCTGATGCATTCTCTCTACACAGATCGAAGAGACATCCAGACGCTCAACGTGCGAAATGGCGGGATCATCGACTTCCTGCCGGAAGATGCAAGCATCGAGGTCAACTGTGTCGTAACGACGCAAGGTCCGGTGCCTCTTCCGCTGCAGCGTGTTCCAGAGCATATCAAAGGGCTGCTCCACGCGGTAAAAACGTATGAGTCACTGACGATCGAAGCTGCTGTTACCGGCGACCGGGGCATCGCCCTGCAGGCGATGGTGCATCATCCGCTTGTGCCTAGCGTCTCTGTTGCGAAAACTTTACTTGGTGAAATGCTGGAAGCTAACGAAAAGTATTTGCCTCACTTCTTTAAAGGTTAAGTAATCGTATTACAGCTGTAGAAGATACCGCTGCAAAAAGCCGTAATCCAATAGGATTGCGGCTTTTCATCTTTTTCTGCTCTTTTTGTATCATCCATTAATCGAATATAGATGTAACTAACTTCCAAAACCAGGACCAAAGGACTACCAATTTTTCGGAAAAAGACGAATGATAACTTTGTGAATAAAGACGAACGTTCGTAAATTATCGTTGACAAGGAGCAAGTTACTTATTATATTAATTTACGGATAACAACAACTAACAACATAATAAACTTTTCGTATAATCTCAAGAATTGGCTTGAGAGTCTCTACTAGATCACCGTAAATGATCAGGCTACGAAAGGAGTGGAAAAGTGCCGCGCAATGTCATTAAGCTATGATTTTAACTTAATGACATTGACACGGTCCGCGGTATACTTTTCCCCTTTTTGCAGAGCCTAGGAGATAAATGCGTGAATACGCATCTTTTCCTAGGCTTTGTTGCAATTCTAAGGCTTATATCTTAATAAGATAGAGCTCTAGAATTCTTCGGATTGAAACGCGCTGCATGAAGCCGTTTCACCTTGGCTTGTACACATTTTTGGGGGGTTAATGGGAAAATGGAACGTTTCTTTAAGTTTAAGGAACATGGTACAAACTTCAGAACGGAAATTATGGCGGGTCTAACTACGTTTATGACGATGGCTTACATACTAGCCGTCAACCCGATCATTCTGACGCCAACTGGTCTTGACTGGACGGCAGTATTCCTTGCAACAGCGATTGCAGCAGGTATTTTCACAATTGCTATGGGCTTGTTCGTGAACTTCCCGGTTGCCCTGGCACCTGGTATGGGTCTTAATGCATATTTCGCTTCGACGGTTATTGCTTCGCAGGCTACGGATAAACCAATCTCGGTAGCAATGGGTCTGACAGCGGTATTTATCTCGGGTATTATCTTTATCATCCTGACACTGACGCAAATTCGTCAAATGCTGATTACTGCTGTTCCAGACAGCTTGAAGCATGCAATTACGGTTGGTATCGGTTTGTTTATTACAATTGTTGGCTTGAAAGGCAGCGGTCTGATGACGGTTGCTGTAACAGCCTTTGGCGATATTAAAGCAGGTGCTTATACGGATGTTTCCGGTTCGGAGACAGTCATCCATATCGGCAGCTTCTCGAATGAAACGGTAGTAATGACAGTGGTTGCACTGCTCATTATCGGTATTCTGATGGTTATGCGTGTACCGGGCGCGATCCTCTGGGGTATCCTTGGTACAACTGTTCTTTCGATCATCCTTGGTCAAGTTGACGTCAAGAAGACTTTCACAGATCAAAATTGGGCACCAGACTTCACTACAATGAACATTGGCCACTTTGACTTCCCAGGCGTGTTTGAAGTTGGGATCATCACAGTCGTATTGACCTTCACGTTCGTTGAATTGTTTGATACATTCGGTACGCTGGTTGGTACAGCTAACCGTGCCGGTCTTATGAAAAACCCTGAAGAGGGCAAAAAACGTATCGGTAAAGCGATGTTCGTTGATGCCTTCGCGGTAAGCGGCGGTGCATTGCTTGGTACAAGTACAGTAACAGCTTTCGTAGAAAGCTCCGCTGGTGTTGCGCAAGGCGGACGTACAGGTCTGACTTCGGTAACAACAGGTATCTGCTTCTTGCTCTCGATCTTCTTATCGCCAGTCGTTGCACTGGTTCCTGCAGCAGCAACTAACGCAGCACTGATTATCGTTGGTGTACTGATGCTTCAATCGGTCAAAGAAATCGACTTCTCCGACATGGTATATGCGATTCCTTCGTTCCTGACGCTGGCGCTTATGCCGTTCACGTACAGCATCGCTAACGGTATCTCGTTTGGTATCGTAACGTATGTTGTTCTGGCGACAGTTGCTAACGCAGCGAATAAAGGCAAGTATAAAGTTCACTGGCTCATGTGGATACTGGCGATTCTAATTATCGGCCGCTACGTCATCATGGGAACGGAATAATTATAATAGAAGAAACAAAAAGCAGCGCTGGACCGGCGCTGCTTTTTTGTTGCGGTTTTTGTAGCTTCTAACGGCTGGCTAATTCTCTCTTATCCTGTATTCTATCCAATCAACAAGAGTGCCTAGCGTATAAGGCACAGATTAAATTGGATTCTATCCAACGTAATCTTCCTATTAGAAGCATGGACCTCGTATTTGAGTGAATTCTACTGTACGAAATACAACATATGCACCTCTCTTACTCCTTCCACCTAACTTCTACTGTACAAAATACAACATCAACTTAGTACATTATGCTTTTCATGCTAATGCTTCTGGCCATCGGCAGGGCTATGGAGATAAGACCCTGAGAGGGTCTTATCCCGTGTAATTTATGTAGAGTTAGTTATGATAAGACCTTCTCAGGGTCTTATTTGCTTTACATGACAGGATAACTGGTGTTTTGTTGATGCTTGATGGTGCATTAAGACCCTACGGGTGTCTTATTAGGTGAGAATTGGTGGGAATCAGGGCGCATAAGGCACTCGCAAGGTCTTAAATGAACAAGGGTTTGCCGACAATTAATGCCGACAAACAAAACAAATCCAGGTTTCGATGAACCTGGATTTGTTCAAATTTGCTGCTGATAAACAACAACTCCAGGTTTCTTGAACCTGGAGTTGTTTGTTTGCGGCTAATTATTTAAAGAACAAAAAGTGCGTAGGCAGCTTACGAAGCTGCCCATCGGACGGCTTATTAATAACGCGTCCGTTCCAGATGAGCGACGAGGAGCCGCCGCCGTCTAGGTTATATCCGTCAACTACGCCGAATCGCTTCAATAACAGCTGCATCTCAGCGAGTGTTGCGCCAGAGCTGCCGCCTTCGTTGCGGCCATCGGCCACAAGGATAAGCAGCTGCCCATCTTTATAGTTGGCAATAACGGTTCGTGGTGCTCGCGTCGGGCTGGTCTGCCACTTTGATGGAATGGTAGTAGGGCTGCCATTCTTGAGCAGCACGGGTACGAATGAAGCGCCAAACTTTACATTCAAGCTGTCGAGCTGCTGCTGATTAGTGAACTTGCCACCGACCAGCTTATTGCTCGCATTCAAGCCAACGAAAAACAAGTCGGCACGTGTTGGCTGGAAGCCATCTACATAATTGCCGTTAACGATGGTTGTGCTGAGCGGATAACGTTTTCCCCCGCCATCGGCAAAGCCTCCAGCGTTAACGCCAGCGACAGCGCCGTAACGCTGGACAGCAGCAAGTGTCGTCTCTGCGCCGCCTGCTTTATCTTTGCCCAGCACCATTTTCATCGCATCGCTTGATTTCAATTTAATCTTTAATGCGTAGCTTTGAAAGTTGTCAGCCTTTATGTAGTATAATTGCGCACGCAGCTTGTCCGAGTTAATCGTCCCTGAAGGAGAACCAAGCCGGCTAGTTATAATCCTATCGTACACAAGCAGGGGGCGGCTCGCTTGAGCGGTTGCTGTCTTAACGATTTGCTTCATATCGGCATTGGTCTGGTTGTACAGCTTCAGCTGTTTCTTGATGGAGGCGCTTGTCTGGACAGCTGTTTGATGAGCCGAATCGAGGCCAGCTGCAAGTGACTTCGTACGGGCCTCATCAGCATCTGTCTGCTGTTCAGAGTTCGCCTTTGGAAAACTACTGTCCGGAAGCACAATCGAGATGTTCGATACCATCAGCCATAAAAGCATAGCAATAAATGGTGTGCAGGCGAGCAGCATCGTTCGGTTCATCATGCGAATGGATGGGGTCATTTGAGCACATCCAGGTTTTTCTGCAGTTCGTTCAGCTTCTTCTTCACTTCGTTTAATTGGCTGTACAGCTTGTTGCTGATGTCAGTTTTGACATCAGCATTGTCCTTGGAGAAGGTAAGCAGCTCGTTTAGTGCTTCTACCTTGGAATCCAATTGCGAAAGTTCAGCTTTATAATCCGTTTCGAGTTTTGCGATGCGATCCTCGTATTGCTTTTGCATAACGGCAATTTGGCTTGCCGTCTGGCGTTCCACATCGGCAGCAATCTGCTGCTGAACATGTTCGCTGTATAGCTTGGCGCCGGTTATGCCGGAAGCAATCAGGACGATCCATACACATACAAAGATAACGAAGGAGCGCTGCTTGGCAGCTTTGCGCGGCTTCGTCTCATAAGAAGCACTTGTTGTATCTAAAGCAGTATTGCTCATTAGGGCATTCACCTCATTCTTTTATTAGGAAGAGTGAAGTGAACGGACTGCAAAAAATAAGAGTAAAGCTAGTCTAACATTTTGGACGCACGAACGATGCCGATAGGTTGCGGCTGTCACTACATTGTAACAAAGATTGCTAATTAAGGTGTCAATCATTTTGTGGGAATTGAAGGATACGTTATAATAGGAGAGATTAAGCTTGAAGGAGGTTGCCAAAATGACTGCAGCTGTAGAACAAGCCATGTTTGCAGGAGGATGCTTCTGGTGCATGGTATCACCGTTTGAAGAAACACCGGGTATTTTGTCTGTTGTATCGGGTTATTCCGGAGGCCATACAGAAAATCCTACTTATGAGGAAGTATGCTCGGAAACAACCGGCCATGCCGAAGTCGTTCATATTACGTTTGATCCATCGATCTATTCCTATGACAAGCTGCTGGATGTGTACTGGCGGCAGATTGATCCAACCGACGCAGGAGGCCAGTTCCATGACCGCGGAGAGTCTTATCGGACGGCTATCTTCTATTATAATGAAGAGCAACGCGAGAAGGCGGAAGCGTCCAAGGCTGCACTGAATGCCAGCGGCAGATTCGACAAGCCAGTCGCAACGATTATTGAGCCGGCGAAAGAGTTTTATCCAGCGGAGGACTATCATCAAGGCTATCATCGGACGAACCCATTCCGTTATAAAATGTACCGCAAGGGATCTGGCCGAGATGCTTTCATTAATAAGCATTGGACAATTAAGAAGGAAGAAGGCGATCTTCGTTCCCGCCTTACTCCAATTCAATATGAAGTGACGCAAAATAATGCAACGGAGCGTCCTTTTACCGGGGAATATTGGGATCATAAGGAAGATGGACTGTATGTCGATATCGTCTCTGGTGAGCCGCTGTTTACCTCCCGTGAGAAATATGATTCCGGCTGCGGCTGGCCAAGCTTCACAAAGCCGGTGAAGGAATCGGTTATTAACGAAGTACTTGATAAAAGTCACTTCATGGTCCGTACGGAAGTGCGGAGCAAAGAAGGCGATTCCCATCTCGGACATGTGTTTGATGACGGTCCTGGACCAAATGGACTCCGCTATTGCATTAACTCCGCTTCACTTCGGTTTATTCCCGCAGCGGACCTGGAGAAGGAAGGGTACGGAGAGTACGCCGGCTATTTCGAAAAATAAGAAAGTTTACACTTGAATAACGTTTAATTGGAGGAGAAACTATGCATATCGATGAAGCAATTCGAACGAGACGTTCGATTGGACGCGTAAAGAAAGACCCGGTTGATCGTAATCTGATTGAGAAGGTGCTGGAAGCGGCGACATGGGCGCCAAGCCATCACAATACTCAGCCTTGGAAGTTTATCGTTATGACAGGTGAAGGCCGTGCGAAGCTTGGGGAAGGCTATGCACGTGTAGCACTTGCTTCACTTGAAGCAGGAGAAAGCCCTGATCTGGAGGAAAGACTGCGCAAGGAACGGGTGAAAGCATACCGTTCACCTGTTGTTATTACGGTAGTCTGCTCACCATCGGATGATCCTCGGGCAACGCTTGTCGAGGAGATTGCAGCATCGCATACAGCAGTTCAAAACCTGCTGCTTGCAGCACATGCGAACGGACTTGGTGCAATCTGGCGCTCCGGCGGTCCAATGTACCATCCTCTTATGAAGGACACATTTGGTCTTGCTGAGAATGAGCAGATTGTTGCTATGGTCTATATGGGTTATCCCGATATGACGCCGCCGGACGTGAAACGTACACCGGCAGCAGAAAAAACAATCTGGCTGGAATCCTAGGAAATACAGACAGTCTGAAGCGCCCGAAAGGGCGCTTTTTTTAATTATAAGAATCAACGCGAAACTAAGCTCTTCCTCCAAAGGACGGCGAAGCCGTTTACGCTTGGTTTTCGAATAAATAGGAAATAACTTCTCGAATCCAAACGTTGACTGATTGAATGAAAAGCTATATAGTAGTAAATACTTTGTTGCTAATTAATTTATTCTTAAAATATTAAGCACTAACTAAATTGAAGGTTGGACGACAGGCGAGGTCAGGGTGGGAAGGAGAGAGAGGGAATGACGAATACAAGCGAAGAATTGATTGGTTTTATCGGACAGTTCAGGACGTTTCTTAGAAACGTGAACAGCGATTGGAGCAAGAATACGATGTGCGGCATGAACTATACGCAATTCAAGCTGCTATTCACCCTTCATACATCTGGCACTCACAAAGTATCGGATATTGCAGATATTCTAGGGCTTACTTCGGGTGCAATTACGGGAATCGCGGATAAGCTTGTTGCAGAAGGATGGATTAGCAGGGAACGGGCCAGTAATGACCGCAGAGTGGTGTACATTGCCTTAACGTCCAAAGGTCAGGAAATGGTTGATGAAATTCTTGAATCGCAGAAAGAGACCTTTTCTTCCCTTTTTAATGTACTGCCGGAAGAAGATATTCAGCACCTGAGAAGAATTTTCTCCGAGCTGCTTGCGAATATGGACAACAAATAGATTTAGAGGAGAAGAGAGTAAATCATGGAACATCTATCAAAACAAAGAAAACTGACGATTATGATTGCTATCATGTTCGCAATGTTCTTTGCAGCTATTAACCAAACGATAACAAGTACGGCAATGCCGCGCATTATCGCACAATTAGGCGGTATGGATCTTTATACATGGACGATCACAATCTATATGCTGACTTCCACCATCGCCACCATTCTAGTCGGCAAGCTGTCTGATATATATGGGCGTAAGCCATTTATCTTGGCAGGTATTTTATTTTTTATCGTTGGTGCATTTACGTCAGGTCTTTCGGACAACGTGTATCAGTTCATTACCTTCCGTGGTATTCAAGGGGTAGGTGCCGGTATTATTATGGCAACAGCTTTCACATCCGTAGGTGACTTGTTCCCTCCACGTGAACGGGGTAAATGGACTGGTATAATGACGGCTGTATTTGGCTTCTCCAGCGTTATTGGTCCAACACTTGGTGGATGGATTATCGACAATATGGCTTGGCACTGGGTATTCTGGATCTTCCTGCCGCTTGGTGTTATTGCATTCATTATGATTCTGACGTTATTCCCGAAAACCGAGCGCAAAGCTCATCAGCCAATCGACTACCTGGGTTCGATTTTCTTGACAACAACTCTAGTACCACTGCTGCTTGCTTTTACATGGGCGGGATCCAAATACGAATGGGCTTCTGTTCAAGTTATCGGCTTGTTTGGCATAACCGTCTTGTCGCTCATTATCTTCCTGCTTATTGAACGGAAAGCGAAGAACCCTGTGCTTCCGCTTTATATTTTCCGTAATGGTACAGTAGCTCTCTCCAATGTAATTGGCTTTATTATGAACTTCGGTATGATGGGGGCGCTGATCTACCTGTCCTTCTTCGTACAAGGTGTTCTTGGTATCTCGCCAACACATGCTGGTTATGTAACGATGCCAATGTCGATTGGTATGGTTATTACGAGTGCGATTGGTGGTCAATTGATCTCGAGAACAGGGAAGTACAAACGTTTTGCAGTCATTGGCTTGCCGATTATGCTTGTTGGTATGCTGATTATGACGTTTATGAACAACGTACCAATGGCGGTACTGGCGATGATCATCTTTGGCCTTGGTCTTGGCCTTGGTATGCCGGTCTTCTCGCTTACGGTTCAAAATGCGGTACCGCACACAGAACTTGGTGCAGCAACAGCAACCATGCAATTGTTCCGTAACTTGGGTGGTACAATTGGTATCGCAGTAATGGGTACCGTCCTGTCCTCAGCACTGAAGCATAATCTGACGGATCTTTCCAAGTCTGGCGAAGGCGCAGATATGTCGAAGCTTGATCCAGCTACAGCGGAGAAATTTGCACAGTTTGCAAATCCTCAGATGCTGACAGATCAACCAGCTCTTAAAGCGACTCGTGAAGGCTTAACGGCTGATCTGCAGGTGCAATTTGATAAAATGATTGACTTGCTTCGTGATGCGCTTAGCAATTCGCTGTCGACAGTGTTTTTGACAGGTGCGGCCATTTTGTTCATCGCCGTTGTCCTTGTATGGTTCATTAGAGAAATCCCACTTCGTACAACCAATAAGGCACCGCAAGAAGTTTCTGGTGGTACAGAAGTAAATGTGGAAGGCCAAGTTGCTGTTAGCCAAAGCAAATAAGGAGAAGCTATTAAAGAAAAAGACAGTCTAAAAGCTGTCTTTTTTTCTATCCAAAAAACCCGTTGACTGATTCACAAAAGAGATATATAGTAGTAAATGCTTTATTAATAATTTGTTTAGTTTTAAAATATTAAATGCTAACGTATTATTTCAATTCATGGCAAGTCAGAATGGAAAGGAGAGAGGGAATGAGCAATGCCAATGAAGAACTAATTGGTTTTCTTGGTCAGTTCCGGACATTCTTGAAGAACGTGAACAATGAATGGAGCAGGAAAACGATGAGCGGTATGAACTATACGCAGTTCAAAGTTTTGTTTACCCTTCATACATCAGGCTCGCGCAAAGTATCTGAAATGGCCGAAGTATTAGGACTTACCTCTGGCGCGATAACAGGCATAGCCGATAAATTGGTCGCTGAAGGCTGGATCAGCCGTGAGCGTGCCAATGATGATCGGCGAGTCGTGTACATTGCATTAACCGCTAAGGGCAAGGCGATGGTGGACGATTTGCTTGAATCGCAGAAAGAAACATTCTCCTCATTCTTTCATGCACTGCCAGTAGAGGATATTCAGCATCTGAAGAGGATTTTCACTCAGCTGCTTGCGAATATGGATAACAAATAGCATTTAGCATGCAACACATCTACAAAAGGAGAGAAAGACCTATGAGTAATGCTGTAGCAGCATTTAAAAGAGGCCCGATCGTCGCATCGGTACTCATTGCAGCCTTTGTTGCGCTGCTTAGCCAGACGTTGTTGAACGTTGCGCTTCCAAGTATTATGGCTGACCTTGAAGTCAGCGCCAATACGGTACAATGGTTATCAACCGGTTATTTGCTTGTTAACGGGGTCCTTATTCCAATTAGTGCATATTTGATCAGCCGGTTCTCAACAAGGTCATTATTTATCGTTGCAACAAGTTTATTTTCGGCAGGTACTATAGTCAGCGCCTTGGCGCCAAGCTTTGAAGTCCTTCTTACAGGTCGTATTATACAAGCGGCAGGCGCCGGTATTCTGATGCCGCTAATGTCCATCATCTTCTTGACCATCTTCCCGATTGAACAGCGTGGTAAGGCAATGGGTATGATGGGGATCGCAATGATCTTCGCTCCAGCTGTTGGACCAACACTGTCGGGCTGGGTCGTAGAGCATTATGACTGGCGTGTGTTGTTCTATATTGTATTGCCAATCTCGTTATTCGGCTTGATCTATGGCGCAATTTCGATGATGAATGTAACGAAAACTGCAAAATCCAAGCTGGATATCTTCGCCGTTATTTTATCTACACTGGGCTTTGGCGGTCTGCTGTATGGCTTTAGTGATGCAGGTACAGACGGCTGGGATAGTCCGACGGTTTACACAAGCCTGAGCATTGGGGTTGTCGCACTGATTGCCTTTGTATGGTATCAATTGGTTGTTAAGAAACCGATTCTTGAAATTCGTGTATTCAAGTTCGGCATGTATTCCCTGACAACTGTCATTAACGTGATCATTACGATGGCGATGTTCTCGGGTATGATTTTGCTGCCGATCTATCTGCAAAACATCATGGGATTCACTCCGCTTAAATCTGGTCTGCTCCTGCTTCCGGGCGCAATCCTGATGGGGATTATGTCTCCGATTACCGGTATGATCTTCGATAAGGTCGGTGCTCGCTGGCTGGCGGTAACTGGTCTTGTGATAACCGTGTACTCGTCTTATGAATTCAGTCAGTTGACGGATCATACGACTTATGGCTTTTTGATTACAATGTATACATTGCGGATGTTCGGTATGTCGATGCTGATGATGCCGATCCAAACAGCCGGCATGAACCAATTGCCGCAACGTTTGAACGCTCACGGTTCGGCGATGTCTCAGACGCTTCGTAACGTTGCAGGCGCCCTGGGTACAGCATTCCTGGTAACGCTGATGACGAACAAAACGGCTTCCGAAGCGAAGAGCATGGTTATATCGCAAGGTGTCGATCCTACCGACAAGGTAGCGATGGGTCATATTACACAGGAAGCGATGATTGTTGGTATCAACCACTCGTTCGTTGTAGCAACATGGTTCGCTGTTGTAGCACTCGTTCTGGCCTTCTTCATCCGTAAAGTAAAACCACATGAAGAACCAGCTAAAGTTGTAGGCTCCTCTTCAGAAGGCGGCGTAGCAGAGGCTCAAATCGCTACTAGTCAATCTAAATAAAATAACTGCTCTAACAAGAAGGCCGTGCAGGGATCAAAAACCTGCACGGCCTCTTTCTGTTTCCCCTCCCAGGTTAAACGGAGCATTTAAATGATTCTGTAGAAGCGAAGCGTTCGCTTTTGTGAAGGGGTTCCTACATATAAAACTTAATTCAAAGGAACCCCTGAGCAATGGCGATCGAAAGAACATTTAAATGCGCAGTGTGCTTTATTTTTGCAATCTGCGCAGTTTGCGCGTGTTTAACCTATTTAATCCACTTATGGACATGGAAATTTTGCTCCAGCACCTGCCAGAAAACAGGGAACGGAACATCGAGCACCCAACCACTTATTCCGCGCAGGTGATAACATTTGACGAGATCAAGCTTCGCCTGCACACTTCTAGCATCCTCATACCAAACCTCATGATCACGTCCTTGCTCATCGAGGTACCTATAGTATGGCGACTCTGCAATCGGATCGTATTGGATAGAGGCGCCATATCTTGCCGCCCTTCGAACAGCATCGTTTGAGCTGATGGATAAAGCCCAGTCCTGGCCGGGGACATAAGGGAGAGTCCAGTCATAGCCGTATAAGGGCATACCCAGCATGATTTTATTCGCAGGTATTACTGATAAGGCATGTGCTACAACTTTAGCAACCTCATTGCGCGGGGCAACGGGCATCGGCGGTCCTCCGGACCAGCCCCATTCATACGTCATTAGAATAACGAAATCGAGCAGACGTCCATGGAAGGCGTAATCCTGTCCCTCGTACAGATGACCCGCAAGATTAGGTTCAACAGCTGGAGGGAGAGTAGAGGACACCAGATATCCGTACCGATGCAGCGTGTCGGTCAGCTGTTCCAAAAATTGATGATACAAGACACGATCAGCAGCGGGGATAAACGCAAAATCGACATTAAGCACCCAATACCTGTTCGTTCGCATGGTGTTGATGACATTATGGATCAGACGGTCAATTACCGTTTTATTAGATAAAATGAAATGCACAAGGCTGGGACTAAACGAATAGCCGTCAAAGTTCGTGATTACCATCATGGGGGTGGCGCGATTCTGATTGGCGGCTTGAATGATCGGCTTATCAAACAACATGCTTAATGAACCGTCAGGTCTAACTTGATGACTGAACGGACTTAGGAAGGTCAAATGCCTGGCGGCGGAGGCTGCAGGTGAAGATCCAGGAGCTCCTGTCATGGCAGCTGGTTCAGTATAACCATTGGCCTCAATGGCGATCTTACGGGGGTTCGGAATGCGAAGCATCATGCCGGGAAGAATAAGGGCGGGATTAGTGATATGGTTCACTCTGGCCAGCTCTTGCAGGGTGACACTGTATTTTTGTGAGATCAACCATAAGGTTTCACCGGGCATCACTTGGTGGGTGGCCGCTTGAACGGGAATGATAAGCGACTGTCCGGAGACGAGAGGCTCAGATTCATGCATGCCATTGGCTGCAAATATCGCATCAGGTCCTATATTGAACTGCTGCGCCAGGCTTTGTATGGTATCACGTGTTTTGACAGTATAGATTTGCATCGCCTCTCGCCTCCCGTTCCTTGATCTTTTCAAGTTATACGTTAATGTCTCTTCTATTACTCTATTCCGAACCTTCCCAAACTTAACACCAAGCCAATTAATTTGATAAAGGCAGAAAAAGGGAGCCCGAATTGTTGCATTATTATGCAAAAACGAACTTTATTTGAACTATATTATTTTAATGTTCGTATTTTATACGCTTTTCATTGACAGACATAGGGGGATTGATTAAACTAGAGTAGGTTAAGGCGGAACGTTCGTCGAATGATCCGTTATTATGTTGAAAGTTCTCGTATATCCTCGGGAAAAAGGCCCGAAAGTATCTACCCGAAAACCTATATTTTCGGACTACGAGCATGATGGAACAAATAGACAGGTTGCCTGTAAGTCAGGGCAGCCTTATGCTGTCTTTGCATTACCGTGTTAATCAAGGTGATACGGCTTCCGTTTTCCTTTGATGGCGGGCGTTTTGAAGTAAAGACAATTGTTGCCATTATAGACGCGCAGGGTGAATCCTTCGTTAATGAAGTACCCTGACGTTTTGCTCGAGTCCCGGCAGCATCCATAAGCGATATGGTTGCAGCGCGGGATTTTTGTATTTTTTCGGGTTGGTTTTCGCGAGATGTACACATTTTATATATGAAGGAAGGTTTGAACGCATGTCTGCGAAAGTAGGCGTCATCATGGGCAGCAAGTCGGATTGGGATACAATGAAACTTGCCTGCGACGTGTTAGAAGAACTGCAAATTCCGTACGAGAAAAAGGTTGTTTCTGCGCATCGGACACCAGATTTAATGTTCGAGTATGCGGAGACTGCTGCAGAACGCGGCCTTAAAGTAATCATTGCAGGTGCCGGTGGTGCCGCGCATTTGCCGGGTATGGTTGCTGCAAAGACGATTCTGCCGGTAATCGGTGTACCAGTGAAATCCTCCAATCTGAGCGGTCTTGATTCGCTCCTGTCGATCGTCCAAATGCCAGGCGGCATTCCGGTTGCAACAGTTGCGATTGGCAACGCCGGCGGTACAAACGCTGGCCTTTTGGCTGCTCAAATGCTTGGAGCCTTTGATCCAGAAGTACAAGCCCGTGTAGAAGCGCGGCGTGAGCGGGTCAAGCAGGAAGTGCTGGAAAGCAGTGAGACATTATGATGATGGAAGCAGGCAACAGGACGCTGCTGCCGGGCAGTACGATTGGTGTCCTTGGCGGCGGACAGCTTGGCCGAATGATGGCACTTGCGGGCAGCGCAATGGGTTATCGATTCGTTGCACTTGATCCAACGCCTGACGCACCATGCGGACAAGTAGCTGAACAGATCGTCGCTGCTTACAATGACCGTGAAGCAGCTCGCGAGCTTGCACGCCGGGCAGATGTCATCACCTACGAATTCGAGAATGTAGACGCTGATGTAGCTGCGATGCTCATGTCGGAATCGTATGTGCCGCAGGGAAGCGAGCTTCTCTATACAACGCAGCATCGGCTGCGTGAGAAGCGAGCGATTGAAGCGGCAGGCGTACGGGTTGCCCCGTACAGTGAGATCCGGAGCAGCGAGGAGCTTCGCGCAGCGGCTGAAAAGTTTGGCCTTCCATGCGTACTTAAGACAGCAATGGGCGGCTATGACGGCAAAGGGCAATGGGTGATTAGAAGCTTCGACGAGATTGAAGAAGCGTATGAGACATTAAGCCGTGCCGGTGTAGAGCTAGTGCTGGAGCAATTCATTAAGTTTGATAAAGAGTTATCCGTTATTGCGGCAAGAAGTCCGAAAGGTGAGATAAAAGCGTTCCCCGCAGCAGAAAATATTCATATCGAAAATATTTTGCACCTGTCGATCGTTCCTGCTCGAATTGCTGAGAGTGTACAACAGGAAGCGGAAAAGCTGGCGATGAAGATTGCTGAAGGGCTTGGAGTTGTTGGCTTAATCGCCGTTGAGCTGTTCCTGACAGCTGACGGTGAACTGTTCGTCAACGAACTGGCGCCACGTCCTCATAACAGCGGGCATTATACAATGGAAGCCTGCCGTACTTCGCAGTTCGAACAGCATGTACGTGCGGTATGCAATTTGCCTTTAGGTGATACTCAGCTGCTTACTCCCGTTGTAATGGTGAATGTTCTTGGACAACATGTTGAGCCTTTGCTAGCGCGGATAACCAAGCATGATGAGGCGGCATCGCGATTGAATGTTGCTCCGAAAGTTCATTTGTACGGTAAGAAAGACGCTGTTCATAAACGTAAGATGGGCCATGTTAACGTGCTTGCAGGCGATGTGCAACAGGCGCTTGATTGGATAGAAGAGACAAACATTTGGAAGGTGTGAACGGTACATGTTAGAGCGTTACAGCAGACCGGAAATGAGAGCAATTTGGACAGAGCAGAATAAATTCCAAGCATGGCTTGAAGTTGAGCTTTGCTCCTGTGAGGCTTGGGTTGAGCTTGGCGTTATTCCGAAGGAAGATGTCGAAGCGCTTCGCGCCGCAGCGACCTTCAATATCGACCGTATTTACGAAATCGAACAAGAAACCCGTCATGACGTTATCGCGTTCACACGTGCCGTGTCCGAGACTGTTGGTCCGGAACGCAAATGGGTGCATTACGGCCTGACTTCGACAGACGTTGTAGATACAGCGAATGGCTACCTGCTTCTTCAAGCGAATGCCATCTTGAAAAAAGACATCGAGCGCTTCATCTCGATCCTTCGCGAGAAAGCTGTTCAATATAAAGATACGCCAATGATGGGCCGTACACATGGTGTACATGCTGAGCCAACAACATTTGGTCTCAAAATGGCTCTGTGGCATGAAGAAATGAAACGTAACCTGGAGCGCTTCGAGCATGCAGCTAATGGCGTTCAATTCGGTAAAATCTCCGGTGCCGTTGGTACTTATGCTAACATCGATCCTTTCGTTGAAGAGTTCGTTTGTAACAAGCTTGGCATCAGCGCAGCTCCAATCTCGACACAAACTCTGCAGCGTGACCGTCACGCTGAATATATGGCGACACTGGCACTTGTTGCTACATCGCTTGATAAATTCGCTACTGAAATTCGCGCTTTGCAGAAGAGTGAATTCCGTGAAGTGGAAGAAGCATTCGCGAAAGGTCAAAAAGGCTCTTCCGCAATGCCGCACAAACGTAACCCAATTGGCTGCGAGAATATTTCCGGTCTGTCCCGCGTGATTCGTGGTCACATGCTGACAGCTTACGAGAACGTACCGCTGTGGCATGAGCGCGACATCAGCCATTCTTCGGCTGAACGTGTTATCCTCCCGGATGCAACAATGCTTCTGAACTACATGTTGAACCGTCTTGGCAACATCATTCAGAACTTGACTGTATTCCCTGAAAACATGAAGAAAAACATGCAGCGTACATTTGGCGTTCCGTTCTCTGGCCGCGTGATGACAAAGCTGATTGATAAAGGCCTCAGCCGTGAGCAAGCCTACGACACCGTTCAACCACGTGCGATGCAAGCATGGGAAGAGCAGCGTCAATTCCGCGATATTATCGAATCGACACCGGAGATCACAAGCCTGCTGTCTGCTGAAGAAATCGATGATGCATTTAATCCGGCTTGGCATTTGAAGCATGTGAATACGATTTTCACACGTCTTGGCTTGAACTAAGAGGCAAAGGGGATTCGAAGAATGACTGCACAATCGCAAGCTTTATCCTCAGCAGCGGATTATATCAAAGCTCCGCTGCTGTATAAAGGCAAAGTACGTGAGCTTTATGATCTCGGCGAGCATTACCTGATCGTTGTAACGGACCGCATTTCAGCATTCGATTATATTCTTGATCCTGCTGTACCGCAGAAAGGCAACGTACTGAATCGCCTGTCGGCATTCTGGTTCGAGCAAACCGCTTCGATCCAGCCAAACCATGTCATCCACACTGATGTAGACAAGCTTGGGGATATCGTAACGGAGCCGGAATTGCTGAGAAACCGCATCATGGTAACGAAGAAAGCACAGCGCATTGATATTGAATGTGTCGTGCGCGGCTATATCACTGGCGGCGGTTGGAGACAATACCAACAAACGTCCGCGATTAACGGAATCGAGCTTCCGGAAGGTATGCGCAAGAACGAGCGATTCCCTAAGCCAATCTTCACTCCAGCAGCGAAAAACGATGTTGGCCATGATGAAGACATTCCATTCGAGCGGATGCAAGAGATGGTTGGCGCAGAACTCGCTGAAGAGCTTCGCGACTGCAGCATCAAGCTGTACGAGTTCGCTCGTGAATATTGCGCGAAGCATGGTATTATCCTTGCTGATTGCAAATTCGAGTTCGGCTTGATCGACGGCAAAGTCATTCTGATCGACGAAATCTTTACCCCGGACTCCTCGCGTTTCTGGGCAGAGGGCAACTATGCTTTCGATATCGAGATCGACAGCATGGATAAAGAACCGGTCCGCACGTACCTTCTTGATTCCGATTGGGACAGAGACAGCAAGCCGGCTCCACTGCCTGAATCCGTTGTTAACGAAACAACAAATCGTTACCTAGACATCTACAGCCGTTTAACTGGCAGTTCATTGGTATAGATCGTAATCATTTATAGGTTTTAGTTTTGTTCTTAATTATTAGATCTTTCTTGGCGTTAAAGGCGCGATAAGCGCCACAAAACGCCCCCTAATTGCTTACACGACTACCCGGGAGGATGTTGTAGAAAACGGCAGCCGGGACTGAAGGAGCAGGGGTGTCTGTCGGAGAGCGACAGCGCTCGCCTTTGAAATTCGGAAAATATCCACGAAGTAGATTAAATGAAATTTTCCGATTTCAACAGCGACGTAGACAGACACCACTGTGACTGAGGGACACGAGCTGGCGAACTCTTTTACACATCGACCGGAAAAACCATTTTCAGGAGGCCACTTATGAAAGCCAAAGTCTACGTCACTATCAAACAAAATGTACTCGACCCGCAAGGTCAAGCCGTTCAAGGCTCGCTGCACACAATGGGATTTGCAGAAGTTGATAAAGTTCGCATCGGTAAATACCTGGAGCTTGAACTTGACACGAATGACCGCGCTGAAGCGGAAGCACGCGTGAAAGTAATGTGCGAGAAGCTGCTGGCAAACACGGTTGTCGAAGATTACCGTTTTGAATTGGAGGGATAATCGATGAAGTTTGCAGTAATCGTATTTCCCGGCTCCAACTGTGACATCGACTGCTACAAAGCGGTAGAAGATACAATCGGCCAAGAGGTTGATTACGTATGGCATACAGCGACTGACCTGTCCGCATACGATGCCATTCTCGTGCCAGGCGGCTTCTCCTACGGCGACTACCTGCGCTGCGGCGCGATGGCAAGTTTCGCTCCAGTAATGAATGAAGTTGTGAAAGCAGCAGAACAAGGTAAATTCATCCTTGGTATCTGCAACGGATTCCAGATTCTGACCGAAGCTAACCTTCTGCCAGGCGCACTGATCCGCAACACAGGCCTTAAATTCCGCTGCCACCAAACACCGCTTGAAGTGGTGAACAACGGCACAGCGTTTACGAACCAATACTCGCAAGGCGAGATTATCGATATTCCAATCGCTCACGGCGAAGGCAACTACTATTGCGACGATGCAACACTTGCTGAGCTTAAAGCAAACAACCAAATCGTGTTCCGCTACGCAGGCGACACGAACCCGAATGGTTCGGTTGAGAACATTGCGGGTATCAGCAACAAAAAGGGTAATGTCGTTGGCATGATGCCTCACCCAGAGCGTGCGGTTGATCAAATCCTCGGCTCGGAAGACGGCAAACGGATGTTTACATCGATTTTGAATGCATGGAGGGAACAACATGGCGCAGCAATTAACGGCTAAGGAACCAACAGCCGAACAAATCGTCGAGCAAAAGATTTATCAACAATTTGGTGTATCGGATTATGAGTTTGAGCTTATCTGCGGTTTTCTTGGCCGTACACCTAACTACACGGAAATCGGCGTATTTAGCGTTATGTGGTCGGAGCATTGTGCGTACAAGAACTCCAAGCCAATCCTGAAGAAATTCCCGATCACTGGACCACGTGTCCTGATGGGACCAGGTGAAGGCGCGGGTATCGTTGATATCGGCGACAACCAAGCGGTTGTATTCAAGATCGAATCGCATAACCATCCATCTGCTGTTGAGCCTTACCAAGGTGCTGCAACTGGTGTTGGCGGCATTATCCGTGACATTTTCTCGATGGGCGCTCGTCCTGTTGCCCTGCTGAACTCGCTTCGTTTCGGCAAGCTTGAGAATGATCGTGTGAAGTACTTGTTCGAGAACGTTGTCAGCGGTATTGCTGGCTACGGTAACTGTATCGGTATCCCTACTGTTGCTGGCGAAGTTATGTTCGACGAGAGCTACGAAGGCAACCCGCTTGTTAACGCAATGTGTGTAGGTCTTATCGATCATGATAAAATCCAGCGCGGCGTAGCAAAAGGTGTTGGTAACCCAGTCTTCTACGTTGGTCCTGCAACAGGCCGCGACGGTATCCACGGTGCGACATTCGCATCCGTTGAGCTGACAGAAGAATCCGAAGAGAAACGTACTGCCGTACAAGTCGGCGATCCGTTCATGGAGAAGCTCGTTATGGAGTCCACTCTGGAACTGATCAATTCCGGTATCGTACTTGGCATTCAAGATATGGGCGCAGCGGGCCTCACTTGCTCGAGCGCAGAGATGGCTTCCAAAGCCGGCAACGGCCTGGAGCTGTATCTCGATGAGGTTCCACAACGTGAGACAGGCATGACGCCTTACGAAATGATGTTGTCGGAGTCGCAAGAACGTATGTTGTTCGTTGTTGAACCGCAGCATGAAGCACAAGCACAAGAGATCTTCGACCGTTGGGGCGTTATTTGTAAAAAAGTTGGTAAAGTAACCGATGACGGACGTCTTCGTCTGTTCCACCAAGGTGAGCAAGTTGCTGACATGCCGGTTAAAGCACTCGTTGACGAGTGCCCGGTATATGAAAAACCATCGCAAGAGCCTGCTTATTACCGTACGAATGCAACGCTTGATACAGCTGCATTCACTGAAGTAACAGACCTGACTGGTGCTCTTGAGAAAGTACTCGCTTCGCCAACTGTGGCAAGCAAAGAGTGGGTTTACAGCCAATACGACTACATGGTTCGTACATCAACAGCGGTTCAACCAGGCTCCGATGCGGCAGTTGTTACGATTCGCGGCACTCGTAAAGGCCTTGCAATGACAACTGACTGTAATGGTCGTTACGTTTATCTGGATCCTGAAGTAGGCGGACGTATCGCGGTAGCAGAAGCTGCTCGTAACATTGTATGTTCCGGTGCAGAACCACTTGCGATTACAGATAACCTGAACTTCGGCAGCCCTGAGAAGCCGGAAGTATTCTGGCAAATCGAGAAAGCTGCAGACGGCATGTCCGAGGCTTGCCGCGTGCTTGATACGCCGGTAATCGGCGGTAACGTGAGCTTGTACAATGAGAATGCAAAAGGCGCGATCTACCCAACTCCGGTAATCGGTATGGTTGGTCTCGTACATGATGTGGACCACATCACGACACAAGGCTTCAAAAAAGAAGGCGACGTCATTATCCTTGTTGGCGACACTAAAGCAGAGTTTGGCGGCAGCGAGCTGCTCTACGTGCTGAACGGTGCGGCTGAAGGCCGTCCACCAGCTATTGATCTGGCAACGGAGAAAAACATGCTTGGCGCTGTTCTGACAGCGATCCAAGGTGGTCTGGTTGCTTCCGCTCATGACTTGTCTGAAGGCGGCCTTGCTGTAGCTCTTGCGGAATCCGCAATCAGCGGCAAAATTGGTGCAGAAGTGAACGTGGCAACGGATCTTCGTCCTGACCACCTTCTGTTCTCCGAGTCGCAATCGCGTATCCTGCTCTCGGCTACACCTGAGAAAGCAGCAGCATTGCAAGCGCACCTGACTGAACAAGGCGTAGTAAATGCAGCAATCGGTACTGTAAAAGGCAGCAGCCTGACCATCAACGTAAATGGCAAATCCGGCGTTAATGCACCGGTACAACAACTGGAGAAGGTCTGGAAGGATGCGATTCCATGTCTGATGAAATAAAACAGCATAAGCTGTGGACGGGAAATCATTATAACGAAGGCATTGGCCGTGACGATATGTTTGACAAATTGCGTGAGGAATGTGGTGTGTTCGGGGTATTTAATGTCCCGAATGCGTCCTCCCTCAGCTATTACGGCCTTCATGCTCTCCAGCATCGCGGCGAGGAAAGTGCAGGGATCTGTACAGTGGATACGGAGGCGGGAAACCGCTTCGCCTACCACCGCGGTATGGGGCTTGTGAAGGAAGTATTTGATAAAGAGCGGATTCAATCGCTCGCTGGTGATCGCTCCATTGGCCACGTTCGTTATTCGACGGCTGGTGAGAGCAAGCTGGCGAATGCGCAGCCGCTTATTTTCCGTTATCGGGATGGCGATCTGGCGGTTGCAACGAACGGTAATATTGTAAATGCACCGGAGATTCGCAAGGAGCTGGAGAGCCAAGGCTCGATCTTCCAAACCTCCAGCGATACGGAAGTTATCGCTCACTTGATCGCTCGTTCGTCTAAGAGCTTCGAAGAAGCAGCAAAAGATGCGCTTCAGCGTATTATTGGCGGCTTTGCGTTCCTTATTATGACGAATGATAAGCTGCTTGTAGCGTCTGACCCGAATGGTCTTCGTCCACTCGTGATGGGCAAGATCGGTGATGGATATGTATTCTCTTCCGAATCGTGTGCGTTCGAATCGATTGGCGCAGAATATGTACGTGACGTTCAACCAGGTGAACTGCTTTACCTTGATGCTGACGGTATGCGCGAAGACCGTTACGCAGAAGTAGAGCGCCGGGCTACATGTGCGATGGAATATATCTATTTTGCCCGCCCGGACAGCGATATTAATACAATCAACATCCATTCCGCACGTAAGCGGATGGGTAAACAGCTTGCGATGGAATCGTTCGTGGATGCAGACATCGTAATCGGCGTACCGGATTCGAGTATTTCGGCGTCTATTGGTTATGCTGAGCAAACAGGCATTCCTTATGAGCTTGGACTTATTAAGAATAAATACACAGGCCGTACGTTTATTCAGCCCTCCCAAGAGCTGCGGGAGCAAGGTGTGAAGATGAAGCTGTCCGCTGTGCGTAAAGTCGTGGAAGGCAGACGTGTTGTGATGATCGATGACTCGATCGTCCGCGGTACGACATCCCGCCGAATCGTGAACATGCTTCGCGAAGCTGGTGCGACTGAAGTGCATGTGCGGATTACATCTCCGCCATTCAAAAACCCTTGCTACTACGGTATTGATACGCCGGATCGCAAGGAGCTGGTTGCTTCTTCGAGAACGGTGCAAGAAATGTGTGAAATGATTAATGCGGACTCTTTATACTTCCTTAGCCATGAAGGTTTTATCGATTCGGTAGGCGGCAATGACGGCGCGTATAACCGCGGCATGTGTCTGGCTTGCTTCGATAATGATTATCCAACACCGGTAGACGAGGAATCAGATAAGAGCTGCAGCTGTTAATAGACAAGTTTATTAAAGGGGTTGACTGGTGTGTCAGAAGCGTACAAAAAGGCCGGAGTCGATATTGCTGCCGGCAATGAAGCAGTCGAACGGATGAAGAAGCATGTTAAGAAAACGTTCCGTCCAGAGGTGCTGACTGATCTCGGCGGGTTTGGCGGTTTGTTTGGTCTTAACAAAGACAAATACGAGGAGCCTGTGCTCGTATCTGGAACGGACGGCGTTGGCACGAAGCTGAAGCTGGCGTTCATGATGGATAAACATGATACGATCGGCGTTGACGCGGTTGCCATGTGCGTAAACGATATTATCGTACAAGGCGCTGAGCCTCTCTTCTTCCTCGATTATCTGGCATGCGGTAAAGTCGTTCCGGAAAAAATCGAAGCTGTTGTTAAAGGCATCTCCGACGGCTGCGTTCAAGCAGGCTGTGCGCTAATTGGCGGAGAAACAGCTGAAATGCCTGGTATGTACCAAGGCGACGAATATGATATCGCTGGCTTTACAGTTGGCGTTGTTGATAAAAAGAAAATCATCGATGGCACTACAATCGCTCCTGGCGATGTTGTTCTTGGTTTCGCTTCAAGCGGTATCCACAGTAACGGCTACTCGCTCGTACGTCGTCTTCTTCTTGAAGAGTGCGGCTACGCGCTTGACCAACGTCTGCCTGAGCTGAATGACGCTGTACTTGGTGATGTTCTGATCGAGCCAACTCGTATCTATGTGAAATCGGCTTTGAAGCTGATTGAGCAAGTGAATGTAAAAGGTATGGCGCATATTACAGGCGGCGGCTTTATTGAGAATATCCCACGGGTTCTGCCTGAAGGCGTTAATGTAAATGTAGAATACGGCTCTTGGCCGATCCTGCCTATCTTCCAGCTGATGCAGGACAAAGGCGCAATTACAAACCGTGACATGTTCACGACATTTAATATGGGCATCGGGTTAATCGTAGTTGTTCCAGCTGATCAAGCAGAAGAGGCTCTTAAAGCAGCAACTGAGCTTGGCGAAGCAGCATACCGAATCGGAACGGTAACGGAGGGCAATCGCGTCGTTACGTTTACAGGAGCGGACGTGTAATGGGAGCATTGCGTTTAGCCGTCTTCGCATCAGGGCAAGGAACAAACTTCCAAGCCCTGGTCGATGCGGTGCGACAAGGAGGGCTCGATGCAACCATCGAGCTTCTTGTTTGTGATAAGCCATCTGCTCCAGTAGTAGAGCGGGCTCGCAAGGCGGGCGTAGATACCTTCATTTTTGTGCCGAAGGAGTATCCTTCCCGCGAGGCTTATGAAAAGGAAATACTAGCGGAGCTGCAGCGCCGCGGCATTGAACTGGTTGTATTAGCCGGGTATATGCGGATTATTACTTCTGTACTCGTAGAGCCGTTTTATGGCCGTATGATTAATATTCATCCTGCTCTTCTGCCCTCCTTCCCTGGTGTGAATGGAATCGGACAAGCGCTCGAGCATGGCGTGAAGGTTACAGGTGTTACTGTCCATTATGTGGATGGCGGTATGGACAGCGGTCCGATTATTGCCCAAAGCGCAGTTGAAGTGCTAAGCGGAGATACAGAGTCGACACTTGGCGAACGTATTCATTCAGCTGAGCAGCAGCTCTTCCCGCAGGTCGTGCAATGGATCGCACAGGGCCGCGTTGTCCTGGACGGACGCAACGTTACAGTGAAAGCTTAGCTTTTGCTTTAGATAAATAAGTACCTATTTTCGAGGAGGCAATTTCGCGTGGCAATTCGTAGAGCGTTAATTAGTGTTTCGGACAAGACTGGCATTGTTGAATTTTCTCGTGAGCTGGCGGCTCAAGGCGTACAAATTATTTCGACAGGCGGTACGTTCAACCTGCTGGAGAAGGAAGGCATTCCGGTTATCGGTATTTCCGATGTAACGGGCTTCCCTGAAATTTTGGACGGCCGTGTAAAAACGCTTCATCCTGCGGTTCATAGCGGACTTCTTGCTATCCGTGACAACGAAGAGCATCAAAAGGTTATGCAGGAGCTTGGCCTGGATTACATCGACCTTGTGGTTGTTAACCTGTATCCGTTCAAGCAAACGATCGCAAACCCTAACGTGGAATATGAGGATGCTATCGAGAACATCGATATCGGCGGTCCTACTATGCTTCGTTCGGCTGCGAAAAACCATGCCTTCGTAACGGTTGTAGTAGATGCTAATGACTATGCTGCTGTAATCGAAGAGATCAAAGCAGGCGGCGACACAACGCTTGAAACTCGCAAACGTCTGACTGCAAAAGTATTCCGTCATACAGCGGCTTACGATGCACTTATTGCTGATTATCTGACGAAGCAAGTTGGCGAAGAGCTTCCTGAATCCTACACGGTCACTTACGAGAAAGTTCAAGATCTGCGCTACGGCGAGAACCCGCATCAGAAGGCGGCGTTCTACAGCAAGCCGCTTGCACCTGTTGGCAACATTACGACTGCTGAACAGCTGCATGGCAAAGAATTGTCCTACAACAACATTAATGATGCTAACGCAGCACTTGCCATCGTCAAGGAATTTGACGAGCCAGCTTGTGTAGCAGTCAAACATATGAATCCATGCGGCGTGGGTATCGGTGCTGACATCCATGAAGCTTATCAAAAAGCTTACGCAGCTGATCCTACATCGATCTTCGGCGGTATCGTTGCGGCGAACCGTACGATCGGCGCAGACACAGCTGAGCTGCTGAGCCAAATCTTCCTCGAAATCATCATCGCACCGGACTTCACACCAGAAGCGCTGGAAGTGCTGACGAAGAAGAAAAATATCCGTCTTCTCAAACTTGGAGAGCTCTCTGCATCGGCTGCTGAGCGGAAATCCGATTGGCTGTCGACAACGGTTGACGGCGGCTTGCTTGTACAAGAGAGCGACGTTCGCAGCTTGACCGAGGCTGATCTGCAGTTCGTAACGGACCGCAAACCTACTGAAGAAGAGCTGAAACAACTGCTGTTCGGATGGAAAGTTGTGAAGCATGTGAAATCGAACGCGATTTTGCTGGCGAAAAACAACATGACGATCGGCGTTGGTGCTGGCCAAATGAACCGCGTTGGTTCCGCTCGTATCGCGATCGAGCAAGCAGGCGAGCAGGCGGTTGGATCGGTACTTGCTTCCGATGCATTCTTCCCAATGGGTGATACCGTTGAGCTTGCAGCAAAAGCGGGTATTACAGCTATTATCCAAACAGGCGGTTCGATCAAGGACGCAGAGTCGATCGATGCAGCAAATAAGCATAATATCGCAATGGTGATGACAGGCGTTCGTCACTTCAAACACTAAGAGAGCAAGTTGAATAGCGGAGCTTCTTCCGGGTCATTATGGCGCGGCAAGACCAGCTTCGCTATTAGCTATTAATTAAGATAAGTATCTATCATCAGGGGGTAAATAAGAGCGATGAGAATTCTAGTTGTCGGCGGCGGCGGCCGCGAGCATGCTGTTGT
This sequence comes from Paenibacillus sp. J22R56, assembly GCF_056269375.1. Lineage (NCBI taxonomy): Bacteria > Bacillati > Bacillota > Bacilli > Caryophanales > Paenibacillaceae > Paenibacillus > Paenibacillus sp. J22R56. The sequence continues at coordinate 260,615 of NZ_JBWDNV010000011.1, forward strand.
TTGGGCGCTGAAGAAAAGCGATAAGGTTAAAGAAGTATTTTGTGCACCCGGTAATGCAGGTATTGCGCAAATTGCAGATTGCGTGCCAATCGCGGTTCATCAATTTGATGAGCTTGTGAAGTTTGCAAAGGATGCGTCTATTGATCTTGTCTTCATCGGTCCGGACGATCCACTTGCAGCAGGTATCGTAGATGCGTTCGAAGCGCATAACATTCCGGTCTATGGCCCAAACAAAGCGGCAGCGGAGATTGAAGGCAGCAAGATCTTCATGAAGGACCTGCTTCGCAAATACAATATCCCAACTGCCAAATACGAGACTTTCACGGAATATGAAGCAGCTCTTACTTATTTGCGTGAACAATCCGTGCCAATCGTTATTAAAGCGGATGGTCTTGCAGCAGGCAAAGGCGTAACGGTTGCTTACTCGCTGGAAGAAGCAGAGCAAGCACTCAAAGAAGCCATGGTTGATAAAGTATTCGGCGATGCTGGCAACCAAATTGTCATCGAAGAATTCCTCGAGGGCCAAGAAATGTCGATCCTCGCTTTTGTTGATGGTGAGACAGTTAAAGCGATGGTACCGGCGCAAGATCACAAACCGGTATTCGATAACGACAAAGGCCCAAATACAGGCGGTATGGGTACATACTCCCCGCTGCCGCATATCGAGCAATCGATTATCGATGAGTCGATCCAGAATATTATTATTCCTACGGCTAAAGCGATGGTAAGCGAAGGACGGCCATTCCGCGGCGTATTGTTTGCTGGTCTGATGATTACTAAAGATGGCCCTAAAACAATTGAATTTAACGCTCGTATGGGCGACCCTGAAACACAAGTTGTATTGCCACGCCTCAAAACCGAGCTGGTTGACGTTGTTCTAGCGTCTTTGAACGGACGTCTGGATCAACTGGAGCTTGAGTGGAGCGAAGAAGCAGCGGTATGTGTCATCGTTGCATCAGAAGGCTACCCGGCATCGTATCCGAAAGGCCGTGAGATTACAGGCCTTGAGGCAGCAGAAGCACAAGGCGCGCTTGTCTTCCATGCCGGTACTGCCGAGCAGGATGGTAAAATCGTGACTAGCGGCGGCCGTGTTCTTGGTGTTGTTGGCCGTGGCCGTGATATCGCGGAAGCACGTGCCCGCGCTTATGAAGCGGTAAGCGTCATTCATTTCGACGGCATGCATAACCGTACGGATATTGCAGCAAAAGCGTTGAAGGGTTAAGCCCCATTTGTAGCCATGTAAAACAAAGAAAGCGGTCAGCAGGTATCTACCTGCATGACCGCTTTCTTTGTTTTCTTCTATTGCTGCACTGGATTATATACAGTCTGAATGCTGTAAATAGGTAGTACTTCATTCTACAATGGATTCCATACAGTAAAATCTGCTCTATTGGTCCATTCCAGCTTAAATTTATAAAATTATACTGGATGAAATCCAGTATAGCCTTAGCTGCGGTATCTGAGGACTTATTTTTACTGTACAAAATCCAATGTAGTGTTGCCCCTTAGTCTTGCGGGTTACTCCTTATAGAACAGCAGGCTGCGGTCAAGGATGATATATAACACGGCAACGAATATGCCGGCAAGCAATAGAACCGTAAGCCAATGATCAGTGAGCCAAGTGATCCACATCGGCAAGGGAATCATCTCCTTGGTTGGACAGTAGTGTGCTAATTGTAGATTGAGCAATCATTGGCTGTGTTATTCGTCTGATGGGAAAATTAATGGACAGCTATGCGGACAGAATAAGACTATTGACACCATCCTTATACAGGTGATAATATGAACTCAATTAAATCATAGTATTCGGGTAGGAATTATATATAAATGAGAAAGTAACCGCAGGAGGACATCTTTTATGGAAAAACAATTATTGCTGCGTCATGAAGGGCTTGAGCTGACAGCTACGCTTCATTATCCAACGGATCATGCGAAGGACAGTTCGAAAAAGAAGCAAGCCATTATTATATGCCATGGATTTATCGGAAGCCGGGTAGGCGTTGATCGGTTATTCGTTAAGACTGCTCGTGCGCTTGCAGCGCAGGGTTCCTACGTGCTTCGGTTCGATTATGGCGGCTGCGGAGAGAGCAATGGCGACTATGGTGCGCTGGGCTTTGATAGCATGATCGACCAGACTCGTACGGTTATTGATTATGTAGCGGAGATGGACTGCGTAGATCCAAGAAAGATTGTTCTGCTGGGACATAGCCTGGGTGGTGCGATAGCCATTATGACAGCTGTACGTGACAAACGCGTAAAACGTCTTGTCTTATGGTCACCAGTAGCGTATCCGTTTAATGATATTGTTCGTATTGTGGGGCGTTCTGGCTACGACGAGGCCGTGCAGAAGGGCAGTACCGATTATGCAGGCTTTACTCTTCAGCCGGTATTCTTCGAATCTCTGCTACAGCATCAGCCGTTCCAATCGGCAACTCGCTTTGGCGGAGAGGTACTGCTTGTCCACGGTACAAGCGACGATCTTATTCCAGTGGATTACAGCTTCCTATATCAGAAGGTATTCTGGACGCGCAGCGACGGGCTATGCGATAAGGAGATTATTTTCCAGGCTAACCATACGTACTCTTCAAGGCATCACCAGGAGGAAGCGATTCGTGTCACTTCCGAATGGCTGGAGGGGCTCGATAAACAGCAACAGGATTGGCATAACTGGAGTATTTAGGAAGACAATCCCTGCTTTTTATGATTAAATGGTAGTATTCGACTTTTTCGACTCTATCATTCTCTACTAAAAGGCGGGGAACTCATGGGCAGACGATTACGCAGTATATTCATTTTTGGTTTACTAATCCTAGTCTTATCGGCATGCAGCAGCGGTGCGGGCAGTAATACGGAGGAAGCCACACCAACACCTACAGCATCAACCGAGCCGGAGGCTACTCCAACACCAGAACCAACACCGGAACTTGGCTTTACAGCTCCTCTGACAGGACTGAAACGTGAAACGGAAGCAGCGGCACGTCCAGTTGCGGTTATGATTAATAATTTAAAGCCGGCGCGTCCGCAATCTGGACTCACTAATGCCGATGTTGTATGGGAAGTATTAGCCGAAGGCGGAATCACCCGGCTTGTTGCGATATTCCAAAGCACAGATGCGGTGAACGATGCGATTGGCCCGATCCGAAGTATTCGTCCTTACCTGATTGATATTGGCGAAAGTTATGGCGCTATCCTGGCCCACTCAGGGGCAAGTAATGATGGCTATGATATTTTGCAGCATCAGAATAAGCCTTATCTCGATGAGATTTCGAATGCGGGCCCTTATTTCTGGCGCAGCAAGGACCGTAAGGCACCGCATAATTTGTATTCTGAGCTTGCGAAGCTGCGGGCTGGGGCGGAGAAGAAAGGCTACAAGAGTGATGTAACGGTACCTACTTACCCATTTGCAGAAGAGGGATCGACAGCTTCGGGAGAAGCGGCTGCATCCATTGAGATCAAATTTTTGCTGAAGGATTATAAAGTTTCTTATGCTTATGATGAGGCAAGAGGTGTTTACAAACGTTCCATTAACGACGAACCACATACTGATCTTAATAACGGCGAGCAGTTGACTGCTGCCAATGTGGTTGTGCTTGGTGCGAACCATAAAACACTGGATGATTATGGGCGTCTATCTGTTGACCTCCATGCAGGTGGGTCAGCGATCTTGTTCCAGAAAGGCAAAGCGGTGGCGTGTGAATGGGTTCGGAGCAAAGACAACATGGTCCGATTGATGAAAGATGGAGCAGAGCTCACTTTTATCCCAGGGAAAACGTTCTTTAACGTCGTTCCGAATACACCAACTTTTGCAGAGCATGTGATTTATGGGTAAAAAATAAACTTGTCGGACACACTCTAATTAGGTGTAGAGGGTGACCGCGTAAACAGCCATAAAGGATATAATGGCGGTGCGCTCCTATGCGGAGCGCGCCTTTTTATATTTTTTTTGCAAAAACGCAAACTTTTCATAAATCCTTTACATTCCCTTAACAATTCTAAAGTAAACTGTGTTAAGATATTCTGGGCTCATTTCGAATGAAGCCTAACCATCCAGTCGGGCAAAGGGGATTAAGATGTTTAAGAAAAAGGATATTTTCTTTAAGACTTTTGAAGAAATGGCAGATACACTGGTTGATGCAATTGAATACTTCTCAAACGGTGTTTCGGACCTGTCGGATGTTACTTTGTTTGCAAAAACAATGAAAGAGTACGAAAGCAAGTGTGACCAATTTGTTCACACCATTCTGAAAGAACTGAACAAAACGTTCATTACCCCAATTGAGCGAGAAGATATTATGGCATTAACTTCGTCTCTGGATGATGTGCTTGACGGTATTGAAGCTTGCGCATCGCGTTTTGAGATGTACAATATTCAAGAAAAAGACGAGTACATAACGTTGTTCGGCGATATTTTGCTTCGCTCGGCGAACCAAATCAAGAAAGCAATCTACTTGCTGACAGACAAAAAACTGCTTGCCATTCGTGAGCCTAACATTGCGCTTAACGAGCTGGAGAACCAAGCCGATGATCTGCTTCGTGTAAGCATTAAGAGCCTGTTCACGAATGTGAAGGATCCGATTGAGCTCATGAAACGGAAAGAAATCTACGAAATGTTGGAGCAAACGACCGACTACTGCGAAGATGTAGCGAATACGCTGGAATCGATCATTATGCGCAACAGCTAAGCTTACACGGAGAGTAGGAATCAATTCAAATGGATTCAATCACTATATGGATGGTTGTCATATTCGCGCTCGGTTTTGACTTTATAAATGGTTTTCACGATACGGCGAACGCTATCGCAACGACGGTATCGACGCGGGCGCTTAAACCAAGGGTAGCCATTATTATGGCGGCATGTATGAACTTCATTGGAGCCATTACCTTCACAGGGGTTGCTAAGAAGATCGGCAGCGGTGTTGCTAACCCGGCTGATTTGCCTAACGGGGTAGAGATCGTTATAGCAGCACTTATCTCGGCGATTATATGGAACCTGCTAACCTGGTGGTTCGGCATACCTTCTTCCTCGTCACATGCCTTGATCGGCTCGCTTGCTGGTGCTGTAGCATCCGGCGCAGGATTTGATGCGATAAACGCACATGGTTTTGTCGATATCATTAAAGCGCTAATTTTCTCGCCGCTTATTGCTTTTACGATTGGTTTTATCATCATGTGGATTCTGAAGCGAATATTTGCGAAGTCCAGTCCACATCAGGTGAACAAAGGATTCCGGTTCGGTCAGATTTTGACCGCCGCATTCCAATCGTTCTCCCATGGTACAAATGATGCTCAGAAGGCGATGGGTATTATTACATTCGCTTTGGTAGCTGGAGGCATTCAGGACCATCTGGATGTTCCGCTGTGGGTTAAGATGTCGGCGGCTTTGTCCATGGCACTTGGTACATCCATTGGCGGATGGAAGATTATTAAGACAATGGGTACAAAAATCTTCAAGATTGAGCCTATCAATGGCTTTGCTGCAGATGTAGGCTCGGCTGGTGTTATCTTGACTGCAACGATGATGGAACTGCCAGTCAGCACAACGCATGTTATTACGTCGTCAATTCTCGGCGTAGGCAGTGCGAAGCGCTTCTCCAGTGTCCGTTGGTCGCTCGCTGGCAAGATTGTTATTGCTTGGGTAATTACAATTCCAATTACGGCGCTCTTAGCAGCAGCTATTTATTGGATTATTGATAAGGTGTTCTTTTAAGTTTGGACAAGTTATAAGTAAAAGTGCCGGAGTAGTCTACATAGACTCACCCGGCACTTTTTTATTGGATTCTGATTTATTGCAGCTGCCAAAGTGCAGGTACATTAGAAGGTTCCCAGCCAGTCAGAGAAGTATGGGCTTGCAGGCATTTGTAGGTAGATCCGTTGTAGGTGACAAGTGCTCCAACCGCATACGAGGTATTGGCTGCCCAAGCAGGAGCGCCTGTGGAAGCGGCCGTATTACCGCTGATGGTGCTTGCTGCGGATTGGTTGCCAGCAGCATCAATGGCGTAAACCGAGAAGTTATAGGTTGTGCTTGCAGCCAGACCCGTAACCGTATAGGACGTGGCAGAGCCAGCGGTCGTTGTTACGAGAGTCGACCCGTTGTAGATTTTATAACCGGTCACCGCTACATTATCCGTAGAAGAGCTCCACATCAGCATCAAGCTGGATGAGGTTGGCGTACCCATAATATGAAGTCCGCCTGGTGCGGATGGTGCCGTCGTATCTACGGCCGGTGGTGCTGTTGTTGTGACGCTTAGGCTGTTGCTGGCACTGGATTCATTTCCGGCTGCATCCACGGCTTTGACGGTGAACGTATAGGCTGTACTTGCAGTAAGACCAGTAACGGTATAGCTTGTTCCCGTACTTGATGTATTCGCCACTAAGGTACTGCCATTGTAGATTTTATAGCCAATCACGCCAACGTTATCCGTTGAGGCGTTCCATGACAAGGACACGCTGGTGGATGCAGTAGTAGTTGCAGCAAGGGAGGATGGAGCGGAAGGAGCTGTCGTATCTACCGGATTCGTTCCGATAAAATTAACGTCGATCACGTTATAGAAGGCATTTGCCGTATCGGCAACCTCCCATACCGCAAGAATGACTTGGTAGCCGCTTCGTGCTGGAACATTACATGTATTGGAGTAGCTGAAAGGTGGTTGTGCACCGTTGTAGGCAACGGAGCAGAAAGGCGTCAAGTCAAAGGAATCACGGGTAAGTGCGGCATTTGAGTTCCAAGTTGGCTTTGTAATGTAATATTTCCAGCTTGCAGTGGAATGATTGGCTGTCAGCTTCCACGTGAAAGTATTGGTGCCAGAGGATATGTTCACTTTCGACCAACGGGTAGCGGACTGCTCATCAAGCTTTGGAAATGCTCCGTTTGCACTTGCGATCTTACCGTCTGCAGGACCTGCGGCAGGGAAGCCTTTAGGTGCTTCCAAGCTTTGCGGCTCATACACGATGGAACCACAATCGGTATTGGCACCGGATCTGCATAGCGCCGCCCGGCTTGCCGGCCCTTCCACATAGCCATGTGAATACGCTTTTGTTGTGTTGAACAACATGCTTACGACTGTGAGTACGAGGAGAGCGCAGATAATGAGTAGTTTTGCTGGGGTTGGCCGCGAAAATCGTAATACGGACATTACATCATACCTCCTAAGAAATTGGTTTTATATAAACTCGTTGAGCTTATATCGGCCAAAACAATGAAGGGTAGCTGCTGCAGTGGATAGGGAATGGATGCGGAGGAGACTAAGGGAAGAAGAGCAAGAAGAGCAAGAAGAGCAAGAAGAGCAAGAAGAGCAAGTGGAGTAGTGCTTGCTGGGAGAAATTGAATTAAAGATTATAATGTTATAATCATTGTAGGTGAAACGAAGGAATTACTCATGAGTCTTTTGGAGTAAATTACCATAATGATGAAATTTTTGATCAAAATCTAGATGCGTATGTGCAAAATTAAATCAAGTGGCTTAGCAGAAGCAACACAAAGGCTAAATTTCGACACGGCGTCTAGGTCAAAAGTAACGTGAGAGGCTTGTACAGCTTCCGCTGTGTTCGACAAAATCAGACACAGCGGTGTCGACTTCTACTTCATAATGAGGGATTCTGAGCTGTAGCTCGTTGCTGAGCTCGTCATGGTGCGAGAGTGAAAGTAGCTATGAGATTGTACCGGTGCGATAGTGAGGGAAACTCATTAATTAGTGAGACAATTGTGTGCTAATTGAGATCATAATGGAGCAACAGTGAGGCTAGGCTCATAGTTAGTGAGGGTCAACGTGTGAATAAGGCGTAAACCTTCACTATTTCGTCTAGCGCCGCTTAGGCATACCAGTATAGCGACCATTATAGCGGAAAGTCTCACAATTAGTGAGGTTTTCCGCTGAACAAGTGGTTGCTTAGTCCGAGATATAATCCATCAGTATGTAGGTTGTCGTACGTTGCTTAGCTGGTAACCTACGTATAATTGAAGCTTCTTCGAATCGACGCATCCAGTCTACGGCGGTGCGATTGTTGATCTGGAACTCGCGTGCAACGTCGCTTGGTCTAAGTCTACCTTGTTGCTGTAATGCCATTTGGATAATCCACTGTTTACGCAATTCCCACATGTCCGTCGTTTGCTTCATTTCCCGCAGATAAGTCATTGACCACCAATGACCGATGGCTTGCTTTACTTTTACGATACATGGCTGAGGCTGAGGCTCAACCTGCCAGGCCGTAGATCGGAGGACGAGCCAGCCGGATAATACGAGGTCATTTTGCCGAGATAGATGATCCTGAAATTCGGCAGGCGAGATATCTCTTGCGTGGGTAGTAAAATCGTCAATTTCGATGACGAGCTTCATGCCATTTTTCACATAGACGAAATCGCAGAATCGCCGTCCTCCCTTATGATCAACAAAAGGATGCTCAGCTTTAAGTCCATCGAAGTTATCTCCGAAAGCAGGTCCCCATACCCGCTCAAGAAAATACATCTGTGACCGCTCCAGTTTGTTGCGGAAGGATCTACTTAAAATAGCTTCCCGCTCGAAGGAATCAATAAAGTGCTGCAAAGAGGAACTAACCGCTGTCATGTAAAACTCACTCCTTTCAATCATGGTATATCGGAAAAAGAAAACACCCCGACTGCAGCCAATAAGGCTGCAATCGGGGTGTGCTTCACTCCGAACGATACGTATAGCTTCATCATACTCTGCAACTAGTATTTGAAGCAATAGTGAGGACGGGGTCTGGAGGGAGAGACTCTGTCAGTATGCGTTGGAGGTGCAATGTCCAAGGGGAGTAGTGGATGAGCTCCCCTGGTTTAACCTCAAGGCTGACGTTTCCGCTTGCGGCGGCGTCCAGCGGATCCGGTTGGCTTTTTGCGGCGCTTGCGTTTCTTAGGTACTACTTCTACATCATCGTCTGAAGTGTCGCTGCTGGAGTCCTTTTTGAAGGAACCAAATATTACCTTTACCAGCGGGGCCATCTGAGACACACTGGATACCACTTTCTGCACTTTACCGACAGTACTCAGAATGCCATCCAGACCACCAAGGCGGTCGACAAAGCCCTTGATCTCCGTCATGTTTGGCATAGTGAAGCCGCCAGCTTTAGCCGGAGTTGTCGTTTCCACCATTTCAGCAGCTGTCGCCGGTACAACGACAGGTAAGCTTTCCTCTTGTTGTATAGGAATCTCTTCTACAGAGAAGACAGGAGGCGCAGGTGGAATTGGGGCGCTGCCATTGCCGAAGCCAAGAGGATTCTGGAAGCTGTTCATGCCTTGGCTGCCTGCTTGATTTCTGGCATAGCCGCGTCGGTGATGGCCGCTATGCGGCGAGTGCGGCGGATACTGGTGATGGTTCGGATTGCTGCCGCCACCAGGGTAGCTCCGGTAATTCACGCGGATCACAACCTTTTTGTCAAAGTGTATAACGCTTCCCTGCTCCGTCCGCTTCCATCCGGGACTGCTTAGACTGCACGCGAGGTCTGGTCCCGTATGTCGTATAGGGAAGTATTCCTGATATTAGTCTATGGCATAGGCAAACATGCGGATTGGACGAATGACCCGATTTTATATAAATAATGTGGATAATAACCTAATCTGATCGCTTACATCCTGTAAAGCGTGAATACGGTAATGCTTGAATAACCCCCCTAAAACCGATACAATGTGAGTAATAAACAGTTATAGAAATGCTGTAAATGCGCGTGTAATCACGCCAGAGGAGTGAATGATAATGCAGCTCAAAAAGCTGAATGATAAAGCGATTGACCAATTGTTCGAAGCGATCCTGACTTTAAAGTCGGTTGAGGAATGTTATGTCTTTTTTGATGATTTGTGTACGGTTAATGAGATCCAGTCATTATCGCAGCGTCTTGAGGTAGCACGTATGCTGGGTAAGGGCAGTACTTACAATCAAATTGAGGCGGAAACAGGCGCGAGCACGGCAACCATTTCCCGGGTTAAGCGTTGTTTGAATTATGGTAACGATGGGTATAAAATGGCTTTAGAGCGTTTAGGCAGATAGTGCCATGAAGCCGGGGATTCTAGTCATCAGTCATGGTTCGAGGGAAGCAGAATGGGTTCGGCTGGTCGATGAGGCGGTTACCGCTGCTGCAGCCTCCCCGCTCGTAAGAGGCGTGCCGGTCTATTCTTCTTTTCTCGAAATCGTGGAAGGCCGTTTGATTCAGGATGGAATTAATGCGTTAGAAGAGCAGGGCGTTACGGATTTATTCGTTCTGCCCTTATTCATTTCGTCAGGCAGCACACATGTCGATGAGATTGGGCAAGCGTTTGGTCTTCCTCCCGCAGCGGAGCTGGAAGGGGATCTTGGAACCTTCCGGGTGCAGGCGAATGTCAATTACGGTATGCCAATCGATGATGATTCAGATATTGCGGAGCTGCTGCTGTCGAATATTAAGTCATTATCTGTCCATCCTGAAACAGAGACGGTTATGCTCATTGCCCATGGCAGCAAGGAGAAGGTCTTCCATGAACGCTGGCAGCAAGGACTGAATCTGCTCGCGGAACGTCTGAGGAAGCTAGGCGGCTTCGCCCATTCGGCGACAGCCATGCTCCTCCCAGATCAAGCGGCAGAACAGGTAAGAGCTCTGCAGCAAGAGCGGCCGAATGAAGCGGTTATTGTTGTTCCTTTGTTTTTGAGCAAGGGATATTTTACGAAAACGGTTATTCCTACAAGATTAAAGGGTCTTAATTACCGGTATAACGGGCAGGCGATGCTGCCTCATCCAGCGATCGAACGCTGGCTGGAGCGGCGGATGGCGGCTTGGCTTCAGGAGAATGAGATGACCGTTTTTTGAAAGAAATGGTGGGTTAGTCTATGAAGCGTGCAAGATTGATTTACAACCCGACATCGGGAAGAGAAGAAATGAAACGGCGTCTCCCGGATATTCTGCAGAAGCTCGATCAAGCGGGTATTGAAACGAGCTGTCATGCAACGATCGGAGCGGGTGATGCAACGCTTGCAGCAGCAGATGCGGCCGATCGTGACTACGATCTGATCATCGCGGCAGGCGGTGATGGTACAATTTATGAAGTTATTAACGGACTTGCGAATAAGCCGAACAGGCCGCCTCTAGGTATTTTACCACTTGGAACAACCAATGATTTCGCCCGTGCGATGGGTATCCCGAAGCATTGGGAGTATGCTTGTGACCTCATTATTCAGAATTACACACGGCCAATCGATGTCGGTCAGGCTAATGAGCGCTACTTCATTAATATTGCAGGGGGAGGCTCACTCACCGAGCTGACCTATGATGTGCCGATCAAGCTGAAGACGATGATTGGGCAGCTGGCGTATTATTTGAAAGGGTTAGAGAAAATGACCCGACTCAGCCCAACAGAGTTAGTCATCGAAGCAGAAGGAGTAGGCAAATTCCATGAGGAATTTATGCTCTTCCTGATCTGTAACAGTAACTCCGTTGGTGGATTCGAGAAGCTGGCGCCGGAATCCAAGCTGGATGACGGATTGTTTGACGTTGTGCTGCTCAAGAAATGTAACCTCGCCGAGTTTATCCGGATCGCTACACTTGCCCTTCGAGGTGAGCATCTGAATGATTCCCATGTCATTCATTTCCGGACGAATAAGATTAAGGTGACCTCACCAAGCTACGTCCAAATTAACTTGGACGGCGAATATGGCGGTACGCTGCCGTTTACGTTCTCGGTATTGCCTTCGCATCTGCGAATTTTTGCCGATGAGCTTGGCGAAGCAACTTATCGTCATCGTTAAGAGACAAGAGTAAACCTCTATTGGCAGGCTTTGTGCATGCCTTGGAGGTTTATTTCTTTTTGCAGATGCATTACACTATAGGGATAATAGCATGAGGAAGCGGAGAGCAATAATGAATAGAAATCAATCGCGTAATGCGGGTTCGAATAGAAAAGGCAAGTCGCAGGCTTCGGCCGGCAAGGGGAATAATGGACGAGCAAGAGGTGGTGCTCAGGCTGTGGTAGTTGATGCTCCTGTGCAAAAAAATGATGAGGTTGTCGTTGATATTATCGGCTTAACTCATGACGGAGAAGGGGTAGGCCGAGCAGATGGCTTCACCCTGTTTATTCAAGGGGCGCTCCCAGGCGAACGAGTACGGGCGAAAGTGATGAAGGTGAAGAAAACTTTCGGCTACGCTCGTCTTCAAGAGCTGCTGGATGCAAGCGCGGACCGCGTTGTACCGGTATGCGGTATTTATGACAAATGCGGTGGCTGCCAGCTTCAGCATATGAATTATGATGCGCAGCTGAGCTGGAAACGCCAGCATGTCATTGATGCGCTGGAGCGGATCGGTAAGCTGACGATTGCCGGCGATGATAAAGAAGGCGTTGTGGTTCATCCGACGGTTGGGATGACTGAGCCTTGGCGCTATCGTAATAAGGCGCAGGTGCCGATCGGAGCGGGAGTATCCGCCAGCGGCAGCCAGGAGCTGATTGCAGGTTTTTATGCGAAAGGCAGTCACCGCATCATTGATACGGATGAATGCCATATCCAGCATGACCGGAATGACGAGGTTGTCCGTATTGTGAAGACAATTGGACGTGAGCTTGGTGTGTCAGCCTATGATGAAGAATCTGGCCAAGGACTGCTTCGCCATGTGATGACGCGGACTGGTTTTGTGAGCGGCGAGATTATGATCGTGCTTGTGACAAACGGCCGGAAGCTGCCACAAGCTGAACAATGGGTAGAGCGTATTCGCACCGCGCTGCCTGAAGTGAAGAGCATCGTGCAGAACGTTAACACACGTGATACAAACGTTATTTTTGGTGATGAGACCAAGGTATTATGGGGCAGTGAGGTTATCTATGATGAGCTGGATGGTATCCGTTTCGCGATATCAGCACGTTCGTTCTATCAGGTCAATCCGGCTCAGACAGTGGAGCTATACCGCAAAGCAGTAGACTATGCACAGCTGACTGGTACAGAATCAGTGATTGATGCCTATTGCGGCATCGGGACGATTTCGTTGTTCCTCGCGCGCAAAGCCGGACGTGTTTATGGCGTTGAGATCGTGCCGGAAGCGATCGAGGATGCGAAACGTAATGCTAAGCTGAACGGCATTACGAATGCCTCTTTTGAGGCTGGTCCTGCGGAAGTGGTAATCCCGCGCTGGCGTGAAGAGGGGATTATCCCCGATGTTATCGTTGTAGACCCGCCTCGCAAGGGCTGTGATCCAGCACTTCTCGACACAATCCTGGCTATGCAGCCGGAGCGGGTCGTATATGTAAGCTGCAATCCTTCGACGCTGGCGCGTGATCTTCAGACCTTAGAAGTAGGCGGATATAAGACGGTGGAAGTGACACCGGTCGATATGTTCCCTTGGACTTCGCATGTAGAAAGTGTCGTACAGCTTAGATTAAGAGAGTCTTTGAATTAAGCCTCATGTATTTAACAATTCAATATTTTTTTGAAAGACACGGAATTGCTCCTTCTGTGTCTTTTTGTATTTTTAAGTTTATTCCGCTTTTGACTCGGATGGAACAGCTCAATTAAACGGCGGAGATGTTACGGTCAATGGAGAAAAGATTACTGAAATTACCTAATCACGCGGTGGTGGAGGCCGAGGGGGAGCAGGCGGCGGTAAAGGCATGCGCTAATAGACACAAAAAACCTTCGCTTAACAGCGGATTGAAGGTTTTTTATGCCAAGCGCCGTCCTACTTATATGTTGCGTACAGCAATATATAGCTTACCATCTTGTTCAATCACGGCAACTATTGCTTGGCCATCTGGCGTCCATTCCACCTCAAGCAACCGGCTGCTCCGTAATGGTGCCAGTAGAAGCCCATCATAAATGTTGCGAAAGGTGAAATTACTTAAGAAATTAGGGATAGACCTTTAATCTGTTCCGTATCCATGAAAGCGTTTTCCTTTTATACTCTTTTCAGAGAGGAGGTTACAGTAAGAAATTGGTAGATGGCAATGAGGAATAATTACAGTACTGCAGCTAGAATCAAACGGAAATAAATGATTCAAGTAGTATGTAAGTCCAGTCAAACCAAATTCTAGGAGGTAGATTATGTTTAAAATTAAAAAGAAAATCGCGGTAACATTACTTGCAGCTTCTATGAGCATTGGCTTGTTTGCAGCTTCGGCAAATGCAGCAACAGACTATTGGCAAAATTGGACGGATGGCGGCGGTACCGTAAATGCTACCAATGGATCTGGCGGTAATTACAGCGTTTCATGGTCAAATTCAGGGAATTTTGTTGTTGGTAAAGGCTGGGGTACTGGATCAGCTTCCCGCGTTATTAATTATAATGCAGGAGTATTTGCGCCAAGCGGCAACGGATACTTAACGCTTTACGGATGGACAAGAAACTCCCTTATCGAATATTATGTTGTCGATAGCTGGGGTACTTACAGACCTACTGGAACATTCAAAGGCACTGTAAGCAGCGATGGCGGCACTTATGATATCTATACAACTCAACGGGTTAACCAACCTTCCATTGATGGAACGGCAACCTTCACTCAGTTCTGGAGTGTTCGTCAGTCGAAGAGAGCGACAGGCAGCAACGTTGCAATCACATTCAGCAACCACTTTAACGCTTGGAAGAGCAAAGGAATGAACCTGGGAAGCAACTGGTCATACCAAGTACTCGCGACCGAAGGCTACCAATCGAGCGGCAGCTCTAACGTAACAGTCTGGTAAAAATAATAAATTGATAGAAATAAGGCCTGCCGGTCTCACTGCCGGCGGCCTTATGGATTTTAAAGGAGATCAAAATAATGAGAAAGCCAATCATCTTCCTTCTGATAATGGCAATGGTTATGATCAGCGCTTGCTCGCAAGATAAGCCCGACAAGACGGGGCAGACGGAAAGTAAGGAAAGTCCTGTGGCGACTAGTACTGGCACGACTGACAAGACAGAAAAGACGGAAAAGACAGACAAGATGACCAACTTTGTGTTGGTCAAAGGCGGTATTTTTAAAAATACAAAATCTAACTACTATGGACTAAATGGAACACTATCTAATTTTTATATGGGTAAATATGAAGTGACTCAAAAAGAGTGGACCGAGGTCATGGGAACTAACCCCTCACAGTTCAAAGGCGATGATCTGCCGGTAGAGATGGTGAGCTGGTACGACGTCATTGAGTACTGTAATAATAGGAGTATTAAAGAGGGTTATAAACCGTTTTATAACATAGATAAGAATACGAAAGACCCGAATAATAAGAGTGAAAACGATGATATAAAATGGATAATTACAGTCAACGCAGAAGCTAATGGTTACCGATTGCCAACAGAAGCAGAATGGGAGTATGCCGCAGGCGGCGGTCAGATGAGCAAGAGCTACACGTACAGCGGAAGTAATAATCCCGATGAAGTAGAATGGTATTGGAGAAATGCTGGGGTAAAGCCGTTGTCTGGGGATTGGAACTGGCCAGCAATTGAGAACAACCATGTTCAGACCAAACCCGTTGGTGGTAAGACACCAAACGAGATTGGACTCTACGATATGTCAGGTAACGTAAGGGAATGGTGCTGGAACTGGTACGGAGACTTGAATAGCGATAGTGGCTCTTTACGGGTTGTTAAAGGCGGCGGCTGGATCGGCGACATTAGCAGTAGTGAGACAGCTTTTCGAGGGAAGTTTGAGGCGAATGGCTTTGGCCCCGATCAAGGTTTTCGTGTGACCCGAAATGGGTAAAAGGGAAATTGGCATAGTGACTAGAGGCACGGAATTGTTCCGTGTCTTTTGTGTTTATTTACAAAAACAACCTTAGCTCGGCAATTAACCGGACTAAGGTTGTTTCGTTTATTGAGGGTATAGAAGGTTGTTAAGCATGACCGCAGCTTCCGCTCGGGTTACGGCTTTTTGGGGAGCGAACGTGCTACCCGGCATGCCCTGCGTGATTTGCAGCTCCGTTAAGAGCGCCACTGCATCTTGTGCATACCCCGCAATGCTCGTGACATCCTTCGCTAAGCTGTCCAGGTTGATCATGGCAACGGCGTTGTCGATTTCCTCAGAAGACAGCTGAGATACGTAATAGTTGGAGCCGACGAGCCCGACCTCCTCTGACCCGAACGCAAGGAAAAGGAGATATTCACAAACATAGCTTTGAAAATGGAAACTTTTGAAAGTGGTTAAGAGTCTAATATATATATTAATTTT
This sequence comes from Paenibacillus sp. J22R56, assembly GCF_056269375.1. Taxonomy (NCBI): domain Bacteria; kingdom Bacillati; phylum Bacillota; class Bacilli; order Caryophanales; family Paenibacillaceae; genus Paenibacillus; species Paenibacillus sp. J22R56. The sequence goes on from NZ_JBWDNV010000011.1 coordinate 276,723, forward strand.
ATAGGTGTGCCTATTTGCTATTTGTTTTTGCGTATGTATCGAATTAGTACATAGGGAGAGAAGCGATATGAAAAATATATATGTTGTCAGACATTGCAAAGCAGATGGGCAGGCGCCTAATGCTGGGCTGACGGAGTCAGGTGTTCGGCAAGCGGAAGAGCTTGCTGCTATTTTTATGGAGAAAGAGATTGATTGTATTCTATCAAGTCCTTATGAGAGAGCAGTTCATACCATAAAACCTCTAGCTGATCGGCTTAGTATAGAAGTGGAGCTGGATCATAGATTGGCTGAGAGAGTCTTATCCAGCGAGAACCATCCTGATTGGCGTGACAGACTTCGGCATACCTATGATGACCTGGATTTATGCTATGAAGGCGGTGAATCCAGCAGTACGGCTATGAACCGCGCTGTTAGTGTAGTTCTGGAAGCCCTCGAACTTGAAAAAAACAACATTATAGTCGTTTCGCATGGCAATCTGATCTCTCTTCTGCTGAAGTACTTTGATGATCGTATCGGGTTTAAAGAATGGGAAGCTTTGTCTAATCCGGATGTATTTCATTTTACTTTCTCAGAGGATACTCCGGTTATTCGTCGTATATGGGCGGAGTAAAGGAGCGGGTGAAAGTATGAATTGGACGATGGATGCAATGCTGAAACAGTTGTATGAACATACGGCAGCAGACAGACGGCAGGCTATTCGTACAGCTTCGGCAGAGGAAAAGAGAGCTGGGATGATGAAGAAGCTAAAGCAGGCGTTAGGAACATTACCCGATAGGAAATATCCGCTTCATGCTCAGGTCATTGATCGTATCGATTACGGCGATTTTATATTGGAAATGGTTACTTACTCAACGATGGAGTCGGTTGATGTGCCGGTGTGGGTACTTGTTCCGAGAGGAAAAGAGGGTCCATTACCAGCCGTGCTCGCCTGCCATGGGCATGGCAACGGGATGAGTGATGCGGTGGGCTTTGACGAAGAAGGTCATGAACTGGAGGATCCCGGTATTTATAACCGCTTTGCGGTTCAACTGGTTCGACAAGGGATGATTGTTGTCATTCCTGAAATCATGGGCTTTGGTGATCGTCGGCTGGGGAGCGAGCTGAAGGGGAGATCAAACAGCAATAACTCCTGTGCAGCTTTGGCCGCTCAACTGCTCATGTACGGAAGAACATTAGCAGGGATGAGAGTATATGAAGCGATTAGAGCGATCGATTATTTGGAATCCCGACCAGATGTAGATGCTGGGAAGATTGGTGTGTTCGGGTTTTCTGGAGGCGGCTTAATTGGGGCGTATACATCTGCACTAGACGAGCGTGTGAAAGCAACGGTATTATGCGGCTGGGTCAATACGTTTCAAGGCAGCGTGCTCGCTATGTCTCATTGTATAGATAATTATTTGCCGGGCATTGTTCTTGAAGCAGAACAGCCGGAGCTTACGGGGCTGATTGCCCCTAGAGCATTGTTCGTAGAATCCGGAGAGTATGACCCGATCTTCCCGGTGAAGGATACGCGGAAGGCAATCACTATTCTCCAGGAAACCTATGCCGAATGGGGAGTGCCGGAGCATCTCGAGTCGGATATTCATCCAGGCAAACATGAGATCAGCGGTAGAGTATCCGTTAGCTGGCTCTATCAAAAACTAACAGAATAATAGAGAATAGCAGGAGCCGTGTGTCACGGCTTCTTTTTTTTGCAAATCTCCATGCCCATTCCTTGTCTTCTAGTAATCTATTTCCTTCTACGAGCATACATATTAGTAGATTTCACGCAGAGGATTAATAGATTTCGGAGAAGACATGGAGGGTGGATATGGATGGTTATTCTAAAGTACCTTGCGGCTATTCTTATTTTTGTAGGGTTTAATCTGGAATCAGCTTCTGTAAGCGGTGACGCTGTTCAGGCTGCTTCTGCGAAGAAGGTTGAACAGGACAAGCCGATTGAGATCAGCTTTGCCGGCGATATTTTGCTAGATGGGAAAGTAGCCGCTAATATCGATAAGTACGGTATTGATTATCCATTTGAGAAAGTACGTGATATTTTATCCGGATCAGACATCAGCTTCGCCAACCTGGAGACTCCGATCTCGACACGCGGGCAACAGGCCAACAAAACCTACACCTTCCGCTCCGCTCCTAAAACACTCGAAAGCATCGTGAACTCCGGGATCGACGGGGTATCGATTGCCAACAATCATATGCTCGATTATGGGGTTGATGCCCTGAAAGATACCGTACAGAATTTGGACAAGTATAAGATTGGCCGGACTGGTGCTGGGAACAACATAGACGAAGCCTTTACTGCTTATTCCAAAAAGGTGAACGGTAAAAAAGTAGCCATCGTTGGCATTAGTCGGGTTCTGTCGGGACCCTCCTGGTATGCTGGGGATAAGAAAGCTGGTATCGCTTCCGGCTATAACTTTGATCTGATGATGCGCTATGTCAAAAATGCCGTGAAATATTCCGATATCACCATCATCTATATCCATTGGAATAACGAGTATCAAGATTACCCGGAGGATTATGCGAGAACGTATGCGAAGGCTTTTATCGATGCTGGAGTTGATGCGGTGATGGGAAGCCACAGCCATTGTTTACAAGGGATTGAGACGTATAAAGGGAAACCAATCTTCTACTCCCTCGGAAACTTTGTGTTCACACCAACGCAGCGTTCGAACAAAGCTACCGATTCCATGATTGCTACTTTGACATTCAATGGAGATAAGGTTAGCAGCAAAGTTACACCGGTCAAATTAGTAAATACGAGACCAACTCTTAGAGAAGCAGCCTACAACGAGACGACTTATGCTAAACTCAACAAGATTTCCTTTAATGTAAAGGTCAATGATGACGGAACAATCTCGGAAAAATAGTATAGATAAAGTTCGAATATAACCAAACTCAACATTGTAACAAAGCACAACGGGAACTATACTTTCGTCAAATGGAATTTGTACTGGAGTGATGATATGAATACGTTCACCATAAATACCGAGCTAGTCAGCCGATTAATTAAGAAGCAATTTCCGCAATGGGCAGACCTGCCGATCCGTCCAGTTGAAAAAGGAGGATACGACAACTTCACCTTTCATCTAGGTAATGAGATGAGTGTGAGGCTGCCAAGGGACGAGGGACACGCACCACAAGCTGAGAAGGAAGCGTACTGGCTGCCAAAGCTGAAGCCCTATATTTCTTTGCCTATTCCAGCTCCACTAGCAAAAGGAATGCCTGACGAGGAATATCCTTTTTACTGGTCAGTGAATAAGTGGATTGACGGAGAGACGTTAAGATACGACAATATCTCAAGTCAAAATGAATTTGCTGTGGAGCTTTCTTCCTTCATCAAGGAGCTTCAATCCATCGACGCATCGGATGGTCCAGCAGCCGGAGAGCATAACTATTTCAGAGGCTACCCTCCAATAGTCTACAATGAGGGGACTTTAGAAGCTCTTGAAACGTTAGGTGATTTAGTCGATACCGAGAAATGTCTAGAAATATGGAATCGAGCGACAGCATCTGAATGGACAAAGGAGCCTGTGTGGATTCATGGTGATATCGCACCAGGAAATCTTCTTGTAAAGAACGGTAAATTATCTAGCGTGATTGATTTTGGCATTATGGGTGTTGGTGATCCTGCTATTGAGCTAACGATGGCATGGACTTTTTTCGACGAAGAAAGCAGACGAGTGTTCCTTCAATCGGTGGGCCTGGACGTCGATACGGAAAATCGGGCAAGAGGCTGGGCGTTATGGAAGGCATTAATCACCTACGCCGCAGAAGATAAGGAGTCCGAATCGGCAAGAGAAGCGAAGCGGGTTATTAATGTTTTATTGGATGAATAGCAGGCTCAGGAACGTAACAAACAAGCGCCTACCTAACGGTAGGCGCTTGTTTGTTTTATTCCAAGATAGCGTTGTTGAGGATCCTGACCTTTACTTGTGGTTTGATACCCATCTGTGGATATTGCTCCCGCCAGCTCAATCCTGAGTATACATTAGGATGAAAGGCTGCTACTTCATGTGCCAACTGCAGGTAATCGCAATTAGCCTGCTTAAGGGTTGCAATCACTTTAGCTGCTTTTGAAGTTAGATCCGCTTCAATGGCTTTTTCCGTCTTAGCGAGTTCTTTATTGGTGTGCTTCTTTAATTCTGGGCCATCTTCGATTAATTTAACATCCATCTGTATGTCGACGGCTATATCGCGCAGCTTATCGGCATCCGTATTAATCTTAAAGTGACGCTTAGCATTCTGAACGAGAATGGAATAATGTATGCCGTTCTGTTCACCAATGATGAGCTGGTTTTTACCTGCTTCTCCTCCCATTAGGTTTGCGAGTTGAGTGTCTTCATTACTCAAATTAATCCCGGTATATCGCCCGTCACTAAATAATGAAGTGCCTGCAAGCCGCGCACTGTCCTTGTAGGGCTCGAACCGATTTAGCGCGAAGTCATTCATGAACTGCGTACCCCCAAGAATATAGTGTAGCAGTTTATTGGAAGGAATTCGTCCTCTAGTCTTCTCGTCATCCAATAAGCCGATTAAAAAATTAGCTACCGTCTGATCCTTCATGCTTTTTTTGGCCAACAGCTTCGAGAGATCGCCGTCATAGATCGCCAGATAAGCATATAACGGATTGGATGCAAATTGACTAGCAATATTCAAGTGGTCCAGTGGCTGTTCTTTGGCGAACTTAGTACTTATTAAATACAGCCGGGTCTCCAGAACAGAGAGGATACCGGGTGTTTCTTTGTTTGTTTTCGACACGGCCTCATAGAGGTTAGCCCCTGTTGTCTCCATAAATAAGGCAGACTGCCTGCCTCCTCCGAGGTTAGCTTCCCGAAGCGACGAAATGACAAAGTCAACCTTAAGCTGTTTGCTGTCATCTACGTAATCAATTCCGACCACATCAACAAAGAGCAGGTTTTTTAACTGCAGCTGATCAAGGCATCCCGTGAGAAGCAAGCAGAGGAAGAGAGCTGCGATTCCTTTTTTCATACTCCCCGCCTCCCAGCGCCTCTTAATCCGGAGATGATGAGCAGAATGACTGGTAATCCGACAACTAAGAAGATGGACAGCTGATCTTGAACCGTTGCCACTTGCAACAGGTCATTGCGCTTCGTCATAAAGAAGCCCGCAATGAAACAAATACATACGATAACCCAAACCCAAATATGCTGCTTACCCATACCTCCACTACGCAAATGCATGAAAGCTTTGGCTGCCATAAAGAAATAGACATAAACAGTTGCTGCTACGACACTTACATAGAAAATGAGGAACAAAATATCGACACTCTGTAAAATTTGGACCTTATAGTTCTTTAATATAAAAACAATCGGCTCTGGAATAACGATCAGCTGCTTCAAGCTAAACATCGTAGAGCAAACGAGACAGACGACGACATAGAACACAATTGTACAGGCGTTGGCAATGGACATGGTCCATAGTAGTTTCTTCTTGCTTTGAGTCTGCACGTAAGGGTAGGCATAAAGCAGCAAGTCATAGCCAATATAAGCGCTATATGCAGCATATATTCCTTTCAGAATCGGGCTCCAGCCATCGGATACAATAGGGAACAGATTCTTGGCGTCAAATCCATAAACTCCGCTAAAAGCGATAAGCAAAAAGCAGATGACGGGAAAGAGCATAAAAGATTGCGATATAAAGGCTAGCTTCTTCAGCGTTGAGGTTGCGGCATACCCACAAATAATCAGAAGCATTAGTAAGATAAGCCATCTCGGTGTGAGCGAAAACATCCATCTTTTTAAAATGTCGGTATATAGAGCAGTTATCAAGAGCCCGGAAAAGGCGTAATAGGTTCCATAAATCAAATTAATTAATACTCCGATTGGCTTGCCAACAATTTGGCTGGTGTAAGCATAGAAGTTTCGCCTAGGGTATAGGCTTCCCAGCCACCAGATCAATATAATTCCAAGCTGCGCAGCCATCCCGCTTAGAAGAACGGCTATCCAAGTATCATGTCCGGCTGTTGTTGCTCCAACATGAGGCAGGGATAATACTTCAGTGCCCAGCTGCGCCATGACCGTAAGGGAAATAAGCTGCCTTCCGGTGATATGCTCTTCCTTCCTCATCTTTTCCAACTCCTCGGACGCCGTAGCCTAGTTTGATTGTGAGGTGCCGTTTCTACTGGGCGATTGCGCATACTCCAGACTGGGGCACGCAAGAGTGTATCCTTCGTATCCTTAAGGGAAAAAGGCGGTGTAAAATAAGGAACACCCATCGTACTCATTTGGCATAGAAAAATACAAATGAACATGAAGAAAATCGCGAGACCCAATAGTCCAAAGAATGAGGAGAGAAGGATCGCGGGATAGCTGAGCAAGCGGACTGCACTGCTCATCTCATAGGAGGGAATGACAAATGAAGCCAGTCCTGTTAAGGCAGCAACGATCACCATCGTATTAGACACCAGATTAGACTGCACAACAACCGTCCCGATGACAATACCGCCAACAACGCCAATCGTCTGACCAACGGGACTTGCTAGCCGGATCGTGGCTTCTCTTAATATCTCAAGTAGAAGCATCATCGACAATGTCTCAACAAAAGGCGGGAAGGTGACATATTTGAGCGAGCTCTGCAACGTGTTAACGAAATTGATCGGCAATAATTGAGGATTATAGGAGCTGACCGATACATAAAAGGCAGGCAAGCCAATTGTAAGCAGAAAACAGCAAATGCGCAGAAGGCGGAAAGTCGAACCTACCAGCCAGCTGCTATGGTAATCATCCGGACTTTGAAAAAACGACCAGAACGTAACGGGCAAAATAATCGTATCAGGGGAACCAGCAGTGGATACAACAACCTTCCCCTCCATTAAATAAGCACGTGCACGATCAGGCCGTTCCGTGATAAGCAGCTGAGGAAATAAGCTGAATTTCTTTTCACGAATCAGTTCATCGATAAAACCAGGCGCTTCAACATAGTCGATGTCGATGTTTTTGAGTCTTTGATCCAATTTATCTATGATGGACGAATCGGCGATTGACTTGATATACATAACGGCTACTTTTGTCTGCGAAAGCCGACCTAAGGTATAGGTTTTGACGATAAGCTCCTTAGATGCAATGAGCTTGCGCATCAAGTTAAGATTGGTATCTAAGTTCTCAATAAAGGCTTCGTTTGCTCCCCGAAGTATCCGTTCATTCGTCGGGATATTAATGGAGCGCTCCTTCTTTAAATCCGCGCCAAGCAGATAAAGATGATTTTCCCCATTGCGATGCAGGACGGTTTTTCCACTAATGACCGCTTGAATCGCCTCCTCAAATAGCTCGGTTTCGGCAAAGTCGAGAATCGACACAACATCGCGAACGGCTTCTTGGGGACGGGACAGTAATGGCCTCAATATAAACTCTTGAATAAGGGAGGAGTCAATCAACGTGTCAAAATAAAACAGTCTATATTCAATCCCGCCGATGAATAGCTGCTTTGATTGGAAATCACTTTGATCGGAGAACAGCTGCTTGAAATAATGTTCTGTCACTGCAACAGATGGATCCACACGGTTTTCCTCCTTCACCATTGATTTCCTTACTGTAACCAGCGAGGTGCCAAATTATGTGATTTGGCATACAAAAGGGCCCCTGAGCTTAGATAAGATCAGGGGCCCTGCTTATTGTTAAATAGCTTCCATTTTTTGAGCGGAATACAGCTTGTAGTATCTGCCGCGCTGCGCCATCAGTTCGTCATGCGAGCCTGATTCGGCAATGCCTTTATCAGCTACATACATGATACGGTCGCAGTTCTTAACGGTGGAGAGGCGATGCGCGATGATGAACGAAGTCCGCCCTTTGAGCAACTCGTTCAAACCTTTCTGCAGCAAGCGCTCAGTCTGCGCATCAATGGATGAAGTAGCTTCATCTAGAATGAGGATACGCGGATTGGCGAGCAGTGTACGGGCGAAAGAGATCAGCTGACGTTGTCCTTGGGACAGCTTCGAGCCGCGTTCATTAACCTCTGTCATATAGCCATTCTCGAACTCACGGATGAAATCATCGGCACAAACCGTTTTAGCTGCAGCGATAATTTCTTCTTCTGTAGCATCGAGCTTGCCGTAACGAATATTGTCCATGATTGTACCAGAGAAGATGAAGCTGTCCTGCAGCATGATACCCATTTGGCTTCGCAGCGATTTGAGCTTCATCTCCGCAATATCATAGCCGTCGATAAGAATCTTACCACTTGATACGTTATAAAAACGTGAGATCAGATTGACGACCGTTGTTTTCCCCGCGCCGGTTGGACCAACAAGTGCGATACTCTCACCAGCCTTAATATCGAAGCTTAAGTTCTCCAGTATGTTGTGGCCTGGATCGTAGGCGAAGGTCATATCCTCGAACGTTACCCGTCCTTTGATCGGAGGAAGTTCTTTGGCCTTAGGCACATCACTTACGGTCACCGGCTCATCCAGCGTCTCGAAGATCCGTTCCAGATAAGATACGGCATTGATAAAGCTGTTATATAAGTTAGAAATGTTAAGAATCGGCTGCCAGAAGCGTGCCGCGTAGCTGCTCATAGCAAGAATGACGCCGAAGGTGACCTCTTGAGGACTCAGTGCCAGCAAGCCTACGAAATAGATGGAGGTCGTTACTAGCGTTGTCAGGTTATCAACTGAGAACGGTACTAGGAAGTTGAAATACATTGTTCTCATCCAAGCTTGGCGATAGTTGACGGACAGGCGGGTAAAGATTCCTTCATTACGTTGTTCCCGATTGAAGATCTGAGTAACGCGAATGCCGCTGATACTTTCCTGCATGTATGCATTCAAGTTGGAGCTCTTGTTGGATACGGCCTGCCATGCCCGGCGCTGCTTGGTCTTGATGAGCAGCATAATGGCAATAAAGATAGGCAGACCACCAAGGATGATAAGTGATAGTCTGGCATCGACGGCGAACATAAAGATACCAATGAAGAGCAGGTTCAATATTTCAAGGATAAGGTTGATGATACCGTTGGAAAGTACATCTGATACAGAGTTGACGTAGTTGACGACCCGAATCAGAATCTTACCTTGCGGACGATCATCATAATATTGGAACGGCAGCTCTTGCAAATGCTTGAACAGATCCGTACGGATATCAAAGATGATATCCTGCCCGACACGGGTCATCATCCGTGAGCGGATGGTAGCCAGAATAACGCTGACAACGATGGTCGCAAGCATAACCACTGACCATAGGACCAGCCCTGATTTGTCCTTCGCAGGAATGGTGTAGTCGACAACATGCTGCATGATAAGCGGTGCAGAGAGTGCGATACCCGCTGACAATGCACTTAGCACGAAAGCGATGATCATCGGCTTTTTCTGACGTTTGATGTAGATGAGTGCACGTTTGAAGTGCCGTATATTAAAGGGTGACTCCAAATTCTCGTCGATGTCGAATTTATTTCTTGCCATGAGCGGTCACCTCTCTTTCGATGCCTTCGTTCTGCAGCTTGAATACGCCGTAATAGTAGCCGCGGTTCGCCAATAATTCGGCATGAGTGCCTTCTTCAATGACACGGCCATTGTCTAGAATTAGAATACGATCAGCATGAGCAGTCGTGGACACACGCTGAGCAATGATAATTTTCGTACAGGAGAATTCCAGTTCATTAAGGCTTCGCTGAATATGCTCTTCTGTCTCGTTATCTACAGCCGAAGTTGTATCGTCGAGAATCAGAATAGGAGGCTGTACGGCCATAGCACGGGCCAAAGCTATACGCTGCTTTTGTCCACCGGAGAGGCCTACGCCACGTTCGCCAACGACAGTATCATAACCTTCTGGCATCTTGCGGATAAAATCATCTGCGGCGGCGAGCTTAGCGAACTTCGTCACTTCCTCTTCCGGCATATCCGGATCGCCATAAGCAATGTTGCCATCAATGGTATCGGAGAACAGCAGGACATCCTGTGTAGCTACCCCTATATTGCTGCGGAGTTCATCAAGCTTCAGCTTGCGAACGTCGGTACCGTCCACTAAGACGCGGCCCTTGCTCACGTCATAGAAGCGTGGAATAAGATTAATCAGCGTCGTCTTGCCTGAGCCTGTTGCTCCCATGATGGCGATCGTCTCACCCGGCTCAACGGTAAAGCTGATATTTTCCAGAACAGTTGCGCTGTCGTATTTGAAGCTTACGTTGTCGAACTGGATGCGGCCCTTAAAGCGAACTGTTGAGGAACCTTTATGCTCGTTAACAATTTGAGGCTGGGCATAGTAGACATCGACGATTTTGCTAAGGCTGGCAAAGAACCGCTGAATATCATTAATGATAATACCGATATTCCGCATCGGGTTGGACAGACCCCAGATCAACGCGGAAAAGGCCGAGAATTCACCAAAGGTAATACGTCCGTCCATAACTAGCAGGCCGCCGGCGAGCATAAGGATGACGTTAAAGGCTTGTGAGAGAGTCTCCAGATACGGGAAGTAATCAAGCCATACCAAAGCGGCTTTCTTGTTCGCCGTGGAATAATTAATATTCTTCTCGGAGAATTTCTGAATCTCGAATTCTTCCCGGGCAAATGCTTTGACGACACGGTTGCCTGCGATATTTTCCTGAGTCGTTGTATTCAGCTGTGACAGCCGCTCCCGAAGGTCGATATACATCGGGCGTACGCGTCTGGCGAAAATAAACGCTACGATAAAAATTGGCGGCGACAGAAGAAGCAGCCATAAGGTGAGTCCAACGTCGATGAAGAAGAAGTAGGCGACCGCTGCTAGGAATACCGTCAGCGACTCGATAATCGTCTTAATGATCCAAGCCATGGAGTGACGCACCATATCAAGGTCACCTGTCATCTTGGTCATCAGATCCCCGGTACGGTTGCGGTCGTAATAATTCATGTCTTGTCCTTGGATTTTGTTGTACAGATAAATCCGGACACGGTACAGCATGTTCTGTGATGCGCGTTCGTACAGCAAGGTTGTAAAATAGGCCAGACCTGTACGCAGCAGGGAAAAGCCGATCATGCCAATACAAAGGCCGATCAGCAGCGCCCGTTTATCCGTCAGATTTTGAACGGCATTATCGCCTGCGATAAAGGTATCGACAATGCGCTGACCAATGTACGGGTTAATAATCGTAAGCGAGGAGCCTACGACCGATAGGCACAACGCGAGAATATACCGTACACGGTCGCCTTTCAAGTTCTGCCATAACCAATTGAGTTGAAACATCTGATCACCAACTTTTTAGTGTGTGGATTTCCGAATTTCAGAGAGAACAGCCCTCCCTCCTCCTTGGATAGGAACATCCAATGGAATAGAGACGGCTCTTCCTTGAATTGAAAACTATGGAGATTATATCACGTTTGCATGGAAAGTAAGTGGGATTTTTTATGTTTACATGAGGAATTTCTATTGACGATATTTATGGGTTGTTTGTGTGCAAATAGCAAGTTGAAACTACGAAAATAACTGACAACTTATTCAATTTATTTACATGGTATACTTTGTAAGTAGTTGTTTTTACCATTTTACGATGGGAGAACATCATGGACTATATATTGAAGGCGGGTATTATATGAATATAGACACTTACTTAGCTAAAATGGTGACCACCTTTCAGAAGGTTTTACTGGATAACCTGTCTGGCATCTACTTGCACGGATCGCTTGCCATGGGATGTTTTAATCCGGATAAAAGTGATTTGGATTTATTAATTGTTGTGAAGAACAGGTTATCAAAAGACGAACAAAAGGCGATGACAGAGCACTTGTTAATGCTCCATGATGAATGGCCAAGTGGACGGGGAATTGAGCTTAGTGTGGTCTTAGAAACTTATGTACGCAGCTTTGTTTATCCGACTCCATTTGAATACCATTACTCTGATTATCATCGTCAGCGGTATCAATCAGATTCGGATTACCTTTGCGGCGGGTTTGAGGATCCAGATCTAGCTGCACATTGTACAGTCATCTATCATAGGGGGATTACCCTTTACGGCAGTCCCATTCGAGAACTATTCCAACCCGTAGAGCGTAAATATTATGTACAGTCCATACTTAATGATATTGGAGATGCTTCTAAAGAAATTGTGGACCAGCCGATGTATTATTCTTTGAATTTGTGCAGAGTTCTCTTGTATTTGCGGGAAGGTACCATATCCTCCAAGCTAGAAGGGGGAGAGTGGGGATTGCGCACATTGCCGAGCAAGTTCCATTCTATGATTAACAAATGCTTAGAGGCATACAACGGTAGAGGTGGGGGAAATAAGCTGGAGTTTGATAACAAGCAGTTAGTCGAGTTTGCCGAGTATATGCAAAATGAAATCCATGAATTTCACTGATCCCCATTCATAAATAAAGCCTCAAGCTGGCTTGCCATATATTTAGGGCTGAACGGTGTTTTTCTTTCAGCCACCAAGAGACAATTCCTAGGTTAGAGGCGGCAACAATCTCGGGACGGACGCGGAGCGGGAGGCGTCCTTTTGTTTTTTATCCTCATCCCACATTGATGTGGAGTTCGGCTTAAACATTCTGCCGGTTGCTGGTCTAACCCCAGATAAATCAAACTTCAAGCTGTTCTCTCGATAATAGAAAAATAATGGGCTACACCATTGGGTCATTGATATGACTATGGGCAGCCCTTTTTTATTTGGGTTAAGCAGCAACCTACGCATTCGAATGTTCTTCCGATCGCCATTGCTCGGGGATTCCTATGAATCAACGAGTTAAGGTTGGAATCCCCGAGCAAAAGCGAACGCTGACGCTTCTACAGAATCATTCGAATTGCTCCGTTTGCAATTAACCAGGTTCATTTTATGATTAACCAAGTGATAGTGATGTCTTCAGCACATCTCGGAAAGTCAGTGGCGCACGGCCGATGAGCTTAGCCAATGTGGAATCTGTTCGTGCGAACTCCCCTTTGCGGCTTGCGAGGAAAATACCGAGCAGCAGATCTGCCCGTTCTTCGGGAAGGCCATAGGAAATCAACTGGTCACGATACTCTTCATCCGATATAACAACCCGGCGGATTGGACGTCCTGTCAGTTCCGATGCTACCGCGGCGATGCCTTCCAGGTCCAGCATCTCAGAAGACGTCAGCACGGGGGTCACGCCGTCAATAGGCTGCTCAGTAAGCAGGATTGCCGTTAGTTCCGCGAGATCGGAGTGGGAAGTCCAGGCAACCGGGCCGTCTGCCGGAGCTGCCAAGATTCCTGTCTGAATGGCTTGGCCAAGCAGCATAATGCCCGAAGCGGTGTAAAAGCCGTTACGAAGAGAAGTGTATGGTATTCCTGAGGCTTGCAGCATCTCTTCGGTGGCTGCATGGTCTACCATTGGGGCGAAATGCGAAGTATGTGATGAGCCCATCTGGCTTGTGTAGAGAATACGGACGGCTCCAGCTATCTTCGCTGCATCAATAGCTGTTTGATGCTGACGGATCGTTGCCTCTCCCGAGCTGTCGGAAGAAACAATAAGAACCTGAGATGCTCCCTCGAAGGCATTGGCAAGACTTGCAGCATCATCGTAGTCTCCTCTGCGGACTCGTACTCCTCGTTCTATAAGTGCTTGTGCTTTAGTCACATCGCGGACACTCACGCCAATCGTCTCTGCTGGTACTCGCTTAAGTAATTGATCCACTACGGCCCGTCCTAGCTGTCCGTTTGCTCCTGTTACAATAATCATCTCTATCATCCTTTCCTGTGTTGCTTAGCCATCGTCATACACGGCATAATGAAAGGATAAGCGGATTTCATTAGCCGAACAATCAGCAATAGAGAGCTATCGTTGTGTAGACAACAGATACCTGTTTCTGTCGGTTTTGTATCCTGAAGAGTGAGGTAGAATATGCCTGTTAATCCAAATGACCCACGAGTGAAACGTACGAGGCAGTTGATGATGATTGCCTTCATGGAGCTGCTCGAGCAAAAGAAAAACATTTACTCCATATCGATTCAGGATATTACGAATCAAGCGACTGTCAATCGCGCCACCTTCTATGCGCATTTCGAAGATAAGAATGCTTTTCTGGAATGCTGGATGAGAGAGAAGTTTCTGATGATCATGAAGGACAAATTGCCCGACCTTAGAATTACGGGGATGAACAGCCTTCAAATTATTATTCAAACCGTATTCGAGTTTCTAATTCGGTTCAGGCAATACATGACGCCCGGCGATAATCAATTTGAACCGCTGTTTGAAATCGCCATGCATAAGGAGCTTGATCAACTGCTGCTTAGGTGGTTGAAGGAGGAGCATCGCGCATCGAGCTCCGAAGAAATGCTGGAAACGACTGCTATGGTCATTAGCTGGGGTATATTTGGGACAGCTTTGCAGTGGAGCCGTAATCCTCAGCGAAGGTCAGTGAACTTGATGGTGCGGGAGGTAGTGGAGGTTGTTGCAGCAGCCGTGGCTCCAGTCATGGCAGATGCAGAATCCGTATAAAAAATAAATGCATAACGATTGAAGACATGGAGAGCGCTCCATGTCTTTTTTATATCCTGGCCTTTTCTTGCTAATGCATTTTTTTCCACCCGGCTGTGCATGATAAGGAAACCAAAACTGGGCACGTCGCGTGAAAGGGGGAGATAAGTCATGGTGACGCTGAGGCAGATGGCTTCGACGGTCATATTATTTTTGATCGGTAGCTCCTCCTTGTTTGCGCTCGGAGGTAAGGCTGAGAAGGATGCCTGGATGTCCGTTTTTATAGGGGTGTTAGCCGGGCTGGTACTGCTTAGCTTAGTGACTTTGCAGATTCAAAAGCTGGAGCCGGAGAAGAACCTTATTGAAATTTATAAACTGTATTTCGGCAAAGTCATTGGCTTCGCATTTGGTTTCATCTATGTCATCTACTACTGCTACAAGTGTATTCGTAACGTTCGTGAGTTTGCGGACTTGTCTATTATGCTCCTGCTCTCGGATACGCCTTTATCGGTCGTTATGCTCATCATCTGTCTGATTGGCGGCTATGCGGTAATGGGAGGGCCAGGTGTATTCTTCCGGATGGTTGAAATGCTGCTGCCTGTTCTGCTGTTGATTTATATAGTGCTGTATATTCTGCTGATCAGCTCAGGGCTTATTGATTTTAACCGGCTGCTGCCGTTCTTGGAGAAGGGATTCAAGCCGGTCTGGGACGCCGCCATTCCTGAGATTATTTCGTTTCCGTTTGGTGAAATGGTGTTGTTCCTCATGTTCTGGCGTTATGTTGAGTTTAAGCAGTTCAGCCAAGTTATGAAAATGACGATCAAGGGCTATTTATTCGCTGGGGTGTTCATTACCTTTATGAATGTAGTCATTATCTCCAGTCTTGGATCGTTTGCCGGCTGGAGTACTGTCCCACTGCTTCAAGCAGCAACCTTTATTTCAATTGGCAACGTATTTGAGCGGATTGATCCACTTGTAGCCCTGCTCTTTTTCACTGCCGTGTATGTCAAATTGACTGCCTACTACTTGGGCGCTTCACTCGCCCTTGCTTATTTGCTCGGCATCTCGCTGCGGATAGCTGCGATTCCGGTCGGGCTTGGTATATTCATCGGCTCGTTTTGGTTCAAGAGCTATATGCATCAGGTTAACGTAGGCTTCGAGCAAAACTTGAAGTATCACTTTCCAATTTTCCAAATGCTTATACCAGCTGTACTGCTGATCGTTATGCTGTTAAGAAAAGGTGTACGCTCTGGCAGGACTCATAAGCAACCAAGCCATCCATCTAGTGAGGAAAGCAACCATGCCAAATGATAAAAAAACCAAACAATCCGAGGCGGAAGCTCCACAACAAGAAAAGAAACCCGAGCAAGTGCTCATTCCCGATTTGGACATTAATATTGAACGTCTGCATCGCTTTCTAGGCGGTGGCGCGGATATCGTATGCCGTACCCTCCAGCATCGTTCATTTGATAATGCCCGTTATGCACTGCTCTATATTGATGGCATTGTAGATGGTGTCTCACTTAACACGATGCTGCTTGGTCTACTTGATGATGCCAATCGATATATCGAAGGCGGAGTGGAGTCGAGCCTTTATCATCATCTAACCGAGCGGGTGATCGCAAACGGCAAGCTTGGCGAGGTCAATTCGATCAATAAAGCATGCTATGCGATGCTAGAAGGAAGCACCATTCTTGTTGTAGATGGCAGCCTTCGGGCCATTATTATTGATACAACCGGAGGCAAGTCCCGAGCGGTGGAGGAGCCAAGCAGCCAGACTGTTATACGGGGACCAAAAGAAGGCTTTACCGAAAATTTGCGGACCAATACTTCACTTATCCGTCGAATAATTAAGTCACCAGACTTACGTTTTGATTACAAAATGATAGGACATCAGACGAGGACAAATATTGCGATCGTCTATCTGGAGGGGATCGCAGAGGTTGAGGTTATTAAGGAGGTTCACCGCAGGCTAGATGCCATCGATATAGATGGCGTGCTCGAGAGTGGTTATATTGAAGAATTTATTCAGGATAGGGCCTTTACGCCATTCCCTCTCCTCCAAAATACGGAGCGTCCAGATGCGGCATGCGCGGGTATATTAGAAGGCCAGGTCGTTATTATGGTGTCGGGAACACCGTTTGTTCTTCAAGCTCCGGTAACCTTTGTGAAGTTTTTTCAATCCAGCGAGGATTACTACCAGCGATATGATATTGCGACATTTCTAAGGATTATTCGGATGGCCTCCTTCTTTATCTCCATGCTGCTGCCATCCCTGTATATTGCCATTACCACCTTCCATCAGGAGATGCTGCCGACCTCGCTGCTCATTAGCTTGGCTGCACAGCGCGAGGGTATTCCGTTTCCTGCATTGCTTGAAGCTTTCTTGATGGAGATCACCTTCGAGATATTACGGGAAGCAGGCGTTCGAATGCCGCGCATTATCGGACCTGCTATTTCGATTGTTGGGGCGCTCGTACTTGGTCAAGCTGCGGTTCAAGCCGGTATTATTTCGGCAGCAATGGTTATTGTCGTATCGTTTACGGCGATCGCGAGCTTTGTAATTCCCGCAGTAAATATGGGGATAGCTGCGCGGCTTATCCGCTTTGTTCTTATGATACTCGCGGGGACATTTGGTTTGTTTGGCATCATGTCGGGACTTATGATTCTGCTTGCTCACTTGTGTGGCTTACGTTCATTCGGCAAGCCGTACATGATGCCTTTTGCACCGTTTGTTGTGTCGAATTTGAAGGATGTGCTGGTCCGTGTACCTTGGTGGGCGATGCGCAATCGTCCAAAAAATATTGCAAGCAAGAAAAACATAACAAGGGCAGGTGCCGGGCAGAAGCCTAGCCCTGATCAGGAAGGAGCCTAGAGCTATGAAACCCGCTATTTCGACCATGCAGACAGTTGCCTTAATCCAAAGCACCATTACGCCTACAATGGTACTAGAGATGCCAAGCATGATGGTCAGCATTGCTCACCATGATGCATGGATTTCAGGTGTTATAGCGGGCATAGTTGGTATCCTTATGGCTCTAGTCATAGCGGCTATAAGCAAGGCCAATACTGGGCAGCCCTTTGTCGAGTGGATGGAGAGCTGCTTTGGCAAGCCTATTGGGATTGCTATTGGTTTACTGATAGGTCTTTACTATTTCAACTCCTTTTGTGTTATTGTGAAAATTTTCGTTAATTTTGTTTCGGATATTGTACTTGATGAGACTCCGCTATTTATGCTGGCAGGCTTGATGGTAGCGGTATCTGCCTTTACGGTCTTTCAGGGGATAGAGGCAATTGCACGCTCTGCTTTTATGGTGCTGATACTGATTCTAATTGTTTTGCCGGTATCCATCTGTATCCTATACACAGATATTGACTTCAAGAGGCTGATTCCCTTGTTTGATACCAGCGCAGCAAGAATGTCGATTGCGTCCTTCCCTCCAATAGGAATTCTATCTGAAGTGTCAATTTTGCTGTTATTGACTCCTTTAATGAAAAAACCAGAATCCGTTGTGCGGGTAGGAATAATGGGTTCGATCCTTGGCTCTCTACAGTTGGTGATAGTTATTTTATTGGCATTAACCATCTTTGGACCGCAGCTCGTCCCATTGATGTCCTATACCTTTGTTAACGTCATGGCAATCGTAGAGGTCGGTGAATTTCTGGAGCGGATAGAAGTTTTTACGGTGTCCGTCTGGTGTTTGACGATGTATATCAAATTAGCTGTATTTCTGTTTGCAGGGGTGCATTGTTTGACCCGTTCTCTTCGCTTGAAGAGTGAACATCATGTGCTGCTCGGGTTAAGCCTTCTTGCCGTCGTGACGACGCTGGGCGAATGGCCGCGTAATATGGAGGGCGGTTATATGAACTTGGTTAATATGCCGCAGTTGATCATCATGAATATTGCGCTGCCCCTATTAATTGCCCTGGGACTTTTGATAACACGGGGGAAAAGGAAGCAGGGGGGGCAGAAACCATGAGTATTCTTGTTATTAAACGTACAGCTTGTGCTGCTCTGTTACTGTTCATAGCTTTCGCAATAACAGGCTGCTGGAACCGAATCGAGCTGAATGAGATAGCTATTACATCGGCAACCGGAATCGACTGGGATGGTGAGAGCTGGATTGTATCGTATCAGGTCGTCATACCCGCAGCGATTTCTACGGTAACAGGCGGTTCAGGGGGCGGAGGACCAAAGTCGCCTATTATTGTGTACTCCACAAAGGGCAAGACGATTCGTGATGCGATTATGCACAGCTTTTCCGAGAGCCCCCGCAAGCTGTTTTTCGCCCATAACCGGGTCGTTGTGATTGGAGAAAAAGCGATGAACCGCGGGGTTAATGAGCTTATCGATGTCTACTTCCGCAATTCGGGTTCAAGGGAAACGGTAAGCGTGCTCGCGACTCCCGGCACGGCTAGACGGATCATGGAGCAGTTCATGCAGCTGCAGGCTATTTCGGGTGCAGGAATGAAAGAAATTATTTTATCCGAAATGAAGAACACTTCTATTCTGCCGAATATTCCGGTATACCAGCTGGCAATGGAACTGACTGGCGATGCCAAAAGTGCAGTAGTACCGGAAATCTTCGTATCAGGAGCGGGGGATACCTCTTCCCTGGATTCGTTCAGCAGCACTTCCATTCCATCCAAGCTGAAGCTCGGGCGCCTGGCTGTGATGAAGGATGACAAAATGATAGGCTGGATGAGCCGGAAAGAATCGCTTGGTGCTGCTTATTTGCGTGATAGTGTACAACAATCCTTCATAGTTGTTCCTTGTGAAGATGGAAAAGGAAAGAAAGGATATGATACGGTTCAAATCTTAAAGTCTTCAACCCAGATTATTCCTAAGCTGCGCGGAAGCAAGCTTACCTTTACGGCAGATGTTGATGTCTCTGGGACATTAATGGAATCCAATTGCGCGCAGGATCTATATAAGCCCGGTGTAATTGAAGGGCTGGAGCAAGGTGGAAAAGTGCAGATCAACTCCTTGCTCCAGGATGCTTGGAAGAAAGGTCAGCAGATGAATGCCGATATATTCGGGGCCGCAGAGAAAACGCATCGTAAATACCCGAAGCAATGGAAAGAGTGGGGAAAGAACTGGGATGAAGTTTTTAAGGAGGCACCGCTTGAGACGAAAGTAAAGTTTCGAATGGCTCGAATGGGACTCAGCAATAAATCATTTCAATATTTGATGGACAAAAGGGAGAAGTGAGCCTATGCGATACTTGGTTTTTCTCATAGTGCTGGTGTATGTCGCGCTGCTCATAGCAGGCTGCAGGCCGCTTACTCGCAAGAGATGGTACAAGGATTTGGTCGTCTATATCGTGCTGTTGACCTGGAGTGGTGTTTTAGCTATTGGACTTGTCTTGGATTGGCAGGTATCAGCAGGCACCACCGTAACTTTAATGAACAAGAGTGTGGAACCTTTAAGAAATATGATGCTGTCCATGTTCAGCTGGGGGATGGAATAGTCGTAATGGGACTTTGTTCCTTTGTTGCAAGTAGGCATATCAGCAGAGTAGTGATACCAAAGAAACCCGTAGTGTACGGGTTTCTTTTTTTATTTGTCCTACGTTTGTATCATTTATGGGGTTCCTCTGACGAATGAGAAGGAATTATGACGAATAGCATCGAATCTGATGAGCCGCAATTATTCTGTCATAAGGTGTGATCATCGTTGAGTAGGCAGTTGAAGTGGGTCTTTTGTATGATTATTGTTATGATGGCCGTGGTAAGTTACCCGGGCAGCTCAGGCGCCGCAGAGGAAAACAAAAACAAAGAGTCCTCTATTAGTGTTCCGTACACAGTGAAGCCGGGGGATACGTTGTTTGCCATCTCCAAGAAGTATTACTTGACCGGCCAATATGAGCAGGTAGCAAAGGCTAATGGTCTGGATCCAAAAGCCGGCTTAAAGGCTGGAGCTGTCCTCAAGTTAAACAATCCGCTGGTCCTGGATTACTATGCGGTACAGCAAGGAGATAGCGTTTATGCCATTACGAACCGTTATTTCAACCGTACGAAATATATGGACGCCTTAATGACTTACAATGGGATAACGTCTCCGGATACCGGATTGAAAATCGGTATGGCACTCCGGATTCCGCTTCCGTCAGGAGAAGGGAAACATACGGTGTTAAAAGGGGATACCTTGTATAATCTGTCGGTACGATATTTCAAAGCGCAGGACTATCAGCAGGCCATCGTCCAGGCAAATGGAATGGATGCAGCCTCCAGCAAGATCCAGGCGGGAGATGCTCTGCAAATACCAAACCCGTATTATATGACCAAATCCGAAAGCAAGGCTGCAGGGACTATTCCGGCCAAGCTATCCATTGATATCGACATTACCAAGAACAAGCTCTATGTGAAATCCGGCGGAACGGTTAAAAAGAGCTTTAATATTGCCAGCGGGAAAAAGGCAGGTCTAACGCCAACCGGAAGTTTTGAGATTATGACGAAAATAGAAAATCCCTGGTATTCCGCTAAGGGAATTCCCGGCGGCGATCCTAAAAATCCACTAGGAAGCCGATGGCTGGGGATCAGCGTTCCGAATACACAAGGGACGAGGTATGGGATTCACGGGACGAATGCTCCATCGTCGATTGGTACGAATGCCAGCGCCGGATGTATTCGGATGTTAAATGAAGATGTAGAGTGGTTGTTCGATACGATACCGAATGGTACTAAGGTTACGATTCATAAATGAATTTGAACAGCAGGACGTGAAAAAGAGGGGATTTGTCCCCTCTTTTTCTTTTACCTATCAAAAATCATATTTTACATACTTACTAATGATTTCTTCATCCTCTATATCTTCAAACCATTCCGAATGAATCCATAGCGGAATTTGCAGAATCGATTCCAGCTGCCCAATAGCCGCCTCGAGGTCTTCTTGATTAAGGGTCTGTATGATTTGTTCGGTATGGTTATGACCAAGCAGTTCAGCGAGAGTAGTGATGTCTGCCTCTTTGCTTTCCAGT
The DNA here is from genome assembly GCF_056269375.1 of Paenibacillus sp. J22R56. Taxonomy (NCBI): domain Bacteria; kingdom Bacillati; phylum Bacillota; class Bacilli; order Caryophanales; family Paenibacillaceae; genus Paenibacillus; species Paenibacillus sp. J22R56. The sequence continues at coordinate 298,068 of NZ_JBWDNV010000011.1, forward strand.
TCATACTCTTCTTGAGTCGATTCGGAGCACCATAAGTGTCCAGTCATATACTCGCCGCTTTGGAACAGATTGATCTCCAGCACATCGTCATCAAAGTAGGAGCAGGTTAATACGGGATAGGATAGGTAACGGGATAGCGTCTCACCACATGCTTCAGAGGAACCCCAGCCAAACGAGTCATTGAGAATGCTCACCCAGCCCGATTCGAATGTGCTGAGATACATGACCTCTGCTGCCTTGCTCACGCTTATCATTTCTTTCAGAGCTGCTAGCACTTCATCAATCTGATTCGTTCTAACATGAATGTTTCCAAATTTAGTTCCCATTCATTCAATCTCTCACTTTCTATTTACAATGGCTTCAATTAGCAGATAAGCATATCAATTGTAATAGAATTTATTGGAGATTGAATCTGGAAAATAAAGCTTATTTCTATATCGCTTTACGCATCAGCTTCGAATCCTTGGGCAGCAGGAAGGCGCATAATCCTAGCAGCGGAAGGAAGGAGCAAAGCTCGATCGTAAAGGCAACATCCTTCACGTCGGTAAGCCATCCGAGCAGGACGGAGCCGAGGCCTCCCATGCCAAACGCCAGCCCGAAGAATAAACCGGATACGGTTCCGATATGACGTGGCAGCAGCTCCTGCGCATACACGATAATAACGGAGAAACCGGACATGAGGATCAGGCCAATTGCACAGCAGAGTACCATAGCAATGGCGGGATTAACGTAAGGGAGCAGCAGCGAGAACGGTGCTGTTCCAGTAATAGAGATCCAGATCATTGTTTTACGGCCAAACTTGTCAGCAAGTGGTCCTCCAAGAAGGGTACCAACCATGCCGGCAAATTGCAGCGCGAATAAGCAAATTTGGGCACGGGAGAATGACAGATTGTAATGATCAATGAAATAGAACGAGTAATAACCGGTCATCCCCGCAATATAGACGAATTTGGAAAAGAGCAGAATGATAAGCAGCAGCATGGTACCTGCAATAAAAATAGTCGAATGCGGCGACTCTGCATCCAGCATTTTATTTGCAGCTTTCTTAGCGGATGCCGCGAATGTAAGCTGACTAGCATACCAGCGGCTGATGATGATCTGGACAGCGATGCCAACGACAGCGAAAATCGTAAACCATAAGAAGCCTTGCTGCCCATGCGGCATTAATAAGAAGGCAACGAGCAGAGGTGCCAGTGCTTGGCCAGTATTGCCGCCCACTTGGAAGACCGATTGTGCCATACCCTTGCCGCTTGAAGCAGCCATTCGGGCTACCCGGGAAGATTCCGGATGCAGAACGGAAGAGCCTACGCCGATAAGAGTCGCAGATACAAGTAACATCCAGAAGGTGTCTGCATAAGCGAAGCCAATTACACCTGCTAGGGAGAAAAGCATCCCAAGAGGAAGCAGAAACGGCATTGGCCGGCGGTCGGATATGTATCCGATGAAGGGCTGTAGTATGGACGCTGTAATGTTGAGCATAAAGGCAACCCAGCCGATTTTGGTAAAGCTCAGATGCATGGTGGATTGAAAGAGTGGAAAAGACGAAGGCACGGCGGTCTGCATCGCATCATTCAGCAGATGGGCGAAGCTGACGCCAAACAGCATCCAGATCGCTGGATTGCGCTGAGCCTGTATGGCAGCGGTTTGATTCATTGCGTTGTACTCCTTTTTTGATTTTTTTCCAGTATAGCGGGAGAAGGGGAACAAGGTCGTTGCGAAAAGTGCTGCAAACCGAGCAACTTTTGCTATAATGATGGCAGGTGAAGAGACATGGAGATGAAGGTAGAAACGGATTGGATCGAGTTATGGCAAGGAAGCCATAACTTCAAGAATGTTCCCCATAAGCATGAGGACTGGATGCAGGTTACGCTGCCGATCAAGGGCATCTGTCATTTTACGCAGGAAGAGCATAGTTACGGCTTGAGAGAAGGCAGTGGCCTACTTCAGCCGCCAGGTACGGAGCATCATTTTTATCTGGGAGAGCAGTCTTCGGTAATTATCCTGAAGGTACGCGAACGCGGGAACGGTGGGATGGCATCTATTGATCCGCAATTCATAGCTGGAACGGGTCATGATATTAAGCAGACTTTTCAGGCTGATGATATAGTCGGCCGTTTCCGTCAATGGATGCTGGCTCTTATACAGGGTCAGGCCTTGGCCGATCCGCTCGCAGTGCAGGAAGTGGAGCAGGATGTTGTCTCTTATCTGGGCGGCATGCTGAAGCTTGGTGAGAAGGAACGAATGCCTTCAGGTATTTCAGATCCGCATATTCTTCGGGCTTTATCCTACATTCATGACTGTTACGAAGAGATGATTAACATTGATGAGCTGGCTGGAATTGCGCTGCAAAGCCGTTATCATTTCATTCGTTCCTTCCGGGAAGCAACAGGCACAACGCCGTATCAATATTTGCTCAAGCTGCGGATTAAGGAAGCCATGAACCGGCTGCGCCGCTCAGAAGCTACAATTGGTCAAATAAGCGTGGATCTTGGTTTCTCAAGCACCAGTCAATTCCACCGCGCTTTTCTCAAAATGACCGGCGTAACGCCACAAGCTTATAGACTGCAATGAAGCAAGAGAGAGACCCTTCCGATTCGGAAGGGTCTTTGTGTAAAATGCCGCTTGACCCTCACACTAATGTCAGGGTATATAATCAACTCGAATCGACGATGCAGGAGGCGTAAAAGGATGAAAATCGGAGAGCTGTCGGAGCGTACCGGAGTTAGTCTGCGGTCATTGCGTTATTATGAGGAGCAAGGCCTGCTAACACCAATCCGGCTGGATAACGGTTATCGGGAGTATTCACCACTTGCGGAGGAGCAGGTGAAGACGATTCAGCTGTACCTGCATCTTGGCTTATCGACGGAGCAGATTGCAGGCTTCTTACATTGCGTCTTGATGAATAAAGAGTCGTTCTGCCAAGAGGTACTCCCGATCTACCGTCAGAAGCTTGAAGAGATTGAGTCTCAAATCCATCTGCTGAACAATATTAAAACCAACCTCGAAGACCGCATTCAGTCGATTCTAGATGAACAGAAGGAAGCGGAGGAGAGAAAATGAGTGTAACTAAGATTGATGATGTTGGCTTTCAGAATGCAATTCGGCAGCAAGGTGTAACACTAGTCGAGTTTGGAGCAAAATGGTGCCCACCGTGCAAAGTGCTGCTCCCCATTCTTGATGAGCTGCAGCAGGAAGAAGGAGAGAGGGTATCGATCCTGCAGGTAGACTGTGACGAATCACCGGACATTGCCTCGCAGTTTGGCGTCATGTCGATGCCAACCGTTATTGTTTTTCACAACGGTGAGCCTGTAGACAAGTTTATTGGCCTACGGCCAAAGGATGTATATCAACAAGCGATTGCCAAGTATGCGTAACGGCAATGCTAAGAAGCCGCGGAAGGATTCCGCGGCTGTTTTTTTTATAGACACTGGCTAGACTGGATTCTGTACAGCAAAATGCCCTCGATTCTACTGTACGAGTTGGCAGGTTGGATTCCATACAATGAAATTTAGCACGGAAGGGTCCCCTGTGGCATTACTCGCCGATTTGACTGTATGAATTCCAACATAGCTTTACCACAATGGATCTGCGGCAGTTTAGGTTGGATGGTTTCCAATCTAGCACAGCCAGGTTTGCCCGATTCGAACGAATACCGTTCTACAGCCTAGCTGTAATCACAAAACGCGCAGCATTGGTCTTGATTCCTTTATCTGTTTGGTTGTTTAAAACAAACTGATAAAGGATGTGATAGTCTAGCTCTTATTCGCCGAAATTAGGAATAATAGGCGTGTGGGTCAACAGAAAGAAATTCCATTGCACACCCTCTGAAATACATTTCACATGGCTTAAATCCCATCCGTTAATCTTGCCCACTTTATCATAAAATTGTTTGTATTCGATCTCGTTCATTAATGATCACCCACTACCTAAATATAGCTATAAAGAGTAATGTAATGCGAGATAAAGTTTAGATATAACGAATTAAACAGAAAGGGCAGCCCTCAAGCCATTGGCTCTTAGGGCTACCCATTTCTAATTTATTTCAATCCTTTTTGCGTCAGGAACGCATCCCACTGCTTCGCAACCTCTTGGTCTACCTTCTCAGCACCGGATGCTTTCAGCTTAGATACGTACTCGGGAAGAACTTTGTTTGGATCAACCGCACCAGTCTCGAGCGCCGTTTCATATTCGTTTTTCACGGCGTTGATATTGGCGATTTCCGCTTTGACACTTTCCTCATTCACGGTAAATCCGCTGCTCGCAAGTACAACGGCATTATCATTTAATTCAATTGTTTTTTGCCAAGTGTCCGCTGCTTGCCCTGGTTTCAGATACGCATTAAATTGGTTGCCGAATACCCAGTCTCCGTTAGGAGCATAGCCGGAGCCTTCAATTGGTTCAATAAAGGTATCGTCGACTTTCTTGTAGTGCGTGCCTTCGATTCCGTTACAAATCAAATTGTACAAATATTTATCGGTATTCAGAAGATTAATAAGCATTAGAGCGCGTTCTGGGTTCTTAGAACTTTTATTAATAACATGCATAGCGCTTGCGATACCCGTGAAATAGCTGTCGGAGATTGGAACGTACACGACATCATTGCCGCCGTTTATCGCTTTTTCGCCAATCTCGCCGCCTGGTTTAGAAGTGAACTCGATGGATACCGCAACGTTTCCTTTTGCCTTCAGATCATTAATGTTCTGCAGGACAGGAGCATCCTGATTGATATAACCATTCTCGTACCATTCATGAAGCTTTTGGAAATAAGGAAGGCGATCATTTGCTGTGTTTAGGAAAGTAGATAACGTATAGGCTGGATCATCCTTCACATAGAACACCGGAGAGCCGTCTGTACCAACTGCTTTTGGATCAATGTACATACCACGGGAGTTTTGAGCCAGCCCGAGTGGAACAACATCTGGTTCGTTCTCTTTCAAAGTTTTAAGGAACGGCTCGATGTCGCTGTAGCTATGAATAGTGGAGACGTCCAAGCTGTATTTATCGATGAAACGTTTTTGGATAATTAAGCTCTTCTGCTTAGCAGCTACTTGATAGATTGGGAAGCCGTATACTTTGCCGTCTGCAGCAAGCATATCAGGCCAGAATTTATCTGGAATATTCGCGCGAGCCTCCGGCGCATATTTGGCGATCATGTCATCGGTAAGCTCAAGATAAGCACCGCGGTCAATGTATGGCTGATAGTTGCCGAGCCAGCCTTTAGAGCTCCAGGCAATATCGAAATTCTCGTTAGCAGCAAGCATGGCATTCAACTTCGGCTCGTATTCATCGAATGTGAGTGGCTTCAGCTCAACGGTCGCATTGATTTTTTCCTGCAAATATTTATTGATCTCTTCATTGACCAGCTTTTGGTCTTTACCTGGATCGGCTGCAACTGGATAGATGAACGTAAGCTTAACGGGGTCCAAAGCAGGCTCCGTTGATTCAGCAGGCGTTTCGCTGGCAGCAGTAGTAGGTTCTGTAGTAGGTGCAGGCGTTGCATTATTATTCCCGTTGTTATTGCTGGAGCAAGCAGCGAGAATGACAAACAATAAGGTGACAGACAGAAGTTTGGCGATCAATTGATTCTTTTTGTTGTTGTTCACCATGAACCCTCCAATTATAGTTCCTAGTTTAGTATTACTACACTTTTTAAAGCAAACCTGCTAAAGCCAAGTAAAACAAGCTAGATGTCCAGACCACCTCCTAAAAAGAATGATGCCATCACTCAATTAGTTATCCCTTGAGGGAGCCCACCGTTAACCCCTTCACAAAGTACTTCTGGAAGAAAGGGAAGATGAACAGCATCGGTCCGCTCGCAACAATCGCCATGGCCATCCGGACGGTCAAGGTTGGGAACTGAGCAAATTTGAGCTTATCTGCCACTTCAGCCATCGGCGAATTTGCAAGAAACTCGGCTTGCGATAAGATCCTTACTAGCAGCAGCTGAAGCGGAACATATTTATCGTTGTCGATAAAGAGCAGCGCGTAGAACCATTCGTTCCAGTAGCCAAAGGCGATGAACAGGCCAAGAGTTGCAAGAGCAGGTGTGGAGAGCGGTAATATGATCTGGAAAAAGATTCGATACTCCTTCGCCCCATCTACCTTCGCCGATTCGATAATTTCCTTAGATATTTTATCGAGGAAGCCTTTCATAATCATGATGTTGAACGGACTCATCACGGTAGGAATGATGAGAGCGGCGAGTGAATTTTTCAAATGCAGGTACTGAGTCATCAGAATGTAGAACGGAATTAACCCACCGTTGAACAGCATTGTGAAGAAGACATAAAACGTCAGTGGCCGCTGATAGCGGAAATCACTCCGGGAAATCGGGTAAGCAATTAATGCAGTCATGAAGAGCGACAACAAGGTGCCAACAATGGTGATTGTAATTGTCACTCCGTAGCCCCGCAGCAGGGATTCGGGCTTCTCGAATACAATGCGGTAAGCCTCTAGGCTCCATTCTTTAGGGATAAACTGATAGCCGAAATCGTGAAGGCTGTTCTCCGAAGTGAGCGAGATGGCGACCACAAGAACAAAGGGCATAGCGATCAAGAAACAGACGATAATGAAATACAGATTAATGATAGAATCAGCGAATTTAAGCTTCATGGGCGGATGGCCTCCTCAGTCAGAAAAGCGCATTGTCTTTGTCAATGCGGCGTACAATCAAGTTGGCAGATACGACGGTTATAAGTCCTACTACAGATTGCAGGAACCCAACGGCAGCAGCGGAGTTAATATCTCCAAGCTTCGTCAAGGCACGGTAGACGTAGGTGTCGATAATATCAGTGGTCGGGAAGTTTGGCCCAACGTTATTCGGAACGAAGTAATGCAGCCCGAAGTCCCCTCTGAAAATATTGCCGAGACCAAGAATAAACAAGATGATGATAAGCGGCTTCAGAAGCGGGAGTGTTATACGGGTCATCATCTGTACACGGGAAGCACCGTCCAGCCTTGCAGCTTCATAATAATCGGTGCTGATCCCCGTAATGCCGGCATAATAGACAAGAGTGGAGAAGCCCACGCCTTTCCAAAGTGCAACAAGCGGCAGGATGAACAGCCATGGTGTTGTTTCCAAATACCAGTTATGCGTCTTTACACCAAAGAAAGTAAGAACCGTATTCAGATATCCGTTCTGGAAATCCAGAAAGGCGCTGCCGATATAGCCGACCAGTACCATGGAGATGAAGTAGGGAAGGAACAAGGTAGTCTGGTACACTTTTACCAGCTTTCCGCTAAGCTCATTGAGCAGCAGGGCCAGCAAGAGAGAGACGGCCATCGTGAGTAAAATATAAGTGAAGTTGTACAGCAGCGTGTTGCGAATAATCCGGAAAGCATCCTGCGCCTTGAATAGAAACTCGAAGTTTTGAAGACCAACCCATTTGCTGCCGAATATCCCCTGATCATATCGGAAATATTTGAAGGCCAGGATTAACCCGACCATGGGCATGTAAGCAATAACTAATTTGAATAAGATGCCGGGCAGGGCAAGCAAGAGCAGCTCGCGGTTTCGGCGGATATGCCAGAACTCCTTGGCAAGCCAGTTTTTTCGTTTGGGCTTCTTAAGGCTAGCAGGCGTTTCCGGGCCGCTGGGAACACCGGCAGACGGGACGTTGGACAAGTGCATCTCCTCCATTCTTTGCTGAGTCCAGCATGCCATGACCATCATTGTCAGAGATAGAGTTCAATCATTGAAAAGCTGTAGAAGCAAGGTGTACTTATTGCGAATTACTGTTTATTACAGGTTTGCGGCATGCAAAAACCGCCTGCATCCTTGGTAGGATAGCAGGCGGTTTGGCCTAGGATATTGATTTCTTGATCCGGAATTCTTTTGGCGTGCTGCCGAACTTGCTTTTGAATAAGCGGAAAAAGTAGCTTTGATTGCCGTAGCCGACCTTCTCCATGATCTCCATGATTGTACTATCCTCCTTAAGCAGCAGCTCTTGCGCCCTGCTCAAGCGAACATCATTTAAATATTCCGTAATCGTTAATCCGCAGCTGTCTTTGAATAGCTTGCCAACATAAGCGGAGCTTAATTTGACCGTTGAAGCAATGGACTGCTGATTGAGATTGTAGTCGGCGTATTTTTGCCAGATAAGCTCTTTGACGGTCTCAATAATCATTTCATTCCGTTCCATACTGGAGGGCTTTGCTTCTTCACAAATGGCCGTGCATAGAGATAAGAAAGCCAAATGAAGCTCGTCGAGTGTATAGTAGTCCTGCGGCAGGAGCGGGATACGCTCGACATCCATCGAAAGGTGGGTAATCCGGTTGCTCGTAATATCGGCCGCTGCATTTTTGATAATCCACGCCATATCCGAAATAGCCCTTCTCATATCCTCAAGCTGCAGCTTTGCTAGAATGTCGAATGCCCGTTCAAGCTCACTTCCGGCGTCGGTCAGTTTCCCTTTCCTGATCGCTTCGGACAGCTTCTTCTCTACATCATCAGGCAGAGATTTCTGCTTGTTATCCAGATTTGTACGTATATTCTGAGCTTCTATAGTGGCTTGATAACCCATCAGTATACTGTATTGGCTAAGCTGGTAGGACTGATAGTAGCTGGAAGACAGCTGGTTAAGCTGCCCCGTGCTGTCACTGATACCGCATGTAAGAGAGAGGGAATAGAAGCGGTCCAGTACTTGCTGTACATCAGTTATTAAAGGCTTAATGAGCGCTGGATCAAGAGGCATGCCGGATAGGATGAAAGTAAAATGATCCTGCTGCATGTCGATGATCTCACAGCCGAATGTCTGAGACATGATTTCTTTTGTAATATTCGTAATGGCAAAGCTGTGCAGCTTCTTCATCTCTGGAGATGTTCTTCGATCATACTCATCGTAACGGTCAAGCCGAAGGGTACACACCATATAAGGGCCGCTTGGTGCAAGCTGCAGCTCATGCTTCATAATTAACTGCCGCATATCCATTTCCGAAAGGCTCCGGCTGTCGGTCAAAAATTTACGGATATAATATTTACGCACAATCTGCTCGGAGCTGATCTCCTGCAGCTGTCCGGACAACTGCTCATAAACATCACTCATTGCATCGAGCTCGCTGCGCGATCTTGGGGAAGGCTCCTGAATGTTTCGCATATGCGGCAGGATTCGCTTCATCATCGTTTCAATGGGGCCATAAAGTTTATAGCTCAGCCAGATGGAGATCCCGATGGAAATAAGGATAAAAGCGCCGGTAAGCATTAAATTCCGTGTGCGCATATCTGAGACGGCTTGCATTAATTGCTTGTAAGGCTGCATGTAAAGAATGGTCCAGTCACCAATACCACGAAGATAAGTCACCATAACCTTCTGCCCTCCGGCCTTGCCAATAACAAAACCGGATTCGCTTGGTTCCCCTGCGTTGTCATTACGAATCAATCGCCCGATATCTTCTTGATTGAAAGTCTGGGCGGAATCACCGCTTTCGAACAACTGGCCGCTGGATGTCTGAATCAGAATGTCCCCGGTATTCCCATTCCCGGTTCCATTAAGCTTGCTAAGACTCTCGAATACCCAGTCAGGCTTGATAAACAAAATAATCGCCGATTGATCCGGGGTAAAAGGCCGATACGTATCTGTCACAATAAAAGCAAAGGCGTCAATGCCATTGGAGTTATTGAAGCTGAACGGGATGAGTCTGGATGCGGGCAAGCTGCCATTGGTATGCAGCAGCCACTGAAGAATGCTGTTTTTTGTCGTACCGCCGTCTACGAGAAAATCGCTGGAGGAGCCGTAAAGCTCTCCGGATGTAGCATTATAAACAGACATCGAGTGCAGGAAGGAAGAGCTTTCGAGCATATTGTACATTTGCTGATAGCCGCGAATATAGTCCATTTTGGGAAGATTGCTGCTAAACATGAGAGGGATCAAGGCATTATCCCGATAGGCGAAAGAAGATAGATGGACAATAATTTCATTCATATAAGAAAGGTTGTATTGCGTCTGGGTAAGAACCTTTAAGTTCGCTTCCTCTTGGACATTCTTAACCGACCTCTCCAGCAAGTAGGTGTTAACTGCGGATAAGCCTGTGAGGATAAGAGCCATGGTCAGCATGATTGAGAATAATACACGTTTAAAATATTTCTTGGATGTAAAGTAGCCGTATGCCTTCATGAGCATCCTACTCCTTTATCAAGCATGAGGTCTATATTATAGTTGTAAACGCTATCAACCGCTTGCGCAAGGGTTATTTTAGCTAAAATCACCTTATAAATGGCAGATACCGGGATCGTACGCTTTTTAGCATATTGTGCAGTTTACAGCCTTTCCGTACATATGGCAGTGTGGAGCTAAACGATGATCATAAGGCGGTGCAGGAATGCAGGGAATACAAGTACTCTATGTTAGTCCGTCAGCAGGTATGAGCGGTAATGGCAGTAAGGAGCAGCCTTTCCATGATATACGCGAAGCACAACTAGCCGTTCGGTCGATGATCGCAAGAGGCGTGACAGGAGGAATAACCGTTATTGTCCGTGGGGGGACTTATACCCTTGATGAACCACTTCACTTTGGGTGTGAGGATTCGGATGCTAAGAACTGTCCTGTTATTTACCGCAATGCAGAAGGAGAGATACCTGAACTGGTCGGCGGGATGGTTTTGACGGAGTGGGAGCCTTACGGGGACGGCATATGGACGGCGAAAGTTCCGGAGGGAGTGAGGTTTCAAACCTTATATGCAGACGGGGAGCGTGTTGCGAAGGTCAGGATGCCGGCATCCGGTTATTATCATTCGCTTTCCATTGATGGTGATGGACGGGCAGGTATTGGTTATCGAGAGGGTGAGTTTCCGAAAGGGCTAGCTGCAGAGGGGATTCAAGCCTATATCTGGCCGGGCGGCGGGGAAGCGAATTGGTTTGCTGAGACGATTCCGGTTGCTGTTATTGATGATGTTGAGCACAAAATTATGTTTAAGAGACCAAGCTGCTGGGGGATTGGAGAAGGCTCGCGTTATTATTTGCAAGGCTCGCTTACGTTCCTGCGGGAGCCTGGCCAGTTTCATTTGGATGAAAAGATTGGTGTACTCTACTATCGTCCGCGAAGCGGGACTCCACTTGACCAACGCGTGGTAGTGCCTTTAATGACCAGGCTAGTGGATATTCAGGGGGATAGTGAGGAGCAAAGAGTATCGGGGCTGACCATCACAGGATTAACGCTTAAATGCAGTGATTTCTATGAAGATTTCCGAATGATGAGAGAAGAACCAGGTATGGATAACGCCGAACCAGATGAGAATCGGAACGGTATTGTCTATATGCGTAATGTTCGCAGCATTGAGCTCTCGCATTGTGTCATTCGGGAGTCGGGAACCTGTGGTGTATACTTAGACCGCTGTGCGGAAGAGGTCAGGCTAGTGCACAATCGAATTGAGCGGGTTGGTCATACTGGTATTTACGCATCGGGATACGCTCCTGGTGAGGGGGAGTTTCAGGACTGTATAACTCCCTATCAAAATAAAGGTCATCTCATTACGGATAATGTAATTACCTGCGGGGGAGAGCTCATTGGCCATGGGAGCGGAATTGTCCTATACCAATGTGGAGATTGTGATATTGCCCATAATCAGATCTCGAATATGCCCCGGTACGGCATTTCGATGAAAGGACTGCGTTATCAGGTGATGCCTTCCAAGCTATGGGGGACATCGGTTACGTGGGACAATCATGCTTCCTTTCTTTTTACACGCAATAACCGTATTCGGCATAATGATTTGTCCAACGTTATGACGGATAGTCAGGATGGCGGGATTATTGAGTCCTGGGGAATCGGCCGAGGTAATCGTATCCACGGGAACCATCTGCATCACAGCGGTATTCATTTCTCCTTTGGGTTCGGCATTTACCTCGATGACGCCTCCAATGATGTAGAGGTTACCCACAATGTACTTGATCATTTGTACCAGACGGGGGAAGGCAAGCTGTGGATGGCGATTTTCTCGAAAGGGATCGGGAACCGGATTATCAACAATCTAATCACAAATAATGAATCGGAATGTGCCATTGGTACGCAAGAGATGGTTGGCGAGAGCAACCGGGATATTGTAATTGAGTCAAACATCATATCCAACTCAGGAAATATGTATTGCCATGTCAATTGGAGCGAGGAGCGATTGGCATATGCAGATCGCAATTTGTACTGGCGCAGCGGCGAAGCACCAATCGTATCGGGTGAGCTGCCTGCACCATCAATTGGAGTAAGCAAAGTCTGGGGTAAGTTATATGCCTGGGAGTCATGGCGGGAACTGCAGGATGGGAAGTTTGATGCACAGACGATACTTGCACCTATTGGTTTCGTGGATGAGGCGAATGGAGATTATCGATTAGCGCCTGAGTCACCTGCTTACACGCTTAGGTGGGAGGATATTGATTTTTCGAAGTTTGGTCCACGGGTGAAACCTGATGCCGAATAGTAAGGTATTAGTCTAGAACACTAATCTGGCTAAGGGGTTGAAAGTCTGGAGAAGATTATCCCGATTTTACCATGTCCATCGCTCAAAGAGCAGACAGCATTCTATGAGATTCTAGGATTTCAAATCGAAAAGCTGTACACACGTCCTAATCCGTATGCCGTTCTGAAGTATGGTTCAATTGAATTGCATTTCTATGGCAGCAAAAAAATATTGCCTAATGAAAACCCGAATATGTGCTATATCATGGTTGAGGATGTCGATCAAATCTATGAGCGTTTTACCTCATCCTTGAAAAAAAAGACAGGCAAAATTTCACGCAGTGGAATACCTCGCATTTCCAAGCTGAAGGATCTGGCTGAAGACAGACGGTTTATATTGACCGATGTTGGGGGAAATACGTTTTTTGTAGGTACACCTAATACGAAGCTATCTGTCGACAGCGTATTTTTTAGAACAATTGATAGTCCGGAGTATTTAAACCATTTCGAGGTTATGTATGATTTGATGTACTCGAAGGAAGACAGCCATTCGGCCTCGCTGATGTGGACTAAGTTCTTCCCGGAGGATACGAGCAAGCTTATTGCCAGTGATCTGGATATAGCGAAAATCCTGCTGGTCGCGCTTGATATCGATTTGCACGAGCAGCAAGCCGTCAATCAAGAGATGGATGATAAGCTTAAAGCTTTGTTACAACAATATGGGCAAGAGGAATCAGACTGGGCTAGGATTGCTCAGAAGTATAATGACATAATGAATGTAGAATGAGCTTTTATGGGGATGAACACGTAAGACCTGATGGTCTTGCGTGTTTTTGTTGTGATCTCTATGTAGTTGTCTTACCTGACAGTAATTGAATAAAACTCCCTGATTGTTCATACCTTTTGTTGAATTGATTGGCTGAAGAAATTAGGGAAAGTATTTGAAGTGTTTGACCAACAAGACTCTGGCAACATTAGCTTTGGTGTTGAACAAAACGGCGAGAAGCTATTTATTAAATATGCAGGTGCCAAAATGATAAACAACTTCTACGGGAATACCGAAATCCCGATTGAGAATCTTAAAGCTGCGGTCAGCGTTTATCAACAATTAAGGCATCCCTATCTGATTGAAATGGTTGATCATTTTGAAGTGAACTCTGGATATGCAATCATCTTCAAATGGTTTGAAGGTGAGACGCTTAACCCACATTACTCTTTTCCATCTCCGGCCAAATATAATGATCCGAAGTCCCCGTTTTATAGATTTAAACATTTGTCAGTAGAACAAAGGTTGATTTCATTGGATCATATTTTTTCATTTCATGAATTTGTAGAACAAAAAGGTTATGTTGCCATTGATTTTTTTGATGGAAGTCTACTCTATGATTTTGCGAGAAACGAAATTAAAATATGTGATATTGATCTATATCAGAAGAAACCTTATTACAATAACACGGGTGATGTTTGGGGATCCCGCACTTCAGGAACCTTTCGTTTTATGAGCCCTGAAGAGTTTATATTAGGTGCTGAGATAGATAACGTTCAAACGTGTATACAATGGGCTTGTTTGCTTTTGCCCTATTAGGCGGTAAGCTTGACCGTTCATTGGAGAAGTGGGAAGCAGAAAAGGGGCTTTATGAGGTTGCTTTAAAGGCAGTGAATGATGATAGATTAAGCAGATATTCTAGTGTAGTTGAATTTAAAGCAGCTTGGGACTCAGCGATTAAATAGAAGAGTAAGGGTTTGCCTGTTGTGCTCACTCGCAGGATAATGGAAATAAATTGAAGAGTTAAAAAGGAGGTCATTGTCTTAATGGGACTCAAACTTAAGGGACGTGTGGCCATCGTTACTGGTGCCAGTCGTGAACGGGGTATAGGAACAGCCATTTGTAGAGCATTAGCCTTAGAAGGGGCTGATATTCTTTTTACACATTGGGGCTCTTTCGACAAAATTCAAATATACGGTGAAGATAGCGGCTGGGAGAATCAACTACGTAAAGAGCTAGAAGAATTAGGTGTAAGAGCTGCTCATATGGAAGTTGATTTGGCTGATCCTCTTGCTGCGAATGAGATTCTTGATTATGCAGAGAAAACGTTGGGAACTCCTAGTATTCTCGTAAATAATGCAACTTACTGGGCGGAGTCAAACTACCGGACCCTCGACGCTGAAGTAATTGACCGCCATTATGCAGTAAATATAAGAGGTACAGGCTTACTATCTACGACATTTGCCCAAAGGTTTGAACAAGCACATGCAGGTTCAATACCAGGACGAATCATATTTATGGTATCGAAAGGTAATGATGCCAATAATCTTGCTTATTTAGCTACAAAAGGTGCACAAACCGCATTAATTGGACCCCTTTCGGTTGGCCTCGCTCCACTCGGGATTACAGTTAATGCAGTTGACCCTGGTCCAACGGATAGTGGTTGGATGGATGAAGATGTTAAGTCCTATTTACTGCCAATGTTCCCAATGGGGAGAATTGGACAGCCCGAAGATGCTGCAAGATTAATTACCTTCTTAGTGAGTGACGAAGCAGGCTGGGTTACGGGACAGCGAATAGTGTCAGAGGGCGGTTTTATAAATAAGTAGTCTGTAGAGGCAACTGATCAGAATGATCGGCTGCCTTTTGGGAGTAGAAAGTGAGGACTAACATCTTATTTGCAATTAGCGAAAGATGTGAGCGAGGTAACTTTAAGATGGTGAAGAAATTATTAGCTTCTTGTTTTATCGCTTTGTTTATTATTACAGTTATTTATGGTGTTTACGAAATGCAAAAACCGCTGCTTACGCAACAAGAGGCTCTAGCGAAAGCGAGATTGTATCTCGATTCGGTCAATCATCACTTGGACTTAACTTACAGAACCGATAGTATACCTACATATATTATTCTAGACAATGATACGTTTTGGAATAGAGCAACAGGGAATACAGTATGGGATATCTACCTTGACGATATTCTCATTACCATTGATGCCAATACAGGGAAGTTTAATAGAATGATTTTTCCCATGGATGGAGTAATTATGAGAGGTGAGCATCCCGACTGGTTTTAGCATGAAAACAAGAACTGCTATTTACGATTTTAGATGTACCTTCTGAGCCATAATCGTGCTCATCGCATGCTGATGAGGGATGCCGCTGGAGTTGCAGTCGAACACGATCTCAGCGCTGTCTTTGATCAGCCAGTCATGGTAATGGGTAAGCAGCTCGCCCGAATGCCATTTGTAGGCATGAGGTTCTTTTTCCGGTGGTGTCGCAATAAATGGCTTGTTCACGAATACGTTCAGAACGTGGACTCCGCCTGGATTCGTAAACTGTTTATAGTTCGCGAAAATCTCTTGGCGGAACTCCGGCTTTATATAGTGCAGCACACCGCTGGAGTACACAATGTCGTAGTGCGAGTCTAGCCTAAAATCCAACACATCCGCTTTGATAACATCCACATGGACGCCGGCCCCGTCAGCAAGTCGTTTCGTCTTCTCAATCCCGGCGTCCGACACATCAAGCCCCGTAACCTCATACCCATTCCGCGCAAAAAATACGGCGTCTCTGCCTTCACCACAGCCGATATCCAGCAGCTTAAGTCGTCTAGTTGGCGGCAATTGCTGCAGCACCTCATAGACACCACCGTTTGGCTCAGTTCCCCAGTAAAAATTCTCTGTTTTATATTCCTCTTCGTAGATCGTAATGGGCTGATCCTGCGACACATATCCAAGCAGCTTGTCGACGCTTACTTGAAGGGTACGGCATAATTCAGGCAGAAGCGAAAGGTCTGGCATCGTCTGCGCGTTCTCCCATTTGGACACAGCTTGAAAAGAAATACCAAGCCTTGTAGCGAGTTCCTCTTGCGTCAGTCCTCTTTCTTTCCGATAAATGCTGATGTTACGCGCTAACTTCTCTTTCATAAGCCCCTCACACTCCTTTGTTTTTACTTATTCTATTGAAGTTATTTAGCACGAACAATAACTTCCTAATTGATTTTTCAGGAGACTCAACCTGTGGTTGAGTTTGGTTTTATACAGTGTTTCTGTCCCTATAGAACGGGATGCTCTGGAGTTTGGCAAAAGCTTAATGATGTAAATTCGTTTATCTTGCACGAACATTGTATACTTATAGTAGCTTTATGATTAGGAGGAGATCAGTCATCATGTTTACTCGAACAGATCATATTGGGACTATTCAGTCAGATATAGAAGTCTTCCAGGCAAGGGAAGAAGATACAGCGGCTGTTCTGCAGCTTCTTGTTAATACAGCGGAATGGCTGAAAAGCAAAGGTTCTACGCAATGGAGTGGTCTGCTGCAAGGAGAAGACTCCCATCGGACGCCGGAAGCGATTAAGCGCGGCGAAGTGTACATTTTTGTCAAGAACGATACCTTAATGGGTATGGTTATGCTCATGCAGCAGGCAAGTCCATGGGACAAGGAGCTATGGGGTGAAGAAGGGCATGAGAATTCCGTCTACCTGCACAGGCTGAATATTAACCGGGAGGCAGCGGGCAAAAATCTCGGTGAAGAGATCATTCGTTGGGCGAGCTCAGGCATTCATTTCCCGGGGAAAGACCGTATCCGACTTGATTGTATTGCCAATAATCCGAAGCTGAACGATTTCTATAAGAACAGCTGCGGCTATGCGTTTAAAGGAACGGCAGTAAATCCGATTGGTGAATTTAATCTTTATGAGAAGCCGGTAACGATTAGCTAATCTAATTGTTGTAATTCCGATCGTTTTACTATACAATCTTCTCAATTACTCGAAATGATTTGTACGTTTAAGGAGGATCCAAGATGATACAACCGATTCAACCGGCGGAAATACAAAGACGTCTGGACAGCTTGAAAGATCAGGATGTGTATATTCATCTTGAGATGACGACAGGAGCTTACGCGGCTCATATGGACGCCTCTAAGCACCCGGCAGCTACTTTTATAACCAATGCGGTTATTCAATATTCACATGGTTCGATCTCCGGCAATGGTCCATTCCGTGTAGGACTCAAAATGAATCACGGATGGGTATACTCGGAAGGTCTTACCCATTATGTAGAAAGTGAGCCGGAACGCCTTATTCTCGCCGGCCATGATCAGCAGGGCAAGCTAGTTGTATCGCTGCAGCTCAGCCGCGAACCGTTCTAGACGCAACTAATGCTTCCGAAGCAGCTTTTATACAAAATTCCTGGCTTATATACTGCAATGTGCTGTAAAAAAGCTTTAAGGAGAGATAAATATGGAACAACGTATTCTAGTCGTCCTGCCGCATCCTGATGATGAAGCTTTTGGATTGTCGGGGACGCTTGCACAATTAATAGACCAAGGCGCTTATGTCACTTATGCGTGCTTGACGCTTGGGGAGATGGCCCGGAACATGGGAACTCCGCCGTTCGCAAGCCGGGTGACACTGCCCCAGATTCGCCGGAAGGAGCTGGAAGAATCCTGCGCAGCCATCGGCATACAGGATTTGAGAACGCTTGGCTTCCATGATAAAACGATTGAGTTCGAGGATAAAGTGCTGCTCGATGAACATATAAATGCTCTTATAGAAGAAGTACGCCCGACCCTTGTTGTCACTTTTTATCCGGGTTACAGTGTCCATCCCGACCATGATGCGACCGGCGAAGCTGTTGTTCGCACGGTGGGCAGACTGCCTGAGGCAGAGCGTCCGCCTGTGTATTGCATGGCGTTCTCCCGGAACCATGAACAGGCAATTGGCAAGCCGGATATTTCATTTGATGTCCGGGATTATCTGAAGAATAAGATGGATTCCATCAAAGCGCATCGCTCCCAGTTCCAAGCAGGCGAGATTCTTGGAGACAAGGATCATACGGACAAAGAGCTTCGGGAACGGTTCGGAACGGAACGGTTCTGGACGTATACGTTTAATTAATGTCAAAAAGCCGACCTCTCTGTGCATGGCACAGAGAGGTCGGCTTTTTATAATCGCGGAGGATTATTTCTGAGCTGTTTTTATTTCGGACTGGAGTTTGTCTAGTTCACCTTGCAGCGTTTCGGCCGGAATGTCGATGACAACACTGCCGCCGTTGGAGTCCTTTTTCACACTTTCAATAATTTCAGGATCTTGGTATAGCTTGGCGATTGCACGGTAGGTTTCATTGTCTTTATCTTCGACGCGGGTCGCGAATACGTTCAAGTACGGGCGAGTTGTCTCGGATAACGGATCATCATGGAAAATCGCATCCGACAGTTTCAGTCCTGCTTGACCTGCAATCCCTCCGTTAATGATGGAAGCTGCTACGTCTGGCAACACGCGTGGCGTTTGCTGAGCCACTACCGTAACGATTTTCAGCTTATGCGGATTATCTACAATATCATCTGTTGTGCCGTACAAACCAACATTATCCTTCAGTTTCAGCAAGCCTGCTGCTTGGAGGACAAGAAGGCCGCGTCCTTGGTTAGCTGGATCGTTTGGAATCGCAATTTGTGCTCCGTCAGGAATTTCAGACACATTTTTATACTTTTTGGAATAAAGGCCTAGCGGAGAGACGACAGTTGATCCGATAGGTACGATGTTCAAATTATGCTCGATATTAAATTGACTGAGGAAGGCGAGATGCTGGAATGAGTTCACATCTACTTCTTTGTTAGCGAGCGCAAGGTTTGGCAAGGTATAGTCTGAGAATTCAATGAGCTCGATATCCACATTGAGCTGTTCTTTTGCCTTTTTCTTTAAGAGCGGCCAAGTCTCACCGTCTGTGCCCGAGACTCCGATCTTCACTTTAATCGGCTCTTTTGGTTTCTCTGGCTCTGGTGTTTGTTCAGCCGCCGTATTGGCTGCAGAGGGGGAAGCATTGGCTGCTGCCGTCTTCTCCGACTTCTCCGAGTTAGCCGAAGCCGTCGTATTGTTGGAATCTTTGTTGCTTCCGCAAGCGGACAGCACCCCTACAATCAAAATCAGCATGAGACTTAGGAAGAGAACCTGCTTTTTCATCTTCAACACACTCCTTTTATTTTTTGTATATTGAGATCCCGTCTTATCGGCGTAAAAATTTACGTGAAATCGTGTTGCCGAGAAATTGGGCGATCTGCACAAGGATAATAAGAACTACGATCGTGACGAACATGACGGATCCATCGAATCGCTGATAGCCATAAGTCATCGCCAGATCACCAAGTCCGCCTCCGCCAACCGTGCCGGCCATTGCGGAGAAATCAATAAGCGCGACAGTCATAAACGTCAGCCCGAGAATAAGAGGACCAAGCGCTTCGAGGATAAGAACTCCTACAATAATCTGAACGGGGCTGGCACCCATCGCCTTCGCTGCTTCAATAATGCCAGGATCAACAGCGACGAGGTTGTTCTCAACAACCCTTGCAATAACGAAGGCGGCGACGATTGTCATCGGGAAGATTGCGGCCCATGTACCGATGGTTGTTCCAATGACCGCGCGGGTGAATGGACTAATTGTGACGAGGAAGATAATGAATGGAACAGGGCGTATAATGTTGATGGCAATATTAAGAAAGGAGAAAACAAAGGCGTTCTCCAGAATGTTACCCTTGCGTGTGACAAAGAGTAAGAGCCCGATAATTAACCCCAGAACAGCTCCGAATATTAAGGTGAAAATCACCATCGTAATCGTCTGACCCGTTGCCTCGAATATGCGCGGCCAGAACGTATTCCAATCAACTTTCATGATCGATAACCTCCCTTACTTCCACATTTTGACTCAGCTCATAAATCATCGGATCGAGTTGCGGCGTCTGATCGGGAAACTCTACGATCAGGCTGCCGAACAGCTGCCCCTGCAGTTCATTTATGCTGCCATAAATAATGTTGAAGTCGATATTGTATTTCCTGGAGGTCTGCGACAGGATCGGTTCGCTTGTTGTACCACCTTTGAATACGATTCGATAAAGCCTGCCTTTGTGGGTTTGCTTCAGAATGTCCAGCAGCTTCGGAGAAAGCTTGTCGTTTTGAACAGAGCTGATGAAGTTTCGGGTCGTTTGTTTTTGCGGATTTGCGAAAATATCAAAGACCTGACCTTCCTCAATGACTCGACCGTTCTCCATTACCGCCACCCGATCACAGATCGTACGGATCACATGCATCTCATGGGTAATAAGAAGGATCGTAATGTTGTACTCCTCATTCACTCGCTTGAGCAGCTTTAGAATCTCGCCTGTTGTCTCGGGATCAAGGGCCGATGTCGCTTCATCGCAAATGAGGATATCCGGTGAAGTAGCAAGCGCCCTTGCGATACCTACGCGCTGCTTCTGCCCACCGGACAGCTGCTCTGGGTATTGATCGGCTTTATCCTCGAGTCCAACGAATCGGAGCAGCTCGGCAACTCGAGCTTTGACCTGTTCTTTTGGTACTCTTGCCAGCTTAAGCGGATAAGCAATATTGCCGTATACGGTACGTGAGTTAAATAGATTAAAGGTTTGAAAAATCATGCCGATCTGTCTGCGCAGCTTCCTCAGCTCCCGGGAGGAGATCGAAGTTACGTCCTGATCATTGACGACTACTCTTCCGCTCGTTGGTTTCTCTAATAGATTGACCAGCCGCAGCAGGGTGCTTTTGCCTGCACCGCTAAAGCCGATGACCCCGTAGATTTCTCCTTTATCAATGGAGAGAGAGACGTTATCGACTGCGTTAACCACCTTTTTTTGAGATAGGAAGGTTTTAGACACCGATTCAAATTTGATCAAGTGAAGTTCTCTCCTTTATTGCGTATTACTTTGAACAAAGTTTAGTAATCGCATATGTATACTCAGAAAAATAAATAAAAAGTGGCCTCTTCTATTTGCAAGAAGAGGCCACTTAATCAGACTGGGCTCCTCTATCTCAGGCAGAGATATGGTTCGCACAGTTCTGAAATGATCAGTCAGCTGTATCGAAAACAACACTATTTAACCATTTGTTGCTTATTGGAGGCGGATTTTTTTATATCCATGTCTCCAACTTGGGATTTACTATAAAGCGTTAGGAAGGGTGCTGTCAATCCCTAAAAATTCAAAATTATGATAGCTAAGGTTACGCTTGACATCCATCTTTCTCCAGTGGTAGAGTAGCCTCAAATTCTATATCCGTTTTATTTTATCGGAATAGTAAGATTGTTCTGGCATAGGTTTGAAGAAAGGGAAGGTGAGGCATCTTGGCTAAACAAATCTTGTTTAATGTCTTCGAAATGTCGAGTGCGATGCATAATTCGCATGGGCTTTGGAAGCATCCGGACAACGAAAGAACACGGCGTTACAAGGATTTGGATTATTGGACGGAGCTTGCGCTGCTGCTCGAGAGAGGGAAGCTTGATGCGGTTTTTTTCGCGGATGTAATTGGGGTATACGATGTCTATAAGAAAAGCAAAGATGCCTCCATTCGGGATGCCGTACAGGTACCACTCAATGATCCGGCGTTTGCTATCCCCGCGATGGCGCAGGTGACGAAGAACTTGTCGTTTGCCCTGACGGTCAGCACAACTTATGAGCATCCTTATGCGCATGCCCGCCGGATGAGCACGCTGGATCATTTGACGAAAGGACGTTTTGCCTGGAATGTGGTCACCTCTTATCTTCCAAGCGCTGCGCGGAATTTCGGGCTTGATGAGATGATCAAGCATGATGATCGTTATGAGCTGGCAGATGAGTTCCTTGATGTCTCGTATAAGCTGTGGGAAGCAAGCTGGGAAGAGGATGCCGTCGTCAATGATCGGGAGAATAAGGTGTTCGCTGATCCATCGAAGGTGCATGAGATTCATCATGAAGGCCGGTTCTTCCGTGTTCCTGGGCCGCATCTTAGCGAGCCTTCACCGCAGCGGACTCCTGTTATTTATCAGGCAGGTACATCACCTAAAGGTAAGGAGTTTGCGGCGAAGCATGCGGAGTGCCTGTTCGTTGGAGGACCAACGCCGGAGCAGACGAAGCAATCCATTCTAGAGATTAAGAGACTTGCAGAATCATACGGCCGTAATCCGGATGATATCAAGGCATTTACGTTCTTGAATGTCATTGTTGCGGAAACGACGGAGGAAGCGGAAGCTAAATTCGAAGAGTACAAGCGGTTATGGAGCGGGGAAGCGGCGAAAGCGCAATATGGCGGCTCCAGCGGCTACGATCTAGCGGAATATACCGATCTGGATGCGGTATTTGAATATAAACATACGGAGCATGGACAATCCCGGGCGGCTTCCTTGACCAAAGATAATCCGAAGAAGCTCACCGTCCGCGAGGTGCTGGAAGGTTTCGACACGATGAAACGGAGATTTGCGATTGTCGGCAATCCTCAGGAGGTGGCGGACGGGATACAAAGTTATTTTGAGGCGACCGGGGTGGACGGGTTTAATCTTACGCATATGATTACGCCGGGTAGCCTGGTAGATTTCGTTGATCTGGTCGTTCCAGAACTGCAGAAGCGGGGGATTTATAAAACGGAATATGCACCGGGCACCTATCGGGAGAAGCTCTTTGGGCAAGGCAAACGCCATTTGCAGGAAGGTCATCCCGGGGCACGGCTTCGCAACTTGGTACAAAGCAGGGTGTAGAGAGGAGGGGGATGGCGATGACCACTCCGGTACAACTTTTGACGAGAACGGTGACACCGTTGCCTCATGCGCTTGGGCTTGCTTATCAACTAGGTGAGCTGATCGTAGGTTTCAAGCGGCGGGGAATATCACTATTGATGAAGCCCAATGAAATCGAGATCAGCTTTAATGATTTGCAAACATATACGATACGCTGGGATGAACCTTTGGAAGGGTTATCTTTGCTCGCAAGCGAGAAAGAGAGTCGTGTCATTCTTGGCATAACTCCGTTATTCCGCCGGGGCTCGTTGCTTGTCCGGTCTGATTCTGATCTACGCGGCATTCAGGATTTGAACGGGGTGGAACTAGGAATTCCAAAGCTGGCTGACCGCTCCTTGGATCCTTGGCATGCTGCAGCAAGCAAGGCCGTTCAGGATTTTCTAGGCAGTACGAACAGCTATGAATCTTACAGAATAAAGATCGCTCAGCTTATCGTTCAGTCGGCTGCTATTCCGGAGGAACAAGCAGTTGCGAAGAGGCTGACGGAAGCCTTGCTGTCGGGTGAAGCTGACGCTGTGTATGCGGAGGGAGTACTCGATCAAAGGCTGCGCTCGTTCATCGGGGCACGCTCCATTTATTCCAAACGATACGCCGTACCGATTCTTCTAACCGCTCCGAGACGGTTCGTAGAGCAGCATCCTGATGAAGCGAAGCGGCTTCTTGGTCATATTGCAGCTGCAGCCGAATGGGCCGGCCGGCATGGAGAGGAAGCTTACCGTCTAACGGGTCATCTTACGGGAGTTCCTGAGAAGGAAATACCGGCTGTGTTCTCGGATCATTTGCATGCCCAGCTTGAAATAGAGTTGACCTCTGATCTTATCGCAGAGCTCCAAGAGATTCAGGGCTGGCTCGTAGACAATCATTTTTTACAGGAGACGCAGAGGCTGGATCTAGGGGCATATCCTTCAAAGAATTTGCTAATCGAAGGACGGGAGCTTTTCGCTGGCGGAACCATTCCAAGTCTGAAACCCAAAGAGCTATCTCCTTATGCAATAACAGATGTGCCACGGGATTATTTCACCGATCGGCGGCCTGTCAGGCTGCTGAAGACAGAAGAGGAAGTGATCGAAGCTGCAGTGCGATACGCCGATTCGATCAAGGATGGAGCATCGGAACGTGATCGTGAACGGCGATTACCGTTTGCAGAGCTAAGGGAGTTATCCGAGAGTGGTCTGCTGGGGGCAACTGTTCCTAAGGTATATGGCGGAGCGGGAATCTCAATGGCGGCATTAACAGCAACTATACGAATAATTGCTAAAGCAGACGGCTCGATTGGACAAATTCCGCAGAATCATTATTATTTCTTGAAGGTCGTTGAGCTGGTTGGAACGGAAGAACAGAAAAGGCTCTTTTTCGGTGAGGTGCTTCGAGGGGCATTGTTAGGCAATGCAATAGCAGAGCGTGGCGTAAAGAAGGACTTCAAACATATGTCGACCCGATTAACGAGGAGCGATGGAGAGGTGGGCTACCGGTTAGCAGGCACGAAATATTATTCAACCGGCGCCTTATATGCCAACTGGATTCCGGTGGCTGCGCTGAACGAGGAAGATAAACGGGTTATCGTATACGTCCCGAGGCATGCCCAAGGGGTGACAGTTATTGATGATTGGTCCGGGATAGGTCAGCGGACAACCGGGAGCGGTAGTGTTATTTTGCAGGACGTAGAAATTCCTGAGCATTATGTCTTACCGAATTATCAAATTTTTGATTTGCCAAATACGTATCTGGCGTACGGTCAGATTTTGCATGCTGCCATTGACGCCGGGATTGCACAAGCTGCACTCGAAGATGCCGCAGCATTCGTGAGGGAAAAGAGCCGACCTGCCTATGGCAGTGGTGTGGAGAGCGCTTCGGATGAACCCGATTTGATCCGGCGATTTGGTGAGCTGGGTATTCGCTTGTATGCTTCAGAAGCCTTGCTGGAGAAGGCTGCAGCGGCGATAGATAAATCAGAAATCCTACCAAACCAAGACCATGTAGGGCAAGCGGGCCTGCTTGTGGATGCTGCGAAATACAGCATGACAGAGACGGTCATTGAGGTGACGAATGCTTTATTCGAGGTTGCTGGAACGGCTTCAATGGATCATAAGTACAATTATGACCGCCATTGGAGAAATGCACGTATTCACACTCTTCATGACCCAGCGAGATTGAAGCTGCATCATGTTGGGAACTGGGTGCTGAACGGCATATACCATGAGCACAAGATGTAAACAATTCGATAAAAGCAGGAGGAATTATGGAATACAGAACGATTGGCAGGACAGGAGTTCAAGTATCGAGTTTATGTTTTGGCACCATGTCATTTGGCGGGAATGCGGACCGGGAAACCTCACTGGAGCTGTACAAACGCAGCCGGGAAGCCGGTATTAATTTCTTTGATACAGCCAATGTGTACAGCGGTGGAGTAGCGGAGGAATGGCTGGGTGAATTTATCGCCGGGCATCGGAATGAGCTGGTTCTTACCTCGAAAGCAGGGTTTCAAGCTGGTCCCGGTTTAAATGACCGTGGAGCATCACGCCGGCATTTGACCCTCCAGGTTGAGGCAAGCCTCAAGCGGCTGCGCACGGATTGGATCGACTTTTATTTCATCCATCGTTTTGATCCATTAACGGATATTGAGCAATCGATTCGTGCGCTGGATGATCTGCAGAAGCAAGGCAAGATTGGTTATCCTGCGGTGAGCAACTGGGCAGCCTGGCAAATTGCGAAGGCGCTTGGCATCTCCATTTACCAGAGCCTCGCTCGCTTTGAACTGATTCAGCCGATGTACAATCTGGTCAAACGGCAGGCTGAGGTTGAGCTTCTGCCTCTAGCAGAGTCGGAGCAGCTTGGCGTCATCTCGTACAGCCCGCTTGGGGGCGGGCTGCTTACTGGCAAGTATGGCGCGAACCATAAACCGGACTCCGGCCGGTTGGTTGAGGTGAAAAACTATTCTACGCGGTATGGGGAAGACAGCTACTATGAGACGGCTGACCGATTTACGGCTTATGCTGCCGAGCATGGTTACCATCCTGCCTCGCTTGCCGTTGCATGGGCTGGCAGCCATCCTGCTATAACGGCGCCAATCATTGGTGCTCGTAGTGTGGAGCAGCTGGAGTTCTCCCTGGCTGCAGCGGAAATTACGTTAACGCAGGAGCAAAGAAATGAAATTTCCCGGTTATCGGCTGAGCCGCCGCTTGCGACGGACCGCCGTGAAGAGCAGCAATACGTTTGATCTTATATAAACTGATAAGGAAAAGAGGAATGAACAATGAGCGAAACAAATAACTACGGCTTGGAAACTTTGGCGGTGCATGCGGGACAGCAGATCGACCCAACAACTTTATCCCGGGCGGTACCGATTTACCAGACGACTTCGTATGGCTTCCGGGATACGGAACATGCGGCGAACCTGTTCGCTCTGAAGGAGTTCGGTAATATTTATACACGGGTCATGAACCCTACAACCGATGTATTCGAGCAGCGTATTGCTGCGCTTGAAGGCGGTGTTGGTGCACTAGGGGTTGCTTCCGGACAAGCAGCAATTACAACATCGATCTTGAACATCGCAGGTGCGGGCGACGAGATCGTATCCTCCGCTTCACTCTACGGCGGAACTTATAATTTATTCGCTCACACCTTCGCTAAGCTTGGTATTAAGGTTATTTTCGTAGATTCCAGCAACCCGGAAAACTTCCGTCAAGCAATTACGGATCGCACAAAAGCAATCTACGGCGAGACAATCGGCAATCCAAAAGGTGATGTGCTTGATATTGAAGCGGTAGCGGCTATCGCCCATGAGAACGGCATTCCGCTTATCGTGGATAATACGTTCCCAAGCCCTTATCTGCTGCAGCCAATCAAGCATGGCGCGGATATCGTTGTGCATTCGGCAACTAAGTTTATCGGCGGTCACGGCACTACGATTGGCGGCGTTATTGTAGACGGTGGCAACTTTGACTGGGAAGCCAGCGGCAAATTCCCGGGTCTGACCGAGCCTGACCCTAGCTACCATGGCGTTGTGTATACGCAAGCAGTTGGACCAATCGCTTATATTATTAAGGCCCGTGTACAGCTGCTCCGCGATTTGGGTCCTGCTCTGTCACCACTTAGCTCGTTCCTGCTGCTTCAAGGGCTGGAGACACTGCATCTGCGATTGGAGCGCCACAGCTCTAATGCGCTTGAAGTGGCGCGTTATCTGGAGAACCACGAGGATGTTGAGTGGGTAAGCTACCCCGGTCTGCCAAGTCACCCATCCTATGAACTCGCACAAAAATATTTGCCGAACGGCCAAGGTGCGATTCTTACCTTTGGGATTAAAGGCGGGGCGGAAGCGGGCAAACGACTGATTCAGAACGTGAAGCTGTTCTCTCATCTGGCCAATGTTGGTGATTCGAAGTCGCTCATTATTCATCCATCCAGCACGACTCATGCCCAGTTGAAAGAAGCCGAGCAGCTTGCAGCCGGCGTAACACCTGGACTGATCCGTCTTTCCATCGGCACGGAGTCGATTAAGGATATTGTGCAGGATTTAGAGCAGGCGATTGAAGCAGCGAAAGCTCTACCGGTTGCTTGAAAATAGCTTTGGAGAAAATCCCTGGTCATTTTGACTAGGGATTTATTTGTTTACACTGACTTATAACTCAGCAGGTAAACCATGCAGGTACATCGTTCTGCAATCGTTATGCCGTTGGAGAACATCGATGGTCTTCGGATGAGGCGTCACATAGATGATTGGGTAATCCAGTTCCTCAAAATGCTCTCGGATAGGAAATGCAAGCTGTTCCTCCACCAGCGAGAACCGAGCATCAATTCCCGGTTTATTACCGCGAGCATCTAGTCGGATCCACCTGTCGGCAGATCGCAAATAGACGGCATTTAATGCGTGGATGACGTAGCCGGTTTCTGGTGTATCCCCAAGTGTTAGCCGTTGGTAGCAGTAACCTGCCGGAATGCCCTGACTCCGTAATATCGCGCATAGTAGATTCGATTTAGCATAACAAATGCCTTCTTTGTGGGCAAGAACATCGGTGGCCTTGCAGGTAATACGAGTGCTTTGAATGTCCCAAGAATGGGAGATCCGGTCACGGACAAATTCGAAGGCAGATTGGATAAATGCTGTTTCATTCGTGGACTGACTATGAAGCTCCTCCGCTAAAGCCAGAATAGAGGGATGACGATAATCAATCCATTCAGATTCGGCCAAATAGTCGGTTAATGAAGATGATTCACAACGGAAAGACATAGAATAATTCCCCCATTAAATTAATAGTTTCTATAATTATGCAACTAAGTACATATTTATTCAATAAGTATGTTTTCTATTATTTGGTCAAAATGGTATAGTGAATAGTAGAAAGTGAGCTAAGGGAGAGGATCGTATGAAACTGGAAGAGGTTACGTCTTTTATCACCGTATTAGTTCAGCCTTGGCAAGTTGATATATGTAACAAGCTTCGGGACATGGTTCATCAGACGGTGCCAGGGGTCGAGGAGAGAATGCAGTATAAGAAACCGCATTTTTTGAAAAATGGCAAGTATGCCGCGGTCATCTCAACAGCGAAAGAAGCAGTCAGCTTTGTTATTTTTAATACATCAGAAGTGGATTTTCCGGAAGGACAATTCGAAGGTCCGCCTGAACGGAAGACGATTAAATTCAAGTCAGGACAACCGGTTGATTATGACCTGTTGGCATCCTTGCTGAATAAGGCATCGGCAACGCTGTAATCAACTGCTTACACAAAGAGAACCAGCAAGTTACTGAAAGATTTTTTCATTAACTTGTTGGTTCTTTTTTTATTTCGGTCAAACATTATAATGTTCATTGACCTCCAATGGTAATCGATGTATCTTAACAGTATAATAGCCGATATTAGGATGAATGAGCGGTAGAAAGGTAGGAACAGACAGTAATGAAGCTGATACGAAATAACAGGCCTCTTTATATACAAGTGATGGACATCATTAAGGATCGGATTTTGCACGGGGTGTACCCGGTTGATTCGAATATTCCGTCGGAGCCGCAGCTCGAGCAAGAATTCCAAGTAAGCAAAATAACGGTACGTAATGCGATCAAAGCGCTCGTGCAGGAAGGATATTTGGAGACGAGCAGCGGCAAAGGCACGAGGGTCATCCGCAATACGTCGTCCTCCAAGCTGTCCAAGCTCAAGCGTTTCACTGAGGTGTTGGTAGAAGAAGGCCATCAGATTGGCAAGCAGCTAATACGTGCAGGACTCACCGATAATGAGGAAGGATCAGAGCCGTATCGCTTCTTTGGTCCACAAGCGTTAAAGGTGGAGAGGTTGTACCTGCTTAATGGCAAACCATATATTCATTACACACATTATCTGAATGCCGAGCTCTATCATCAAAGCACAGATGATAATCTGACCATTCAATCGCTTTACGACTGGCTGGAGGAGCAAGGGGTAGTGCCAGTGCGCTATCGGGATGAGTTTGCGGTATCGCCAGCTTCTGAAGCCGTGTTGGTATCACTCGGGATCACTACGGAGAGCGTTATTTTGCTAAAAAGGTCCAGGTTTGCTTATGGAGCAGATGAAGAGTTGATTGAATACAGCGTAGGCTTTTATAATACGGACATGCATCCTTATGTTGTCAATTACGATGTGTAAAGACGAAAGGGGTCTGACATGGAAGCGAACAAGAAAACGTACAACACGATTGATGAATATATTGCCGATTTTCCCGCCGAACTGCAGGTCATTCTTACAAAAATCAGGCAAGTGATCAAAGAGGCTGCGCCAGATGCGAAAGAAAAGATCAGCTATCAGATGCCGGCTTTTGAGCTGAACGGCAATCTGGTTTATTATGCCGCTTTCAAAAAGCATATCGGATTCTATCCGACAGCTGGCGGAGTTAGTGCTTTTCAGGAGGAGTTGTCCGCTTATAAAGGGGCCAAAGGCTCCGTGCAATTCCCTTTCAATAAGCCTATTCCGTACGAGTTAATCGGACGAATTACCGCCTATAGAGCGGCGCAGAACAGGGAGAAGGGGAGCAAATAGTATGAGCGAAGTCTATTTGGTTCGTCCTGCTATGGAGTGGAAAGAAGCATATCTGGATTTCTATCAGGAATGGATAACAAGCGGAGAGGATATTGTTCCTTGGGTGGTGGAGCAAGACCCTTCCGACTTTGAATCGATGATTCAGTGGTTGGATGATCACTCGAGTGGTATTGATCTGCGTGAAGGATGGGTACCTGATACGACCTATTGGCTTGCTACAGCAGATCGGGAAATTGTTGGTGCAGTCAATATCCGTCATGAGCTGACGCCGTGGCTGATGGACAGGGGTGGACATATCGGGTACGGAATCCGCCATTCGGCAAGAAGAAAAGGTTATGCGACGAAGCTGCTTTCGCAGTCACTTCAGAAATTGAAGGAGCTTGGCGTTCACCATGCTCTTGTCGTTTGCGATGAGAGTAATGTGGCGTCAGCCAAGACGATTCTAAACAATGGCGGTAAAGAAGATGAGCGCTTCATCGAGGAAAATGGGAATGTGATCAGACGGTTTTGGATTGAAGTCTAAAATGAGAAAAGAGGATTAATATGAATCAAACCTTACTTAATCATCTTGCTTTTGTACGTCAAGTTACGATAACTGCGGCACAAGGCTTGTCGGAACAGGCGATGGATTACTTACCTGAGGGCTTTAATAATAACATCAGATGGAATCTAGGCCATATTTTTGTCATCCAAGAGAAGTTCGCTTTTCAGTTTGCAGGTGAGCCTATGCAATTACCGGATAACTTTGAACGTTGGTTTGCCAAAGGAACGAAGCCTGCAGATTGGCAGGAGGAGCAGCTTCCAACCCTCGACGAATTGCTGAAGCTGCTTGCTGAGCAGCCTGTACGGATCAAAAAGGAATTGCAGTATCGTCTAGGCGAGCAGGTGAAAGCCCCACTCACAACTGGTAACGGTTTGACCCTAAGCACCATTGAGGAATTCCTAAGCTATACCCTGTTCCATGAAGGGATTCACTTTAATGCAATTAATACACTCAAACGATTTGCGGCTAACAGCCTGTAAGGAAACCTTCCTAAAGGTCTAGGTTAACTGTTTCGAAATTTGTCAATTTTCACACAAGCCAGTCGAAAAGTTTTGGGCACCTTAATCAACATGTCACCTTTCATCGCATATGGTGTAGTAAGGTGGTGATGATGAAGTGACATTTACACTTGTCGACTGGATTAAGTACACGTTGTGGGGCGTATTCGGATTCATGATTATTGATTTCGTAATTGCCTTTTCCAAGTCGTTCTGGGAAGGAAGCTTCAAGCAGACATCATTTCTTCCTTATCTGAAGGACATTCTATTCTACGTATATCCGCTATATTTCCTCATATCGATTGTAGCTTTGGACCCGACGGAATGGACGCTTATTACGTTGTACTTCATAGGCGGACTATCGCTTATAGTCAAGTACGTAATTGACATTATCGACCGGTTCCGTCCAAAAAGCGATGAAGAAACGGATTAAAAGCACTTCGCAATTAAAAGTTCTTCCGAGCTGTTGTTTCCGGATTCTTTGAACAATCGGACTAGAGGTCCGAATCCGGAAACAAAGGCTTCCTCAGAACCTTTACTTGCTCCGTTTCGAACAAGTGAAACCAATGCAAAAAAAGACCCCTTAGGGTCTTTTTTTGCATGTGAACACGCCAAACTAATAAGTCACAAAAACCGTACTACAGGGGTCGAAAGTGCGAGCAGCAGGGTTCGTCGAGCCAGATAGAAGCGGGTAAATAAAAAAAGACCCGCAAAGGTCTTAACTGTTTCATCCTAAAACGATGAAACAGTTTTTTTTGTGGCGTAACGTGTGGCACGGAGCAAGTAAATGTTCTGGAGAAGCGGAGCGTTCGCCTTTGTTTTCAAAGTTTAACCTTAGACAATTAAATTCGAAAAACTTTGAAAACAACAGCGATCGGAAGAACATTCACTTGCGCAGTGCCATGCCCTTCATATCCTTCCACCTCGTTACCCACAACTAAACCCGAGCATCGTCCCGATACTCTTGGGGAGTCACATCAAAGAACTTCTTAAACACGCGGATGAAATAAGCCGTGTTATTATAGCCAACAATCTCAGCAATCTCGAACACTTTACCAGGTGTTGTACGCAGCAGGAAAGCCGCCTTTTCCATGCGCAGCCGATACACATATTCCGTCAGTGGCTCGCCGGTCTCAGCTTTATAGATTTTCGACAGGTACACAGGATGAAGATGAACATGGTCAGCAATAGCAGGCAAAGACACATCCTTCGCCAGATGAATATCGATGAAGGATCGCACTGAACGGACGATGGAACTATGATTATCCTTCAGTTCTTGCTCTGCATCTTCCCGGATTCCCTGCAAAATACGAATCGACCATTCCATCAATTGCGCCGCAGTGGTATAAGCAGGAGAATGGAAGAACTTCAAGGCTTCAGGAGACAGAACCGTTGACAACAGCTTGCCATTTTTGTGGATGATATACGAAAAAGCTCCTGCCAGCACGTGATAAGCCTCAATTAACTGCTCGGATACATCCTGCTCATTGCCCGCCTCCAGCATATCGCGGAAGATATGCCTGATTTTGGCCTCAATGTCATCAAACCTTCCGGCATCCAGAAGACTGATCAGGGTAGGGGGTTCGTATAAAGACCAGATCGTATGGATCGAGCCAGTCTCCACGGCTTCTTGTGTGGTGACGAATAATCCTTTCCCATGTCCCATCTTCCTGCGCATAGTAGTAACGGCTTGCTCGTAGATCTCTTTAGCCTGACTAGGGAACTGCCCCCAACCTCCGACCAGTATGGAGATGGCTCCCTTAAGATAGTTCTGAACATTCATTTGGATTTGCGCGGCATAACGTTCAAGCAGACTCTTCGCATCTATTCCCGCAAAGGAAGAATCCCTTGGCTTGACCAGCAGTACGATATAATCATGGGCATCGCGAGTATGCCAGATATAATAATCATTTTGCATCATTTCACTTGTAATATTGCAGATGGCATATTCCATAAGTGCCGCATCTTGTCCGGGCATTTCTGCAAAACGCTCTTCCATCCGAATAAGCATCATACTTATGTTATCTCCATCAGCAAAAGGCAGGCCAAGCAGCTTCAGCTTGTCCGCCACGGCAGCCTGCGAGCTGCCTCTAAGCAGCTCATTCAGCGTATTCGCACGAAGCAGCGGCAGATTCTCGTTTAAGGTATAAAGTGTCTTCTGGTAGGAAGCAACCTCTTCCCATTTTTCCTTGATCTGATTAACGACACGTTGTACGGACTCAAGGAGATCCTCGTCACTAACCGGCTTGAGCAGGTAATCGAAAGTATTCTGGGCGATCGCTTGTTTGGCGTAGTCAAAATCGGCATAGCCGGTGAGCAGAATCGTTTTTATATGCGGCCATTTGTTGTTAATCTGCGTAATTAGCTCAATCCCCGACATTCCCGGCATTCGGATATCTGTGATGACAATATCAATGGCATGATCCTCCATCATTTGAAGGGCCATTGGGCCGGATAAGGCTTCATGGACAACCGTAATTCCACATTCTTCCCATGGAATCGTCTCCGCTAGTGTCTCTACAACGGACCGTTCATCATCTACCAATAAGAGCTGTAACATGCTGATTCACCTACTCTTTTATATTAAGAACTTGTGTCATTCCAAGAAATAGTCGTCTTGACTCCGCCTAATTCCGAGCGGGAATAGGTGAGTCCAGCTTCTTCGCCAAATAAATAAATCAGTCTCTGATGCACATTCCATGTTCCACAGCCCATTTTATCATTTAGTGGTTTGGTAAGGCTGAGCTGCAGCTCATTTATCTTTTCATCGGACATACCAACTCCACTGTCTTCTACGGTAATTCTGTAAACGCCATCATTTTCATGAAAACCTCGGATGATGATCTCCCCATTCTCCACCTGCGGCTCAAGACCATGGACAATGGCATTCTCAACAATCGGCTGCAAGGTTAGTCGGGAAATCGTCTTGTCCAATATATCATCGGGCACATCAATCGTAAATCGCATCCTCTCAAGCCGGAGAGACTGGATTTCCAAGTAATTGGTGACCATTCTGACCTCTTCGCGAATGGTTGCGACATCGTTCTCGGACCTTGTAATGTAGCGGAAATATTCCCCTAAATTCAGCGCCATAGCAACCACGGCCTTTTCATTTTTCATCCGTGCCATGTTCTTGATATAGAACAAACAGTTGTATAGAAAATGCGGGTTAATCTGGGATTGAAGATGCTTTAAGGTCGCCTCGCGTCTGCGAAGCTTCTCCTCGTATACATTCTCAATCAGCTCTTGAATCCTCTGGGCCATAATGTTGAATCTCGCCAGCAATAGGCTGAACTCGCTGTTGCCGGAGTGGCGCAAACGGACCGAAAAGTCACCGGATGACAGACGTTTGGTTCCTCGGACAAGCTGCAAAAGTGGCAGCTGGACACTGCGGTAGATAACGAATATAACCGCAATACTCATGACAAGCAGGACCGCAATCGAGGTATAGAATAAATTTCGGCTGTTCGTGATGGGACTTAGAATTTGCTGCATCGGAACATAATCGACGTAATACCAATCCAGACTTTTGGATTTGATGTAAGAGACATAGTATTCGGTGTTGTCCAGCTTAGTGCGGAATCCTCCTTTGTCGCCAAGACGGGATGATTTCAGCTTTTGCGATAAAAGAGCGATCTGTGGTTCGTTGGCCGTTTTGTTCCGGATTGTACCTTGTGAGGCATTGAACAGGAAAGGATCTCCGCTGTTGTTCACTTTGTTCTCGTCCAGCATGGTCTTTATGTGATTGATCGGAAAGTTGATTTTTGTAATCAATCGAGCATGACGGGGATTGGACATCGCTGTCGTTGGCTCGGTTGCGTACCAGACGAAGCTGTCCCCCATATACTCCCATGATTTGAGGAACGGTTTGGTAAAAGCATCCTCTTGATACGAAATCGTATTGTAATATTCCGTCGACAGAGCATCTCCAGTACGCGGGAAGTATACCGTAATTGTGGAATGCCATTTGCTAGCCGCGTTGTACAGGTTCATTTTTTCCAGAATAGCTACACTCAACCGCACCCGCTCATAGGGCTGCCCTTTAAAGTCAGGACGCTGGAATTCCTGGATACTGGAGTCTTGTCCAATCGATACGCCATAGAGTGATAATTGATAAATATTTGACTCGACTTGGGCAGCAAAGGAGGACAAACGATTGGTTGTGCCGCTTTGGATTTCATTCTCGATCACACGCACACTTTCCCGGTTGGAGTAAGTGTAAAGGGATAGGACCGGGATGAGCAGGAGCAGGACCAAAAGTGAGATTTTGGTGAAAACATTAAAGCTAAGCAGCAAAGAGAGGACCCCCTAAGATAGTTAAAATATCAATATCGTTGTTGCAATATTAGGATATAGATCGGAAATCGGCGTTGCTATAATCGTTATATTACAAGGTCAGGACGACCTAGCAAAGTAAAATATTTTGTCAGAACATGGGGGATGCCGCGGTGAAAGACACAGTTATACCATCAACAACGCAACAACAAAAACGCCGTGTTTCCAAAAACAAATGGAACATGAAACGGAATTGGCCGCTTCACTTGATGCTCTTGCCGGCGCTTTTGCTTGTCATTATTTTTCAATACGTCCCGATGGCCGGGATTGTTATTGCCTTCCAAGATTTTAAGCCTTGGAAAGGATTAACCGGTTCCGAATGGGTAGGACTAGACAACTTCCGCTTCCTGTTCAAATACCCGGATATTGATCAGGTGATCTGGAATACGCTCGTTATTGCCTTCTTCAAGATGGCTGCCGGACTGGTTGTTCCGTTCCTATTCGCCATTCTGCTCAATGAGATTAGGATGATGGCATTTAAGCGGGTAACACAAACGCTGGTCTACTTGCCGCATTTTATGTCGTGGGTTATTCTCGGGGGCATCTTGCTCGATATTTTGTCTCCAGACGGAGGGCTCGTCAATAAGTTAGTGACGACACTTGGAATGAAGCCAATCTTCTTCCTCGGGGATAATAACTGGTTCCGATTTACCTTGATTATCAGTGATGTTTGGAAGGAATTTGGATTCGGAACGATTGTCTTCCTTGCTGCTTTGGCGGGAATTAATCCGGCGCTTTATGAAGCGGCAGAGGTAGATGGCGCGACTAGGCTGAGACAGACCATTCACATTACGATGCCGGCGCTGATGCCAATTGCCATTGTGCTTGGAACGTTATCGATTGGCAATATTCTGAATGCAGGCTTTGATCAGGTCTTCAACCTCTACAACCCTCTCGTGTATGAGAAGGGAGATATTATCGACACCTTCGTTTATCGGCTTGGGATTCTGAATGGGAAAATGAGCTTTGCAACGACGGTTGGCCTGTTCAAATCCGTTGTCGGAATTGTGCTCATTGCCACTTCGTACCGATTAGCCTATAAATTTGCGAACTATCGCGTCTTCTAAGGGGGTTCTACTTTTGTATTACAAAACGTTAGGCTACAGGCTTTTTAATATTGGCAACTATGTATTTCTAGGCCTTCTATCGCTCTTATGTATTCTGCCTATTATTCATATCCTTGCAGTATCGCTCAGCAGTATGGCACCAGCTAATGCCAATCTCGTAGGCTTCTGGCCAATGGGATTTACGACAGATGCTTATGAGAAGACGTTCGGTAATTCCAACTTCCTTAACTCCTTGTGGATATCGGTTGAACGGACCGTATTATCTACGGTGATTGGTATGATCATTGTGTTGCTGACTGCCTACCCCCTGTCGAAGGATGACCAGAATTTCAAAGGACGCACGATGTACATCTGGATCTTTGTCTTTACGATCTTGTTCAGCGGGGGACTTATTCCAAGCTACATTCTGATTCAAAAGATTGGACTTATGGACTCCATTTGGGCACTTATTCTGCCTGGTGCAGTGTCGGTCTATAACATCATTCTGATGCTGAACTTTTTCCGCGGCTTGCCCAAAGAGCTTGAGGAAGCAGCACATCTGGACGGTGCAGGTCAGCTCAAAACGCTTATTCTTGTGTTCATTCCTTTGTCTATGCCGTCCATTGCAACCTTGTCGTTGTTCACGATGGTTTACCAGTGGAACTCCTGGTTTGATGGGATGATCTATATGCGGGATATCAAGGATTATCCGCTGGCTTCATTGCTTCAAACGATCATCGTGCAGCAGGATTTCAGTAAGATCAATGTCGATGCGAAACAACTAGAGAACATTTCGAATCGTACTGTACGTGCTGCGCAGATCTTTATCGGCGCACTTCCGATTCTTCTTGTGTATCCATTCCTTCAGCGTTTCTTCGTAAAAGGGATGGTCATCGGCGCGGTAAAAGAATAGCCATAACAACTGTAGGAAGAAGTGGCCGCGCAAGCGGCCTCATCTATAAAAAACAAAATAAGGAGGAAATACTATGGTTAAAAAATGGATGTCTCGAATGGTCATTTGCAGTCTGTTGGCTTCCTTTGCCAGCCCCGTTATCGGAGTGAATAGTACGTATGCTGCAGAGTCAACTCCAATGAAGTCGTTTCAAGATCTTGAAGGGCACTGGGCAAAATTTGCGGTAGACCGTATGGCTTCACTTGGTATTGTAAGCGGTTACGGTACGGGGGTCTTTAAACCCGGCTCGTCGATCAGCAGAGCTGAATTTATTACGATGCTGGATCGTGTATTTGGTTTTGCTGGCACGGAATCAGCAGAC
This sequence comes from Paenibacillus sp. J22R56, assembly GCF_056269375.1. Taxonomy (NCBI): domain Bacteria; kingdom Bacillati; phylum Bacillota; class Bacilli; order Caryophanales; family Paenibacillaceae; genus Paenibacillus; species Paenibacillus sp. J22R56. The sequence goes on from NZ_JBWDNV010000011.1 coordinate 335,691, forward strand.
TTTGATGATGTAGCAGTGGATGCCTGGTATTATGATGCGGTTACAAGAGCAAGCGGATCAGGCGTTGTGAATGGAATTGACCCTGATCATTTTGCACCAAATGCACAGATTACGAGAGAAGATGCTGCGGTTATGATTGATCGGGCGTTTGAGCTCTCAACAGGTAACGAATCCGATGCCGAACTTAAGCAGTTTAAGGATTATGAGGCTGTTTCCAGCTATGCAAAGAAAGCGCTTTCTTATTTGGTAGATGAGAAGTATATGAAAGGCTTCAACGATAAGCTGCAGCCAAATTCGCCAATTACACGTGCTGAATCTGCTGTTCTCTTGTCCGGCATGATTGGTGATTTGATCACGAAGCCAGTCGTCTATGATGCTTCCAAAGTAGAGGGCAATCTGATCATCCGCGCAACCGATGTTACGGTCAAGAATACAGCGGTGCATGGCAGTCTGCTGCTGGCTGAAGGAATTAAGGAAGGCGACGTAACGCTTGCCGGTGTTACGGTGACAGGCAAGACCGTTATTAAGGGCGGCGGAAGCCACTCGGTTGTCTTTAATGGTGTAAAGCTGAATAACGTATCCATTAACAAACCTGGAAGCCCCGTTCGAGTTGTTTTCTCGGATGGTACTCATGCAGAGCAGGTAAGGATACTAACACCAACGGATTTCGAATGGTCTGAAGATAGTGAGGTTGGGACACTTCAGGTTCAGTCCGATGGTGTTACGGTGAATGATAAGCCAATTCCTACGGGTACGGAGACTTCATTAGGAGCCGGAGCATCCGGTACAACGAATCCGCCAACCACAACAAACCCGCCGGTAGCTTCAGGCGAGACACCAGTACCGTCTACGACGATCCCAGACAAGGATTGGAAGCTGGTCTGGAATGATGAATTCAATAAGTCCGCTATTGATACAACCAAATGGACAGTTGTGGACACGGGTGTTGTCTACAATAATGAGCTGGAATATTACTCGCCAAATAATGCCGCTATTGAGAAGGATGGAGACCGTAGTGTCCTGAGCATTAAGGCTAAGAAAGAAGAGTATAAGGGCAGCAGCTATACGTCTGCGAAGCTGATAACGAAAGAAAAAGGCGACTGGACTTACGGTAAAATGGTCGTTCGCGCCAAGCTGCCTGTTCAGCAGGGCATGTGGCCTGCATTGTGGATGCTGCCAACCGATGAAGCGCATTACGGCGGATGGCCGGCTTCCGGTGAGATTGACATAATGGAGCTAATTGGCGGAGCGAATAAAAATAAGGTCTTTGGTACGCTTCACTATGACAGTGTTCAACCGGACGGTTCGCATGGCTCCGATCAGAACAGCTATGTGCTGCAGAATGGTGCGACCTTTGCCGACGACTATCATGATTTTCAATTAGAATGGCTGCCAGGGGTTATTCGTTTCTATGTTGATGGCCAGCTTTATCATGAAGTTAGAGATTGGAAGACCAAGGGACCGGGGCAGCCAGAATATTATACATATCCCGCACCATTTGATAGACCCTTTTACATGATTCTGAATCTGGCCGTAGGCGGAGATTGGCCGGGAGCGCCAAACGGAGATTTTACAGCAGATCAGATGAACGTGGACTTTGTACGGGTATACGAATATAAGAACTTGGACAGCTGGCAAGACGTAACGGGTAATCCTCCTGCACCTGAACCAAAACGTGCGGCGCAAGAGGACGGTAATTTGCTCTACAATGAGAAGTTTACGCAAGCTACGGATGCAAACGGAGTTCCACCATATTGGCAGTTCCTTTTGAACGAAGGCGGAAGTGGTCAAGTGGCTGTTGTGGATGATGAGGCAAAAGGGAAAACGGCTAAAGTATCGATCATGAATGCCGGTACCCAGGTCTATTCCGTACAACTGACCCAAATGCCGGTCTACCTGCAAAAGGGTAAGAAATATAAAGTAACTTATGATGCCAAAGCGGATGCAGAACTGAACATTATGTCGAAGGTGAACCAGTTTGAGAAGAACTGGAAGGTCTACTCTGGCGAACAGCAGAGCCATTTGACGACGGAGTGGCAGTCTTATGAATATACCTTTGATATGGTAGAGAGCACCGACAATAATGCTAGATTTGAATTTAACCTTGGTAAAGATGCTGCAACGAGTGCCTACTTCGCCAATGTGAAGCTTGTAGAGATTGGGGATGCCTCACCGCAGCCGGAAGTTCCGGTGGAACGGACGACGCTGCCGGATGGCAACCTCATCTATAACGGTACATTTGATCAAGGCTCGAATCGACTGGCCTTCTGGACAACTTCAGTAGCCGAGGATGCGTCAGCTGATTTCAGCGTGAATAATTTCCTCGCGTTCCCTGTGATGGAGCGGCAATTGGTTGTTGATGTTGCCAATGGAGGAGCGGAAGCGGATGCTGTAACCGTCTCTCAACCAGGATTGGTGCTGGAGAAAAACAGCGAGTACGCGATTTATTTTGATGCGAAGTCTGACACGGCACGTAAGATGAATCTTGATGTGGCCAGCAGCCACCCTGTTTTGTTTCCAAGTGGTAGTGAAATTTCGCTTGGAACAACGATGCAAACCTACTCGACAGAGGTTGTGATCGGGGATGGTTCAGATAAGGCTGAAGCGGAGCTCAAGCTGTTATTTGGCGGAGAGAACGGCAAGGTACTGGTAGACAATGTTCGATTGGTGAAGCGTGGCGCACCTGTCTCGGTATCGGGTTATACTCATATTCCTGCTGCCGGCGCGTGGGAAATGCAGGGTTTGCAGCTTGAGAGCGCAAGTGAAGGTGGCAAGAATGTCGCCTATATGGATGAAGGCGATACGCTGAGATACAAGATTCGTGTAGAGCGTTCTGGTAAGTATGCGATTTCAGCGAGAGTAGCGAGTGGCCAAGAGGATTCGCAAGTCCGTTTGAACGTCAAAGACGAGACAGGTGGCCTTATTGCACAGTCAACTTATGACCTTGGCAGCACAGACGGATGGCAGAAGTATAAGACGATTTATTTGGACCCAGTAGAATTGGAAGCTGATAACAGCTATTACATTGATTTCGAGGGATACGATTACAACACTCTTTGGGTAGATATGTCGCCTAATATCGTAACAAACGGTGATTTTGATACGGACGTGAGTGGTTGGAATCTTACTCCTGGTGCCCCGGCTTCCCTCAGCAGGTCAAGTGGTGGCGAGCTTGTTGCGACTTTGCCTGGTACTAGTGAGAACTGGTGGGATTATACGCTGCAGCAAAGCAATGTGAACATGGTGAAGGGCAAATCTTACAGGCTGGAGTTTGATGCGTCTGCATCGAGCTCGAAAAATATACAGGTTGTTGTCTCGCAGAGCAGCGGCGAATTCGCCAAGTATCTGGAGCAGACAGCTGGACTGACTGCAGACCAGGCTCATTTTGCTTACGATTTTACAATGGATAGTGATTCCGATCCGGCTTCTGTCCTTGTGTTTGGATTAGGCAATTCGGCAGCAACTGAAGGGGCAAACTCGGTTACGATCGATCACATTATGCTGTATGAAGTGAATGGTTCGGCAGAGACAGGAGGGCAGCCTCTTAACGTAAACCTGCTGCAAAATGGCGGTTTTACAAGTGGGACAGAGGGATGGTTCTCCTATACGGCAGCTCCAGGTCAACTAGCTATCGCCGCAAATAATAACAAGCTCGAGGCTTCCATCGGCTCAGTAGGCGATAACGCTTGGGATCGTCAAGTGATTCAAGAGGGCTTCGCGATTCAGCAAGGCTCTAAGTATCAGTTTACTTTCAAAGCAAAGGCTAATACGGCTAGAAAATTAGGAATTGGCATTGGCTGGGTAGATGTTCCGGCTGGATATGCGTGGCATGGTTACTTCGGCCAGCAGGTCGATCTGACGACAGAGGAGCAGACCTTCACCTTTACCTTTGATGTGACAGATGGCAGCTATGATCCTTCTCGTATTTCCTTCGATATGGGTAATATTGCGGGCGGCAATGCCGGTGATACAACCATTACGATCTCGGATGTAAATCTGGTCAATTTGGGACCGGTCTAACATCATTTTATAGATCGAAAATGTACGGTTGGAAGGAGGGATAGGGGAAGGCTGGCTGATTTATAGTGTCCTATCACATTTGGAGGTGTTGTATGAAAAAGAAAGCATCACTCGTTATGGCTGGTTCGGCAATTGTCTCGATGTTATTCGTTTCAAGTTCGTACGGAGCTACTGAGTTTTGGGAACCTTTGACGTACTATAATCCTGCAACCTGGCAAAAGGCAGATGGCTACTCGAACGGCGGTATGTTTAACTGTACCTGGCGTGCAAATAATGTGAGCTTTACGAGCGACGGCCATTTGAAGCTGGGCTTAACAAGCTCTGCTTACAACGTATTTGATTGCGCGGAATACCGTTCCGTTTACAAGTATGGTTATGGTCTCTATGAGGTCAGCATGAAGCCGGCTAAAAACACAGGTATCGTATCTTCTTTCTTCACTTACACCGGCCCGGCTGATGGCACGCCATGGGATGAGATTGATATTGAGTTCCTAGGCAAAGATACGACCAAGGTGCAGTTTAATTACTTCACCAATGGCGTAGGCGGACATGAGAAAGTGGTAGATCTAGGCTTCGATGCGTCGCAAGGCTTCCATACTTATGCTTTTAATTGGCAGGCAGGCTCTATCAAGTGGTATGTTGATGGTGTGCTCAAGCATACGGCTACTTCAACGATCCCAACCAATCCAGGCAAAATCATGATGAACATCTGGAACGGAACAGGTGTAGACAGCTGGCTTGGTGCTTATAACGGCGCCAATCCGCTCTATGCCGAATATGATTGGATGAAATATACGAGCAACTAAAGCGAGAAAACGGTGCAGGAGGCTCCTGCACCGTTTTTGTGCAAATAATTCCCGGCTAGTAGTTAGCGGCCTCGTACAGTAAAATTTTAAAGATATATATTCAATTTTTAACATCCTAAGGAAGTGCAATTGATGTTGCAATCTTAGTATAGAACGAGGTAGTCCAACTCCTTAATATAGGTTTTGTAAACTACTACATTGCACTGGGGGAAATGCAGTTGAAAGAAAATAAAAGAAAGTTGCTGCCTACGATGGTGCTCGCGGGAGTTATGTCCCTAACAGCGATCACTAGTGCGTGCGGCAACAATAACAATGCACCGGACAATGCCAATGCAAGTACAAATGCCAGCAATGCGCCTGCTAATAACGCTGCTGCAGAAAATGCAACAAACGAGCTCAAGAAATATGATCCACCGATTACAATCAGCTACTTGCGCCCATGGGGCCCGGATGTAACGTTCAAAGAAGGTGAAGATGCCGACAATAACGTACATACGAAGTGGGCACTTGATAAATTCGGCATTCAGTTGAAGAACCAATGGATTGCTCCTTCGACGAACAATGCTTTTGAAACAAAGCTTCGCTTGTCTCTTGCGACGAATGAGAAAATGCCGGACATCATCTCCTACCGCGGTGACTTCACCCTCGTAAGAGAACTGATCGACTCCGGACGTTTCATAGATGCTGGTGAACTATTCGACAAATATGCCAGCCAAACTTGGAAAGATGCTATGAACGAAGATCCTACTGTATGGTATCCGTACATGGAGGATGGCAAGCGAGTTGGTATTCCAATTCTCGATTACGCTTACAATGGCGACCCGGTTATGTGGATTCGCGAAGACTGGATGCAGAAGCTTGGACTTCCAGCTCCTAAGACCTTGGCTGATCTCGAAAAAGTGATGGATGCCTTCACCAATCAGGATCCGGATGGCAACGGCAAGAAAGATACTTACGGTCTCGCGATTGGCTTCAAAAACTGGCTTAACACGTGGATGTCTGATGCAGGCTGGATCTTCGGCATGTATGGCACGCAGCCAAACCAATGGAATAAAGCAGCAGACGGTACCCTCGAATACGGTTCCGTATCTGCAGGCTCGAAGCAAGCACTCGCAACGCTTCAAAGCTGGATGAGCAAAGGCTACCTGCCGACAGAAGCAGGCTTGTACGACGAGACGAAAGCGTCGGAAGATTTCACAGCAGGCAAAGCAGGTATCGTTGTTGGTCCTCACTGGATGCCGGCATGGCCGCTTGAAGATGTGAAGAAAAACAATAAAGACGCACAATACAAAGCTTACGCGCTACCTGCTGGACCAGACGGTAAAGTGGGACGTCATGGCACAACTAACTCCAACGGTGTTGTGTTGATTAATGCAGAGATGGAGCATCCAGAAGCGTTCTTCGAATATCAGAACTACCTGTTCGAACAATTCGCGAATCCTCCAGCTGGCGGCGAGTTCGAGAATGGTATGGCAGAAGGTTATGACTGGGTAATGGTAGACGGTGAAGTGAAAAAAGATGCTGCAAGCACAGGCGGCTTTGCTCCAGAGAAGTATACGCTCACATTTGACGGAGCACGTATTCCAGGTCTGAATATGCAAGTGCTTGCAAAGCTGGCGAATGGCGAAGAGGCAACTACACCGTTTGAGAAGAAGAACAAATTAAGCGCGACTCAGCCACTTCTCGAAGCAGCTAAGATCGTTCTGGAACAGAAGGATGCGGTTATGCCGCAAATGTTCACAGGTGCTCCAACAGAAACAATGCAAACGAGCAGCGATATCTTAACGAAGATGGAGAAAGATACATTCTCCCAGATCATCTACGGCAAAGCTTCTGTTGATTCCTTCGACAAATTCGTAGAGAAGTGGAAATCTTCCGGCGGCGACAAAATTACGCAAGAAGTGAATGAATGGTACCAATCCGTTAGTGCAGGTGCAAAATAATAAATGTTAGGCAAACGAGTGATCGCTTCTCCCTTGGGAGAGGCGATCATTTTTTTATAGTGATTCCGTAGCTACTATTCACTCCTTTAAGAGTTTGCTATAGTAGGGGGTATTTAATATGTACTCACTATTTGGGAAATAAGAGGTGCTCAAATGAGAACTATTATGATTATGCTGGACACTTTGAATAGACGTGCTCTATCCGCGTATGGCGGAGAAGGCGTGATAACGCCGAACATAGATCGGCTTGCTGAGCAGTCTGTTGTATTCGACCAACACTGGTCCGGCTCATTACCATGTATGCCGGCTCGCAGAGATATGATGACCGGGCGTGCTGCTTTTCTTGAAAAAGGGTGGGGCGGCATCGAGCCGTTTGACCAAACCTTGCCGGCTGCACTTCGGGAAGCTGGTGTATTCAGTCACATCGTCACCGATCATTATCATTACTTTGCGACAGGTGGAGACAATTACTGCCAGTCTTTCTCGACTTGGGATTTCCACCGGGGGCAGGAGGATGATCCTTGGTTGTCTTCTGTCGCAGATCTGCCGAAGCGGGCTGAGTATTACGGACAAGTGAGGGAGCAATGTGATAAGAATCGGTCGCAGTTCATCCGGGAGGAAGACTATCCGGGACCACGGACGATTCAAGCGGCATGTGATTGGCTGGAGAGGAATGGACGCGAAGACCGTTATTTTCTGACCGTTGAGGCGTTTGATCCGCATGAGCCTTTTGATACACCTGATCATTATTTGGAGATGTATCAAGATAACTATGAAGGTCCGGCTTATAGCTGGCCAAAGTATGGCACGGTTGATGTACCACCCGATGCCCTTGCCCATATCCAGAAGCGTTATGCTGCGACCCTTACTATGATTGACTTGTGGCTTGGCAAGTTGTTTGAAACGATGGAACGGCTGGATATCTTGGATGATACGATGATTATCTTCACGACTGACCATGGCTTATTACTCGGTGAACATGAGCAGACGGGTAAAAACGTGATGCATGTTTACAATGAACTAGCTAATATTCCGCTTATGATCAGGTTTCCTGAAGGTCAGGGAGCGGGGACACGGATCAAGGCGCTTACACAAAATATTGACCTCATGCCAACTATTCTTGATTACATGGGCGTGGAAATTCCGGAAACGGTACAAGGAGCTTCGCTTCGACTATTAATAGAAGGAACGCAGGAGCAAATTCGTGAGGCTGCTTTATACGGTTATCACGGGATGTGCGTGAACGTAACGGACGGTCGTTATACTTATATGCGCGCACCGGTCTCCCCGGATAATTATCCGTGTTATACGTACACGGCGATGCCAACGACATTCCGCTCTTATCTAGGACGTATCGCCCCTGAAAAGATCGAAGCGGGACGATTCCTGCCTTATACGTCTTATCCAGTCTTCAAGATTCCGGAAAGCACGGAAGGCTCGAAGTATGCACGGAATCAATTCGTTATGGAGACACGTCTTTATGACCTTGCGAATGATGAAGCCCAGGAACATCCGCTGCATGATGAAGCGGCAGAGGCTCGAATGATCGAGCTGCTCATTAATGGAATGAAGCAAGCCGGAGCACCAGAGGAACAGTATGTCAGATTAGGTTTGGCTTAAGCAGGGAGGAATACGAATATGGCAGAAGATTCGCAAGACAATCCATTGAAATCTTGTTGTTCAACGCAACGTTCGTCTGTTGTAATTGCGCCTAAGAACCTTAAGCTAAAAGCTGGCGTTCAAATGGTGAAAGCTAAGCCTTCAAATGAGGATACGACAGGAATGGTCCTCATTCCAGGAGGAACCTTTCTTATGGGTACTAACGATAAGGAAGGTTTCCCTGCTGATGGAGAAGGACCGATCCATGCGGTTACGGTCTCGGACTTTTATATGGATGAGTGTGCCGTAACGAATGAACAGTTCGAACGGTTTATCGCGGCAACCGGTTATGTGACGGAAGCCCAGCAATTCGGCTGGTCTTATGTGTTCCATTCTTTTGTATCGGAAGCGGAAGCGGCAAAAGTAACGATGACTCCACAGTCTGCTCCATGGTGGTTCCCTATTGAAGGGGCGGATTGGAATCATCCTGAGGGACCGGATTCCGGTATCGAAGGCCGGGAGGATCACCCGGTTGTTCATGTATCCTGGAATGATGCGATGGCCTATTGCAAGTGGGCAGGCAGAAGGCTTCCTACGGAAGCGGAATGGGAATATGCCGGCAGAGGCGGTCTTGTTCAGAAGCGTTATCCTTGGGGGGACGAACTGAAGCAAGGCGGCGAGCATCACTGCAACATTTGGCAGGGCAAGTTCCCGGTCAAAAATCACGCCAGCGATGGTTTCCTCGGAACCGCTCCAGTACGAAGCTTCAAGCCTAACGGTTATGGTCTCTATAATATGGCGGGCAATGTATGGGAATGGTGCTCGGACTGGTTCAGCCCAGCCTATTACCAAAGCGGCGAGAATGACAATCCGCAAGGCCCGCGCGGCGGGGAAGGAAGAGTAATGCGAGGTGGTTCCTATCTATGCCACACCTCTTACTGCAACCGATACCGGGTTGCGGCACGTAATAAAAACACCCCGGACAGCTCAACAGGCAATGCGGGCTTCCGAACGGTGCTGTCAGCACCGCAATAAAGCAATGGGCCGTCTTCCCAAGGAGACGGTCCTTATTTTATTGCAGCCTTTTGACTGATTCTTAATTGTACCTGATTATAAACCTCCACCTGCTCTAAGCACCCAGTAATCTACACATCCCCTGATTGATGGCCTGCAAAAGCATATCGCAATTCAAGCCCAGTATTCTGTGCTCGTATGTTGGATTTGCTCCAAGATAAATCTCCCTTTTGCCTCTTCTCAATATCCATGTTGGATTCCATCCAGCATACTTCAGCAATATGAAGGTTACTTGGCTATTAGTGATCTTTTTACTGCACAGAATCCAATGTAGACGAACAAGTAACGCTCGTGACAGCCTTTTTACTGGATATCATCCAACACAGCCTTCTGTGTACGACAGGTCACAATCGTATCCTTTCAGGTCACCGGATTGGTAGTTAGGCCTCCCCCTGAACTCTTACAATTAACTCATGAACCACGGCAAACCGGGGTCAACAAACGACAAAGAGTTGATAAAGGGAAGGGAGCAACAACCATGTTAAAGAGCAAAAAAATGCTTATTACGCTTAGCTTGCTGGCTGTATCGATGTCGCTCGCAGCATGCGGCAGCAACAATAACGGCAACAGTAACACAGGCGCATCAACCAACGCTAGCGCAAATACAAACGCTAATGCACCAGCTTCGGAATCACCAAGTGCGGATGCAGCAGCAACAACAGAAGTCACAGGTCCAACGGAAGAGAAGCCTGCGGAACTGACAATCTGGCCAGACACTGCAGAAGATAAACTTGCAGTTATCCAAGCAGCAGCGGACAAATACACAGCCGCAACAGGGATCAAAATTAACATCAAACCGGTAGCGATGAACGACCAGCCGGATGTACTTGCCCTCGATGGTCCTGCAGGCAAAGGTCCAGACCTTTTCTACCAGCCGGGGATTGGCAGCCTTGTAGTGAAAGGACTCGTTCAAGAAGTGAAAGCTTCCGACGAGGTAAAAGGCACTTATACACCGGAAGCATTGGCAGCACTTAGCCAAGATGGCGTGCTCTACGGTCTTCCGCTCGTAACTGAAACGTACGCTCTCTTCTATAATAAGAAGCTTGTTCCTACAGCACCGGCAACGATTGCTGATCTGGAGCAAATTATGAAAGACCAGACAGATGCGAAGAAACAAAATTACGGCTTCCTCTTCGAAGCAGCGAACTTCTACTTTGCTTGGGGCTTCCTTGGCGGTGAAGGCGGCTACATCTTCAAAGACAATGCAGGCAAATACGACATCAACGATATTGGTCTCAACAAAGAAGGTACAGTAAAAGGTGCTTCCCTCATTCAAAGTTGGTTCAACAACGGTTACCTGCCTAAAGGCGTAAACGGCGACATTGTTGGCGGCTTGTTCACACAAGGTAAAGTTGGCGCGGTTATCAATGGTCCTTGGGCAATTAACGATTACAAAAAAGCATTGGGCGACGATCTTGCGGTTGCTCCAATCCCTACACTCGAAGGCGGCGAACATCCAACTTCCTTCATCGGCGTAAAAGGCTGGATGCTTTCCAAGTTCACGAAGAGCCCAGAGTGGGCGGCAGATTTTGCAGCCTTCCTGACGAACGAAGAGAACGCCCTTGATTACTTCCAGAAAACAGGCGAGGTTCCGCCAGTTATCAACGTACTGAACAATCCAATTTTGACAGGCGACCCGCTTGTAGCAGGCTTCTCGCAGCAAATTCAATATGGTCAACCGTTCCCTACTGTTCCTGAGCTTGATCATGTATGGGATCCAATGGCTAACGCTTTGAAATTCATCACAGAAGGAAAAGACGTTCAAGCTTCGCTGGATGACGCAGTAAATCTCATTAATGACAAGATGAAGATGGCAGGCGCGAAATAAGTAAACGTAACGTAAGCAAAAGGGAAGGGGCTCCTCGAGGCCCCTTTTCCTTTCCTATCTTAACGCATTCGGAAATATGGAAGGTGAACCAAACATGAACATCAACGCCCTGGAGCCAGCACCAGCATCCAGACAAAATAATCATAATCCTGCCCTGGCAACGGTTCTCTCAATCGTTCCTGGATTAGGCCAGCTGTACAATCGAAGGTGGATTAAAGGAATTGTATTTCTTGTAATTGGCTTAAGCTTGATCGCTGCGTTATCCGTGCCTATCGCAAACAGCATAACAGGTATGATCACGTTGGGAGATAACCCCGAAACGGATGATTCTCGTAATCTGCTCGTCCAAGGCTTGTTATCCTCGATCATTGGCATCATTTTGCTAGGTTTGTATGTGCTTAACCTGCTCGATGCCCGCAAAGATGCGAAGAAACGGCAGGAGGGTACTCGTACGCCATCCGTTCGGCAAGCATTCCAGGACAGCTGGGAGCATGGCTTCCCGTACTTTGTCGTTGTGCCGAATTTCATTATGATGGCGCTGATTGTCATTTTTCCGCTGCTGTTCATGATCTCTCTCGCTTTCACCAACTACAACCTTTACAATTCTCCACCCGCTCATTTGCTTGACTGGGTCGGCTTTGCCAACTTCAAATCACTGTTCACGGAAGCAGTGTGGAGCAAAAGCTTAATTACGGTCTTATCCTGGACGGTTGTCTGGACACTTGTTGCAACAACCTTGCAGATTGTGCTGGCCTTTTTCCTAGCCGTATTGGTCAATGACAGCCGTGTTAAATTCAAGCGTCTTATTCGTACCGTGCTGATTCTGCCCTGGGCCGTTCCTTCATTCATGACTGTGCTTGTGTTTACAGCGATGTTTAATGATACGTTTGGAGCGATTAACCGGGATATCTTTTCCCATTTTGGCGTGACGATTCCTTGGTTGTCTGATCCGACTTGGGCTCGGATTGCGATTATTAGCATTCAAGTATGGCTTGGTTTCCCTTATGTATTCACCTTGATTACAGGCGTGCTGCAGGGGATTTCGAAAGATTGGTATGAAGCTGCTGATGTAGACGGGGGTAGCCGGTGGAAGAAGTTCCGCTTTATTACGATGCCGCATGTGCTGTTCGCTACAGCTCCGCTGCTCATCATGCAGTACTCGTACAACTTTAATAATTTCAACATTATTTATCTGTTTAATAAAGGCGGCCCGCCAGTACCCGGTCAAAGTTCAGGTGCTACCGACATCCTGATCTCGTGGGTGTACAGCCTGACGTTCAAAGAAAATAATTACAAGATGGCTGCCGCCGTTTCCATCATTATGGGTATCGTTGTAGCGGCGTTTGCCCTCTATCAATTCCGCAAAACCCGTTCCTTCAGAGAGGAGGATATGTACTAAGATGAAGCGTTCACTCAAATCCGCTCTCGAAGTATCCGGCATCTATTTGATCGTTTTGATTATGTTTGTCCTTATTCTATATCCGTTGTTGTGGGCATTCAGTATGTCCCTCAATCCAGGCACAAGCTTATTTTCCCTCAAGATGTTCCCGGACAACTGGTCGCTCGAGCATTATAAGTGGTTGTTCACAGATCCAAGCAGTAATTACACCCTTTGGTATAAAAATACGCTAATCGTAGCTTTCATTAATGGCTTGGCATCAGTCTGCATCGTGTCCATCGTAGCTTATGTATTCTCAAGGTTCCGGTTCATCGGCCGCAAGAACAGCATTTATACCTTCCTGCTGCTGCAGATGTTCCCGGTACTCATGGGGATGGTGGCGATCTACCTGCTGCTCAACACGGTTAACCTGCTGGATACATTCACGGGCCTGATCCTGATCTATGTGTTTGGTGGTCTCCCAATGAACTTGTTTCTTGTAAAAGGTTACCTGGATACGATACCGCGTGACCTCGACGAATCGGCCAAAATCGACGGAGCAGGCTACCTGACGATTTTCTTCCGGATCTTAATTCCGCTCGCCAGCCCGATTATTGCAGTTGTTGCTTTGTTTACATTTATGGCGCCGTTCTTTGATTTCCTGACGCCGCAGATCATTATCCGCAGCCCGGAGAAGTTCACGCTGGCGCTAGGCTTATACAACTTTATTAATGATAAGTTTGCGAATAACTTTACGATGTTTGCCGCAGGTACAATTCTTATTGCGATACCTATATCGATTGTTTTCCTGCTGCTGCAGCGCTTCCTCATCTCCGGTCTTGCGGATGGGGCGACGAAAGGTTAATCGTGCTCTAATTACTTTGTAGGAGGAATGGGATCAATGCCATCATTATTAAAGAAGTTTGTATTTCTTTGTATGGCGCTCCTCATTGCGATCCCCCCGCTGTCCGCTAGTGCGGACGGCGTTTCTGGGGCTAATAATGAAGACGCTTTCATTCAAATTCATAATCCATGGAAAGGTTATTCGCTTTATGAGGATTCAGCAGGTAAGGTGCGTTACGGCTTTCCGGCTGTGAACGATCCTTATGCGCAATGGACAATAGAAGTGAAGGGCGATCATAAGCGAATTAAAAACCGCGCGACCGGCCATTACATGAATTCGGAAGATGTAACGGATGCGAATATTACAAATCCAGTATCAAACTCTGACATCGGTGAGAACTGGATCTCTGACACATGGGATATTGCAGAAGTTGCAACAAAACCTGGAGAGTTCAATATTATCAGTACTCGTAACTCCTCGTGGATCGTCAATTTCCAAATTGACGACGGTACCGTTCAGTCGAATAACTGGGCGCAATCGGACTGGGGAAGCGCAACCTGGACCTTTGATTCAATAGAAACCAGCGAACCGGTTCGAGCGCCGAAGCGGATCAAGAACAATTGGAAAGGCACCTATTTATATGAAGATAACGGTCAGATTAAATACGGCGACCCTGCTTATACGGATCAATCTTCGCAATGGACTTTGATTGACACGGCAAACGGCAAGCTGCTGCGCAACGTGGCGACGGGCCATTATGTAACGAGTGTTGATTATGTCGGGGCAACGCCGCTTTCCGCTGAAGTTACGCCAAGTGTAAATTCAGCTTGGATCATCGCGGCTGCCAAGGCCGACAACGGTAGCGAAGTGGATGGTTACGTAATCCTGAAAAGCGCGGCAAATGCAAGCAGCCTCATCAACGTGCAGAATCAAGATGGCTTCGCACAGGGCAATAATTGGGCTCAGGCTACTTGGGGCAGCGCTCAGTGGGCACTGGAGGACCCGGCTCCGCCTACAGCTCCGGTTGTTCCATACATTCGGATTAAGAACAATTGGTTGCAGCTGTATCTTTTTGAAGATGCCAATGGTGTTGTTCAATACGGCAACGTGCTGTCATCTAATCAGAATGCTCAGTGGCTGGTGGAAGATCATGACGGTGTAAAACGAATCAAGAACCGCGGCACTGGTCATTATTTGAATAATGATGGGGTAACAGGCGACCGGGACGCTCTGAAATCTTCCACTCTGGCTGATGACTCGACTGCTGGTGATTGGACAATCGAGACGTATCAAGGCTATAAGCTGATCAGCAAGCCAGGCGATGACAGCGGGAAATACGTCAATGCTGAGAACAAGCTCAAATACGCGCAGTTCAGCGTTGTGCCTAAAGACTGGGGCAGCCCAAAATGGGAGTTTGTCACCGTAGGTGAGACAGCTCCAGCCTATGTACGCCTGAAGAACAGCTATTTTGGCCAATACCTCTTTGAAGATGAAGATGGCAAGGTGGCTTACGGCCAGCCTGATGCGGATGACCCGGCCTCTCATTGGTCTATTGAGACTGCACCGCAAGGTGTTTACATTGTGAACCGGGCAACAGGCCATATGATTTCGAATGAGAACATTAACAAGCAGCCGGGGGAAACAGATCCGCATCTTAAACCTCTCGAAAGCTTAACGCTGGATAAAACATGGGGCAGCGTACAGTGGGTGATGACGGATGTAGAGGGCTCAGCGAATACGAAAGTATTCAGCAACAGCTGGAATCCGAACTGGAATAATGAAGCAGCTAATATCCATATGCAGGATGAGACCGGCTTTGCGCAAGCAAGTAATATTCCGGCGAATTGGGGCAGCGCGCAATGGGTGCTGGAGGCTGCTGTGCAAGCACCGGCTGAATTACCGGAAGGTTTTATCCGGATCAAGAATGAAGCTTCCGGCCAATACCTGTATGAGAACGGCAACCATGTTGTCTTATACGGCACACCAGCTGCGAACAATGCGGCATCGCACTGGCAGATTACGAGTGAAGATGGTACTCAGCATATCGTAAACCGTGCGACTGGCAATGTAATCTCTATCGAAAATCTGCAAAGCTATCTGGAGACAACAACAGCTCCAGCGGATAAGGATACGAAAGTGAACTGGGTTGTAGAAAATGGCCCTACCTCTGGTTTATATCTGCTTCGCAGTGCAGCGGCGGGTTATGAAGACAACTATATTCATACCGAGGATTTGCAAGGTTATGCGCAATATGAACTAAGATCGATTGAAAGCCGCGGCGTGCAGTGGAGATTCGAGACGGCATCAGCTGAGGCAGTGACCGTACCATCGGTCGACGGTCCTGAGAACGCCGTAACTCCTGTATTGAAGGAGACGAATGTAGTTCGGATCGTTGATGGTGTAAGCGGCAAGGCAATAATCGAACGTAACGGCGCTATTGTTGCAGCTATTCCTACGGTTAATGATGGCAAAGCAGCTAACTGGCTGCCGCAGGATTACAACGGTCATAAGCAATATGTGAATCAAGCGACTGGCCATAAGCTGGCTCACAATCCGAACGGTCAGCCTTCGGTCAATACGGATGGAACAAGTCTGGCTGGACAATGGGAAGTTAATGCTTATGCAGGCTATCAACTGCTGAGCAATGCTGCTGCTCCTGAACAGTATTTAACGTTAAGTGAAGCGGGAGCAATTACTTCCGAGGCGGTTGAGCCAGCGGCAAGCTCGGCACATTGGCTGCTTCAGCCCGTGAAGAATGATGTTCGCTATGAAGCAGAAGAAGCTTTTATGGCTGGCGGGGTATCTGCTAATGGAACTTCAGTATCTGGTTTTACACAAGTGGATGCAACGCTGCTGTTTGCTGTTAATGCGGACAGTGCTGGCATCTATGGAGTGAAAGTGCATTATCGGAATTCAGACAATAATGCAAAGACGTTAAATGTATATGTCAACGGCTTAAAGCAGCCTGCTGCAATAGAGTTCCCAAGTACAGGTAACGGCTGGGCTGACAAGACATTGAACCTTCCACTTCGTGCAGGCATGAATACGATATCCTTGCAGTATGATAACGGCAATACCGGCAATGATGATGTCGATTACCTCCTCGTGCAAAATGCAATCAACAAAGATTACCGCGGAGCGACAGTTCCCTTTACGACTTATGAAGCAGAGCATGGCGTAACGAATGGTTCTTTAATCGAAGAGGACCGTACGTTTAAAACCTTTGCTTCCGAAGCATCCGGAAGGGGAGCTGTTCGTTTGGACGCAACAGGACAATATGTAGAGTTTAAAACAACGGAGCAAGCGAATGCGCTGACCATGCGCTATATCATTCCGGACTCCGCAGCTGGTGATGGCGAAGAACATTCACTAACGCTGTATATTAATGGAGAGAAGCAAGGCAAGATTAATCTGTCCAGCAAGTACAGCTGGGTGTATGGCAAATATCCTTGGACGAATAATCCGGATGATGGAGATGCTCACCGTTTCTATGATGAGTCCCGTCTATTAATTGGCGAAGTACCAGCAGGCGCGACGATCCGTCTCGTGAAGGAAGCAGACGATACAGCAGAATACTATGTGGTTGACTTAGTAGATTTGGAGCAGGCGCCTGATGCTTATTTGCAACCAGACGGCTACTTATCGGTAACAGACTTTGGAGCAATAGCAAATGATACATCGGATGATTCAGCTGCTTTTGAAGCAGCGATTGCAGCAGCGAAGGAGCAGGGCGTTGGTGTATGGATTCCGGCAGGGGTATTTACACTTACAGAAGGACCTCTCCATATCGATAATGTGACGATCCGTGGAGCGGGCATGTGGCACACCGAACTGCAGGGAGCAGGCTTCCTCGTTGAAGGAAGTAAAGTACAAGTCTACGATTTGTATATGGATCTAGGTGTGACTGGGCGTCATGATGAGCTGCGTGAAGCGGGCTTTGATGGCACCTTTGGCCAAGGCTCGGTCATCCAGAACGTATGGATCGAGCATGCAAAAGCCGGAATCTGGTCGATGCGTAGTGACCAAGCTGTGCTGACAGATGGGTTATACGTCGGCGGCGTGCGAATTCGCGATACCTATGCCGACGGCATTAACTTCACAACCGGCACAAGAAACTCCATGATTGAACAAACCCATATCCGCAACTCCGGTGATGACAGCATCGCGCTTTGGTCACAGAAGCCGGAAGGCGTATCCGATGATGATAGCCGTGTGAGTGGTAATACCGTTCGGTTTAATACAGTACAGCTGCCATGGCTTGCGGATAATGTAGCGATCTTTGGCGGACGGGATAATAAAGTGCAGGATAACCTGTTGTCTGATACGGTAGGGTTTGGTGCAGGGATTGCGGTATCAACACGCTTTAATCCGATAGCATTCGACGGTACAACGCTGATTGAGCGCAATACGCTCATTCGTACAGGCGGCCGCGAACCAAGCTGGGGACAGAACTTTGGAGCTATCTGGCTGTTCGCCGGAGATAAGCCAATTGATGCGGACATTAAGATCCGTAATAACACAGCATTGGACAGTACCTATCAAGGTCTGTACGTGAATGGCCCTAACGCTATCACGAACGGGACTCATAGCGTTACGATTGAGAACTATGTGATCGATGGAACCGGCACATGGGGAATTCATGTGAACAGTGACGTAAGTGGATCAATTAATATGGACAATGTTATCGTTCGTCATACGAAGATTGGACCAGTATTTAACGCAGCAGGAACGGGCTTTGAGCTTCGTACCGTTACGCATGAGGATGATGGAAATTCAGGCAATAATACAGGCGGCGGTTCAACACCAGTTGAGCCATCCATTGATCATGATGCTGAACTGAAGGCTGGCCTAGTATCAGGTAAAGCGGAGATTGTCATTGACTTGCCGGCTAATGCTGAAGCGGGAACTGTTGAGTTCTCTGCAGCTGTATTGAAGGAGGCAGCATCTGCTCCTAAAGGTGCAGTCGTTGTGATTCGTTATGGGGGAATGACGTAT
Source organism: Paenibacillus sp. J22R56 (assembly GCF_056269375.1). Taxonomy (NCBI): domain Bacteria; kingdom Bacillati; phylum Bacillota; class Bacilli; order Caryophanales; family Paenibacillaceae; genus Paenibacillus; species Paenibacillus sp. J22R56. The sequence goes on from NZ_JBWDNV010000011.1 coordinate 354,178, forward strand.
AACCTGCCGTCCGATATTTGGACGATTTTGGAGAAAGCAGGTTACGGGCAGCAGTTGGGGACGTCTGGTGCAAAGCTGACCATCAAACTCTCGCAAGCAGCATCAGATACAACTGAGGAGATGAAGAACAAGGCAGCTTCGGCAGGCTTCACCATTGCAGGTAATCCCGTTTCCTTCGAGATGACTTTGCAATCCGGTGATGAGTCCATACCGGTACATCAATTCGGAAAGCAGTTTGTAGCTAGAAGCTTTACGCTCGACGGTCCATTAGATGCGGAGCACAGCTCGGTTGTGGTGTTTGATCCGGCAACAGGACAATTTAGAACGGTACCTGCGTTGTTCACAAGTGAAGGCGGCCATACCGTTGTTACGGTAAAAAGCACAACAAACAGCCTTTACGCGGCAGCTGTTTCGACTGTTACCTTCAAGGATATCTCTTCCCATTGGGCGAAGGATGACATTCTGCTTCTGGCAAACAAACGAATCGTAAATGGTGTTGCGGCAGATACGTTTGCACCAAACCGGAATATCAGCAGAGCGGAATTTGCTGCACTTGTGGTGAAGGCGCTTGGGTTTGCACCAACAAGTGAAGACAACAAAGCATTCACAGATGTACAGCCGTCTACCTGGTACGCCTCTTATATTAATACAGCTGTCCAATACGGTATTGTAAAAGGGATGAGTGATAGTACATTCCATCCGAATCAAGAAGTAACCCGCCAGGAAATGGCGGTTATGCTGGACCGTGCGCTGGAGCTGACCCAAAAGAATACTTCATCTTCGAATACGGGAACAACAGCGTTCGAACATGACGGCAGCCAAATCGCCGAGTGGGCACAGTCTTCCATTGATGAGCTTGCAGCAGCAGGGATTATGCAAGGCAAATCTGCAGGTAAGTTCGCTCCGCTTGATCATGCGACACGTGCAGAAGCAGCGGTAACGCTGAAGCGTTTGCTGCAGGCAACAGGCTTCATGGACAAATAATTCAATTTAATGAAGCAAGCCGGTTAGGGGCAACCTTAACCGGCTATTTGTCATGCGTTCAAAGTCACAATCTTGTTATTAAAAGTTACAATTAGAGTAGTCGGAAAGAATCAAGCCGTTGTATGATGAGGTATCTAACCTTGTGCCAAGGAGACGAGTGACATGTTTAATAGAGCTAATAAGAAAGCGCTTCCAATAATTGTCGGATCGCTGCTCGTCGTCGCTATCCTCATAGTATTCTCGACGATGTACGGACAAACGCCGAAGCCGGCTCGACAGGCTGACGATTCCAATACAAATCCCGATAATCAATCTGCTGACAAGCCGGCTGCAGATACTAATAATACCGACAAGCTGGTTATGGTCTTCCCTGCGGGTAATGTGCCCAAGGACCTTAATCTTGTTGAAGACAAAATCAACGACTATCTTCTGAAAAAAATAAACGCCACAGTCGACATTCGTACGATTGATATGGGCTCCTGGTGGGATAAGACGGGGCTTATGTTTGCTTCCGGCGAACAGATGGACATTCTCTTTACCGCAGGATGGATGCGCTTTGGCGATGAGATTGCGAAAGGGCGCTACCTTCCTCTTGATGAGCTGCTGGACAAATATGGCGAGGGTATTCGCAAGATTCTGGATCCTTCTATTCTCGAAGCAAGCAAGGTGAATGGCAAGCTATACGGCATTGTTACAAACAAAGAGTTTGCTTCCAGCAAAGGGCTGGTGCTCCGGCAGGATCTGGTGGATAAATACGATATTAATCTCTCGCAAGTGAAGACACTGGCCGACTTTGGCCCCATTTTCGAGAGAATTAAACGAGATGAGCCGGGAGTTGCACCACTGCAAGCACGTGCAGACCGCAGTCCTCTTACGTTTATGATGCAGTACGGTATTTTTGACATGCTTGGAGAAGGACCAGGTGTATTGCGACGTGACGGTCAATCAACGAAGGTGCTTAGTATGGCGGAGACGGATGAATTTATGAACTATGCGAAGCTGCTCTATGAGTGGAATCGGAAGGGATACCTGAACGCGGATGCTACAACATCTAAAGATAATGAATATGACGCAGTGAAAGCAGGTAATGCCTTTGCTTATGCCGAGTCTCTTAAACCAGGATTTGAGATTCAAGCTTCGCGGGATACCGGTTATCCCATGGTCAGTGTAGAACTGACAAAACCTTATACGACAACAGCGGATACAACAAGCGCGATGTTCGCGATTACCCGTAATGCCAAGCATCCGGAGAAATCAATGATGCTGCTAAATCTTTTATACACCGATCCTTATTTACTGAATTTGCTCGATTGGGGCGTAGAGGGTGTTCATTACGTCAAGAAGTCGGATAATGTCATCGAATATCCGCCTGACGTAGATGCCAAGACGGTGGGCTACAATCTCAATCAGCCTTGGATGTTTGGCAACCAGTTGAACTCCTATCTATGGGATAACGAAAATCCGGGTCTCTGGGAGGAATACCGCAGCTTTAACGAGCAGGCGGATAAATCGAAGGCACTTGGTTTTGTGTTTAACCCCGAGCATGTGAAGGCGGAGATTGCGGCTTCCCTACTCGTAGAAAAAGAATTTATGCCGGCCTTTAATACCGGAGCTCAGGATCCGGAGAAAATTATCCCGATGTATATAAGCAAGCTGAAGGCAGCTGGAGCTGATAAAGTCGTCCAGGAAAAGCAGCGTCAGCTTGATCTATGGCTGCCCAGCCACAACTAATTCGCAGATGAGGAGAGGAGAACGGGCAATGAGACAAGCGACGATGCGTTCCAGGCTGATCTTGGGCTTTGGTCTCGTCATTATTCCTCTCGTGATCCTGCTCTTGTGGAACAATCTCTATGCAACAAAGGTTGTCCACTCCCAGGTCGCACAGTCGAACCGGAATATGCTCACGATGTATATGAATGATATGGATCAGGTGCTGGGAGAGATCGAGAACTATCTCTACAAAGCGGCCGAGCAGGATCAAAGCTTAATCTCGCTCAGCCAATATGATCAAGAAAGCTGGGAATATTATTTGTCTACGACGCAGACATCCAATGATTTGGATTTGAACATTAACTATTATGATGCAGCAGACGTCTTGTTTGCTTACAGCACCAAATATGAAGAGCTACTAATCGCACAGCAGCAATCGGTTACTTATGACCGTAAACAGGAGATTCAGACAAAGCTGAGAGAACTGCTTGCCAAAGATGATCCTGCTATTCGTACCGGCTGGAACGTTGTGGAGTTAAATGGACAATATGCTCTCGTTCGTGTCGTGGATACGAATTATGATTCCTATATTGGAGCATGGATTGATCTAAATCGGCTGATGGAGCCGATGAGGGTATTGGGGCAAGGAGGCAAGGCAGAAGCACTTCTTGTATCGGGCGAAGGTAAGCCATTATCAACCGTAGGCAATTCGATCCGTCAGGAGATAGAAGCTTTCGACCTAACCACTTACATGGACAACGGCAACGCCGCTTATAACATCGTCAAGCTGGGTAAACCATACTTGCTTGTGGCGAAAAGCTCCAGGATGGCAGATATGAATCTGATCTTCCTTCTGCCTGAGCGTACACTGCTCGAGGGCCTTCCGATTTTCCGTAAAATGACGTATCTCATTCCAATGCTTGCTGCGATTATGCTAGGCCTTTATCTCTTCTTCCTGCAGAACTCCATTGTAAAGCCAATCCACCATTTCATTAAAGGGATGCGCAAGATTCGCTCCGGCGACCTTAGCGTCCGGATGGAAGATTATAAGCTTCAGGAGTTTATTACGCTGAAAGAAACGTTTAACGGGATGGCTCAGCAGATCGAGCATTTGAAGATTGATATCTACGAGGAACAGATCAGGACACAGAAGGCGGAATTGAAGCATTTGCAGGCACAGATCCATCCTCATTTTTTCATGAACTCTCTTAATATTGTCTATCAACTTGCACAGATCAAGGATTATGAAGTGATTCAGAACATGTCTTTGCATCTTGTACGCTATTTCCGATTTACGACCCGTACGCAGGTTTCAACGGTTACCGTGAAGGAAGAAGTCGAGCATCTCTACCATTATCTCTCGATTCAGAAGTATCGTTTCCCGGAGACACTTGCTTTTGATTTTATCGTAGACCCAGCTCTGGAGAACGTAAGTATTCCGCCGCTTAGCATTCAGCCTCTCGTTGAGAATGCAATGGTACACGGCTTCTCCATTCGGACAGGAACTCCATTCCATATTCGGGTGAAGGTATCATCAGAAGGCGAGGGGGATCAAGCAGAGCTGGTCATTGAGGTAGAGGATAACGGAAAAGGTCTCACGGAGGAACAAATCGAACATTTGCATATGAAGGTGCAGCAGCTTGAGCCTGGTGATGGCAGTTTAGGGCTGTGGAACGTTGTTCGGCGATGCAGGCTCTATTATAAAGGTACAGTCAGAATGGCATTTGGCAGTGCAGATCCACAGGGTACGATAGTAACGCTGCGGGTGCCGAGGAATAAAACGGGCGAGAGGGAGCCGGGACAATGATACGAGTACTCATTGTAGATGATGAAATTTATGCGGTGAAGGGACTTCGTTCAGGAGTCCGGTGGGATATGATTGGAGTCGATGAGGTTTATGAAGCTTATCATGCACCGATGGCGCAGCAGGTACTGCATGAACAGCAGATAGACATCGTCATATGTGATATCGAAATGCCGGAAATTAGTGGTCTTGAACTGATGGCGTGGATAAAAGCACAAGGCATGCAGCCAGAGACGATTGTGTTGACCTGCCATTCTGAGTTTGAGTATGCGAAGCGTGCAATCCATCTGGGCAGCTTTGAATATTTGCTTAAGCCGGTTATTTATACCGAGCTGGAGGAGGCTCTCCTCACTGCGATCTCCCGGGTGAATGAGAAGCGGAGAATTAGTGAAACGGATGACCAATACAATAAAATCGTTGAGCTGTGGAACAGCCGTAAGCCAATGCTCGTAGAGCGCTTCTGGCAGGATCTGCTGGAGCGCAGAGTATCAACAAGCCGTGAAGCGATCAGGCAATCTCTCTCTGCTTATGATATGAAGCTAAGTACAGTTGAACGTGTTCGTCTCATCCTTATTAGTGTGGAGAGCTGGGAAAGACCACTTAACGAGCGGGATGAGCTTATTATGGAGTTTGCACTGCGCAAATCGGCAGAAGAGCTGCTCCTTGAGAAGCTTCCGGGCAACGTTATTCAAGATCATCGGGGTAATATTCTTATCGTGCTGCACCTCGGTGAGATTGACGCAGCTAGAGAAGAGATTGAGACGTTATGCCGGGCGTATATGGAAGCATGCAGCCAGTATTTCTACTGTCGTTTGTCCTGCTATATTGGTGAGTTAAGTGCTGTAACGGATGTGCTGCAAAGCTACTTAACCTTACTGAACAAAGAATATCGCAATGTGAGCATGGCAGGCGGTATTATCTGGAGCGAAGATCCGAGGACAAATACCATCATACCGGCCGCCAAATTTACGGATGCAATGCTGGACTGGGCGGATTTACTTGAGCAGGGCGATGTAACGGAGCTGGCGCAAAGGCTGGAAGATTGGACGAATGCAATTGATCCACATACCGCAACCGTCGATAGTTTAACAGCCTCTTACCATGCGCTGCTGCAAGTCATCTATTATGCAATGCACCGTAAGGGACTCCAAGCTCAGCAGTTGTATGAGAATCATGCCTGTTCGGGAATGGAGACAGCCACCCGGTCGGTTGGACAATTCAAAGCTTGGGTACGCTGCATAACAGAAGCCGCAGGCAGCTTGTTCTCGAGAACGATGGCTGTTAGTCCTATCGTGCTCAAGGTGAAGGCATTTATCGCTGAGCATCTGAACGAGGAGCTTAGTCGTGAGCAGCTGGCGTCCATTGCTTTTGTGAATCCCGCCTATCTGTCCCGTCTGTTCCGGAAGGAAACAGGTATGGTGCTGACAGACTATATATTGAAGGAAAGAATGGATAAAGCTGCGGAGCTTCTTACGACAACCGACCGCAGTATCAGTGAGATCGCTGACGGTCTCAGCTACGGCAATTTCTCGTACTTCGCCAGATTGTTCCGCAAGGTTCATGGCGTAACTCCGCAGGAATACCGGAAGCCTTATCGCAGAGTACAATAGATCATTATTGTAGTACTCCCTCAAACCACCTTAAGAGGTGGTTTTTTATGTAGACTCTTGATGATGAAAGTAGTGGCCACATTAGCTTGCATATCGAGTACTCACCAAACTATAATTTTGGAAAATGGAGGGGATTGCTATGTCGACATATGCTAATAAGTTAGCAAATTGGCTGCGTGAGCACGCTGATCATGAGAGAGCACATGCTATGGAAGCTTATATGCGTAATCAGTTTCCGTTCTTAGGGATTAAGACGCCAGAAAGAACCCAGCTGACAAGGGAGTTCTGGAAGGAGAATGGTCTGCCCAAGGGCGAACTGCTGCTGCAAACGGTAAATGAGCTATGGCAGTTGCCGGAGCGGGAGTATCAATATACGGCGATGGTTCTGCTGGACAAGCACCGAAAGCAGGCTGACAGATCACATATTGATGTATTAGAGCAACTGATTGTCACAAAGTCTTGGTGGGATACAGTAGATATCATTGCGGGTCAGCTTGTAGGCTTTCATCTATCGAAGTACCCGGATCTGCTTCCCGATTATCCGGATCGCTGGATACACTCAGACAATATGTGGCTGCGCCGAACGGCTATCCTCTATCAGCTCAAATATAAAGGAAGTACAGATATCGAGCGACTCTTTCATTATATCAACCTGCAAAAGGAAGAGTCCGAATTCTTTATCCGAAAAGCAATTGGATGGGCGCTTAGGGAATACGCGAAGACAGAGGCAGATGTAGTTCGCCGGTTTGTTAATGAAACTCCCTTATCTTCTCTTAGTGTAAGAGAAGCACTGAAGCATATAGGAACAGAGTAGGCTGCTAGGATATAAAGTTTTTTAAAAAAAGACTTGCAATGGGATATATGCCTATGGTATATTCTAATTCCGGCCGAGAGAGATACACGGTTCGGACGACAAGCTGAAGTACATTGATTGATAGAAATTCAAATCGATGAAAAATAAAGCTTGACACTGAATTCGATAACGTGATAAGATATACAGCGTTGTTGAGAAAAATTGTTCTTTGAAAACTGAACAACGAGCAAAACTGCCCCGTTAGAAATAACGGAAAAAGCGATAAAAACAAGTTTGAGCAAGTCAAACACCATTTCATGGAGAGTTTGAT